>DASZPT010000390.1:0-9056 GCA_035549935.1 Gemmatimonadales bacterium
GCCAGGCGGTAGAGCCGGGCGCAGGTCTCGAGGTTGTGATTCAGGATGGCGGGCCGCGCGTCGACGACGATCTGGAGCGCCGCCTCCGACCCCTTGAAGTCCGGGATCAGGACCTCGACCGTCGTCTCCGGCAGCCGCTTCCGAATCTCGGTGACGCAGCCGGCGAACGCCTCGGCGCCGCCGTTGGGCAGGTCGTCCCGGTCCACCGAGGTGATCACCACGTGGGCCAGCCCCATCCGGGCCACCGCCTCGGCGAGGCGCACCGGCTCCACCGGATCGAACGGGGCGGGGGTTCCATGGGCGACGGCGCAGTAGGCGCAATTCCGGGTGCACACGTCGCCCAGGATCATGAAGGTCGCGGCCTTGTGCTCCCAGCACTCCCCGATGTTCGGGCAACGGGCCTCTTCACAGACGGTGTGGAGGCCCAACTCCCGCATCATCCCCTTGATCCGGATGTAGTTATCCCCGCCCGGCGCTTTCACCTTGAGCCAGGAGGGTTTGCGGACCAGGGGCAGAACGGGGACGCCGGAGGCGGCGGGGTCGGGAGCGCCGGCCGGGGCGGGGCTGCGGGTGAGCTGGATCAGCGGAACGGACATCAGGGCACCCCGGAACGGGCCACGGATCGTGAACGGGGTCTAAGGTAGCGCCCACCCCGGTTGCCGGTCCATGGCGGAAGCCACGGTTTTCAACCGAGCAGATGAAAATGGCCATCAAGCAAGGGGAGCGACCACCCCGCAGGCCGCTCCCCTCGAAAGGCGATTACGGGGCGGTGCAGGCCTGTCCCAGGTTCCTCGCATCGAGTTGCACGCGTTCGGACGCCTTCCGCTCCTGCCGGTCGTCGCCACGGGCGGTGGCGAAGATATCGTAGGTCCGGGCGATGATATCGAGCTCCGCGGCCCCCCCCGACTCCTTCACGCGGGTCTCGAGTTGGTGGATGGTCTCCTTGTACAGTCCGCTCGAGACGGACTCCCGGGTCACCTTCTCCCCGATGTAGAGCCGGGCCGTATCGTCGTACTGCTTCCTGGCGTACCCCAGGGATTTCATCTGTTCCTTCACGCACTCATAGACGTCGGCGGGCGCCTTCGCCGCCGGGCCCGCATAGTGATTGTAGAGGCTGCTGGCGCACGCCGAGGTGAGGAGCAGGCCGACAGTGACAAGCATTCGCATCGGGGATCCCTGGGGGTTCTGACGTGGTGAGAACATAACAGAACGGCCTCCCGGGAAGGGAGGCCGTCGGGTGGTGTTCGCGGCGGCAGCCGCCAGGGCGAACCCCGGCGGCACCGCAGCGGGCACCGGTTAGTAGAACAGCATCAGGCCGAAGGCGCCGGTGAAGGCCTTGTTCTTGTCGAAGCCGCCTTCCTTGAGCTTGCTCCACATGTAGTTGCCCTCGCCCACGACCTTGAGCGACTTGGTGGCCTGGTAGTAGATGCCGCCCGAGATGAGCGAGTTCTCCAGGCGCTGGCTGCCGGTCGAGCCCTTGATGAAGCTCGAGCCATAGCTGCCGGCGAAGGTCGCCTTGCTGTTGGCCGGGGTGAAGGTCAGCTGGCCATAGAAGCCGTACGACTTGGTGAGGTCCGGGCAGTCGGTGACGCCGGTGGCGCAGGCGGTATCGTCCGCACCGTCATCGCCGAACATGAGGGTGGTCCCCACGCCGCGGCCATAGTAGCCCGAGCCGTGCACCGAGAAGGTCGCGGTCTTGTAGGTGATGCCGCCGGCCGCGCCGTACGCGGTCTTGCTCTCGCCGCCGCTCGGGGCGCTCTTGCTGTTCTGGACGGTGCCGCTGGCGAACACCAGGATGTTGCCGGACTTGTACGAGCCTTCCGCCTCGAGCCGCGGAATCTGGTGAGTGGTGTAGGGGCCGACGTTGCTCGGATCCATCAGGCCGATGGAGAGCGAGCCGGGCCGACCGGCCGGAGTGCTGTAGGTCATCTGGGCGACGAAGTTCGGATAGATGTAGCCGAACCCGATGCGGCCCAGGGTGGTGCCCCGGGGGGCGATCCCGCCGCCGCCGACGCCGAAGAGGGTCTGGTCGTTCAGGATGTTCTGGCGCTGATAGACGCCGAGTTCACGGCCGGCGAGGATGGTACCCCAGCTGCCGCCAACGGTCATGAACACCTGACGCATATCGATGGAGGCGCCGGAGAACTCACCACCGAAGCAGTCGTGATTGCCGCCACCGCACTGCACCTGGGGCGCGAAGCCGAACTGCACGCCGAGGTCGGTGTTGCCTTCCTTGCCCTTCGCGGTGAAGGTCGCGAACGAAGGCAGGAGGCCGGTGCCGTAGTAGAACCCCTTGCCGCCGATACCCACGAGGCCGGCGGGGGTGTTGCCGCTCTTCGACTGGCTCTGATACTGCGCGAAGATGTTCACGTTGCCGGCGAACCCGAAGGTCCAGCCGTTGCTCATCTGCATCGTGAGTGCCTGAGCATTGGCGCCGCTCGCCGCGCCAACCATCAGGGCCCCGAACAACAGAGCGCTGCGCTTCATGTGGTGCTCTCCTGAGAAGAGGACTGAATCGAACTGCTCGCTTCAGGACGACTAGGTCACTGCACCATCGAGATGCTACAGGTCAGACAACGTCAATTGACTGCTCACTGCCTCCCGTGCGACGGGTCGCGGAGCCGGTTATTCACCTCCCAGAGGGCGTACCAGAGTGGAAGGATGCGCTGATTTTCATACCAATAGAAATCATCGACGCGCGCCCCGTAGACGGAGGGGCTGTAGGGGAACCGGAACCCAGTGCGGCTCAGACTATCGAGAGACTGGCGCAGTCCAGCGGAGTCCGCGGTCCCAGCGTCGATGGCTTCGGCCGTTGCTGCGCCGGCGAGGAAGCCCGCTAGGTAGGCCTGCTTTGCCTCTGGTGAGAGCCGCCGCCAGTCTTGCCCGTCGAGCTTGAGCCAGGCCGGTTCCGCTATCTCCCGAGACGGTACCAAGATACAGAGTCCGGCCGTAGCCGCAACCCAGAGGGTCTTAATTCCCATAAAATTGCTCGGGTATCGGCGCCCCCACCCACGCTCCATCGAATACCGCGCTGGGCCAAAGGCGCCTCGAGTGGTCGTAATCCCCGACGGTGCAATCTGCGCCGCGAACCTACCTCCCAGTCGCTTCCGCCAGGCTCGGGACCGCCGCCGCCGCACTCACCTCCAGCCGGATCCACATCCCCGACAACCCATGCCCCGGGACCCCGCAGAAGATCCGGTAGCTCCCCACCGGCGAGGCCTTGAACCGCACCACGTCGGTGCCGAACTGCGCGATCCCCTCGCTCACGGCCTTGGTGTAGGCCCGCGGGATGGCGGGCTGGTCCGGCGCCATGTTCGGAATCGGTCCCGCCCCGTCGATGACCTCGGCGCTGTGCGGGGTGCCGTCGTCGTTCACGAAGTTGAAAACCACCGTACTGTTCTCGGGCACCGTCAGCGTCAGGTCTCCGTCGGTGTAGCCGTTGAAGTTGAACGGGCTCTTGGCCCGGCCGGGGATGCCGGCCACCAGCTTGAAGGTCGCGGTCTTCGTCGTCGCGTTCCACTTGAGCCAGGTGGTATCCGGCGCGGCCGCGCCCGATCCCTGGGCGGCCAGACTGGCCGGCACCGCGACAGCCAGACCCAGCAGCAGCGTCACTCTGTCCCGCAAATGAGGCATTCCACGCTCCCCTGGAGAGGAAAAGGCGGGAGCGCCCATTCGGACGCTCCCGCCTGCAAAGCTAGTGCTACCGGGCGATCGATGCCTACTTGGCCATGTAGGGCTTCGGCAGGCCGAACACGTAGACCGAGTTGCCCAGCGGGTAGTTGAGCTGGAAGTTCCCGCCGCAGGCCACCGCGATGAACTGCTCACCCTTGAAGCTGAAGCTCATCGGGGCGCTGTTGCACCCCGCGCCGCCGTTGAACTGCCAGAGCAGCTTGCCGGTGCGCGAGTTGAAGGCGTTGAAGTTCCCGTTGCCTTCGCCGGTGAAGGTGAGGCCGCCGGCGGTCGAGAGCGCGCCACCCATCATGGGCTGCGGCACCTTCTGCTGCCAGGCGATCTTGCCGGTGGCCAGGTTGATGGCGGTGTAGGTGCCCCACTGCTCCTCACCCGGGATCGCCACGAAGGCGGAGCCGAGCCAGAGCCGGCCCTTCTCCCACGGCGCGTTGTGGGTGATGTAGTTCATCGGCTGGTGCAGGCCGGTCACGAAGGCGTAGTTGAGCCGGGGGTCGATCGAGATCGGGGACCACTCCGAGCCGCCGTTCGCGCCGGGGAGCATCCGGGTACCCTGCGGCGTGGGCAGGGCGAACATGTTCTCCTGCGGCGTGAAGTTGTCGGTCTTCCGCACCAGCTTGCCGGTGGCGGCGTCGAGGACATACACCCACGCGGTCTTGCCGGCGTGCACCACGACCTTCTTGCCCGCGATGGTGGTCACCACCGGCGGCGACACGGCGTCGAGGTCCCACACGTCGTGCGGCACCGTCTGGTAGTACCACTTGGTCTTGCCGGTCGAGGCGTCGATCGCGACCACGCAGTCGGTGTAGAGATTGTCGCCCGGACGGATGGCGCCATCGAGGTCCGGCGAGGGGTTCCCCACCGCGACGTAGATCATGTTGAGCTGCTTGTCGTAGGCCGGCGTCATCCAGACGCCGCCGCCGCCCCGGGTCCAGGCATCGCCGTACTTGGCGCTGTCGGCCTTCTCGGCCGACACGTTCCGGTGCAGGTCGGCGCCGTCGGCGGTGTGGGTCGGCCAGGTGCCCCACCAGCCGTTCGGGGCCACCTCGTCGAAGGTCGGGTCACCCTTGGGGGCCGGGATCGAGTACCAGCGCCAGACCTGCTCGCCGGTCACGGCGTTGTACGCGGTCACATGGCCGCGGATGCCGTACTCGCCGCCCGACACGCCGACGATCACGTTGTCCCCGATCACGAGCGGGGCGTGGGTGATGCTGTACCCGAACGCCGGGTCGGCGACCTCGATGTCCCAGGCCACTTCGCCGGTCATCCGGTCGAGGGCGATCAGGCGGGCGTCGAGGGTGCCCATGTAGACGTGGGGGCCGTGCACCGCGACGCCGCGGTTGTTCGGGCCACAGCAGAAGATCGTGGTGCCGAGCTTGTGCTCGTAGCGCCAGACCTGCTTGCCGGTGTTGAGGTCGTACGCGATCGCCGTGTTGTAGGGCGTGGTCACGTACATCATGTTGTCGACCACGACCGGGGTGTTCTCGAAGCTGCCGAGCCGGCTGATCCCGGTCTGGAAGACCATCCGGGGGACCATGGTCCGGACGTTGACCGTGTTGATCTGGGTGAGGGTGCTGTACCGCTGGTTCCAGTCATTGCCGCCGTAAGTGGTCCAGTTCGCCTGGGCCGACAGGGTGCCGGCCATGGCTCCAAGGAGCAGCATGGACAGCCCCACGCGCGCACTGCGACACATGAGCACGGTCTCCTGATGAGAGAAGAGGAAACTGCGAGAGAGAGTCCCGAGAGCCCTGCGGCGGCCCCGGCCAGGAGGCCGCCTCGATGACGCGATGCGACGGACGATTTTCGGGCTGCCTTCAATATTCCCCGACCCGGAATGGCGTCAAGGCCGTTCAACGGAACAGCAGGGCGGCCTTCTGGAAGGTGATGAAGATGCCCCAGAGGAGCGGTACACCCACCAGGATCCAGCCGGCAGCGACCTGGACCCAGCTGAAGGCGCTGGGAGGGGGTTCCTGTTCGTCGGCCACGTGTCGATCTCCTCAAGGAATGATACAGGCCAGCTGGGTCCGAGTTCCGTCGACCTACTTGGCCCCGCGCACGGCGGCCAGCTCGCTCTCCGACATGAAGTAGCGGTCGCTCACCGGCCGGACCAGCAGGTTGCAGACGAACCCCGCCACCAGGAGCCCGGCGAGGATGTACATCGTCGTGTTGTAGGCCTGGGCGTTGGGCACGCCGCGGCTGATCTGGTACTCGCGGATGTAGTTCACCAGCACGGGGCCCAGGATCCCGGCCGTCGACCAGGCGGTGAGCAGCCGCCCGTGGATGGCGCCGACGAACTGGGTGCCGAACATGTCGGCGAGATAGGCCGGGATGGTCGCGAACCCGCCGCCGTACATCGTGAGGATGATGCAGAAGATCCCGGCGAAGAGCGCCACACTCCCGGTCCGCCCCGCGTTCGGCGCGGACGCGTAGAGCACCGTTCCCAGGACGAAGAAGATCATGTAGGTCCGCTTGCGCCCGATGAAGTCGGAGAGCGAAGCCCAGAAGAACCGTCCCACGATATTGAAGAAGCTGAGCAGGGCGGCGAAGGCGGCGCCGATAGTGGCGACCTGGGCCTTCTGGTCGGCGGTCAGGTCCGCCAGGGCGCCGGTCACCCCGATCAGCTTCCCGCCGAAGACCTCCTGGATCATCGGGCTCGCCATCCCGATCACCCCGATGCCGGCGCTGACATTCAGGGTGAGCACCGCCCAGAGGAGCCAGAACTGGGGCGTCCGCCAGGCCTGCTTCACGTGCACGTGCCGGGTGGTGACCATGGCGTTCGCGGTCACCGTGGGGACCCATCCGGCGGGCCGCCAGTCGGGGCGCGGGATGCGGTAACCGAAGGCGCCGAGAAGCATGGCGATGAAATACACAGTCCCCAGGACGAGGAACGTCTCGAGCACGCCCACCGAGGTGGGGGTGGCGAACCGCTTCATGAGCATGTCGGCGAGGGGGGAGCCGATCAGCGCCCCGCCCCCGAACCCCATGATCGCCATGCCGGTGGCCATGCCGCGCCGGTCCGGGAACCACTTGATGAGCGTGGACACAGGCGAGATGTACCCGAGCCCGAGACCGCAGCCGCCGATGACCCCGGAGCCGAGCCAGAGGAGCCAGATCTGGTGGAGCTTGATCCCCAGTGCCGAGATGAAGAAGCCGCCGCCCCAGCAGAATGCCGCCACGATCCCCGCGCGCCGCGGGCCCACCCGTTCGAGCCAGCCGCCGAAGATGGCCGCCGAACTGCCCAGGAAGACGAAGAAGAGGGTGTACATCCAGCCGAGAATACTGAGCTTCCAGTCGCAGGTGGTGGCGAAGGTCCGCTCGAGGAAGCTCATGTCCGCCGGGCACTGGACGGGCGCCGTGATGCCGATCGCCCGCGAGAGCGGCAGCCAGAAGACGCTGAACCCGTAGGCCATCCCGATCGAGAGATGGATCGCCAGGGCCGCGGGGGGCACCAGCCAGCGGTTGAAGCCCGGCTTGGCGACGATCCGTTCCTTGTCGAGAAATCCCATCAGCGGACCTCGGTGGAGCTGGTGAGTGCGGGCGGGAGCGCGTGGACGACCGGCGGTGACGGCTGGGAGCGCATACATTATCCTCACGCGGTCAAAAACGCCAACGTCCTCGGGATGATCGACATGCGGAAGTGCGGTGTGCTGCTGATGGTGTGGGGCTTCGTGTCGGCCGCCCGGTCGGCCTCGGCCCAGCTGCCCCAGTGGATCCAGGTCGACAGTGCCGGCCGCAGCGTGAGCCTCGACCTCGAGGTCCGCGGCAACGGCCCGCACGGGAGCGCCACCCTCGCGGGGTACGACCACGGAGGGGTCCAGGTGGTCGTGCCCCTCGGCTGGACCGTGAAGTGGACCTGGGTGAACCATGACTCCACCGCCAGCCACAGCCTGGTCCTGATGGCCGAGCGGGAGAAGCTCCCCACCGAGGGCGGGCGCCCCGCGCTGGAGAATGCCATGAGCCGTGCCGTCACCGCCGGTCTCAAGCCGAATCAGCGCGACGTCACGACCTTCACCGCCGACCAGGCAGGGTGGTACTGGCTGCTCTGCGGCGTCCCCGGTCACGCGATCGCGGGGGAGTGGATCGGGCTCAAGGTGGACCGGGAGGCGGGAGGGGTGTCGGTGAACAGTAGATAGCTCGGGGCCGGGGGCTTGTGGCCACGGGCCCTCGGCCCTACTCCGCGAGGAGTCGCTCCACCGTCTCGCGGAATTCCCGCACCACCGCCGCATGCTGCGCCCCCGTCGCCGGCCCGTAGAACCCCGCGTGAATCCGGCGGACCCGCCCGTCCTTCCCGATGAAGATCGTCGTCGGAAACGCGATCGCGCCCTGGAGTGCGGGGAGGGCCTCGCTTACCGCGTCCTGATCGCTGGTCCCGCCCATGAGGATGGGAAAGGGGATGCCGAACTTGTCGCGATAGCGGCGGACCAGCGGCGCGTCGACCGCGGTGTCACCGATCGCCTCGAAGGCGACGCCGATCACCTCGAGGCCCCGCCCGTGGTAGTCGCGGTAGAGCTGCACCAGCGACGGGGCGGCATCGTGACAGGTGGGGCACCAGCTCCCGAAGATGTCGACCAGGACCACTTTGCCCTTGAACCGCGGGTCGTCGAGTGAGACCGGCCGCCCGTCGAGGTCGGGGAAGGTGAAGCCGAACCGGGTGAGGCTGTCGGTGGTGACGACCGCCGTGGGCGGCGTGAGATGCGGCGCGCCGGTCGAGCGGATGGCGACGAACGGGGTCTGGCCCCGGAGGCCGGCGTGGAAGGTTCCCCGCAGGGTGTCGCCCGCGATCCGGCCCGCGAGCAGGTAGACGTACGACCCGTCGAAGTGGGCGATCGCGAAGCTGTCGGCGACCGCGGTGCCCCAGAAGTGTCCGTAGTCCCCCGAATTCGATATGATCGTCCCTTCGAGCGCGCCCCGCCGGTTCTCGAGGCGGATGATTCTCGGCGTGGCTTCCACGGCGCCCTGGAACCACGCGTCCCAGCTTCCCTCCAGGGCGGCGCTCGCCGGCCGCGCGGTCCAGTGGCCGCGCGAGGCGCGAAAGGGAATCGTGCGAGGTCCCCGGCGCCCCACGTTGTGATAGCTCCCCACCAGGGAGTCTCCGACGACCCGCGCGCTGATGGTCGCACCGTAATCCGCGAGTTCGAATACCAGGCTGTCCCCCGCTTCCCGCACCGCGCTGAATGGCTGGCACTCGGTGCCGTTACAGAGCCGGGCGCTCCAGCGCCCGGGGCTCCCTTCGACGAGCATGCCGAAGCGAAGCTCACCCCCGGAGAGATCCAGCGCGGCGCGCCAGGTGCCCGTGGGGTCGGGACCCGGTGCGACAGCATGCAGTGCGAGCATCAGGAGGTACATCGATCTCCTCCGGGAGCGGCGGG
>DASZPT010000391.1:0-7077 GCA_035549935.1 Gemmatimonadales bacterium
CGGAGACCGTCTTCGACTGGGCCGAGGTCTCCTCCGCGTTGCTGCTCATCTGGGTGCTCACCGCGGCCAGTTCTTCCGAGGCGCCCGCCAGCGCCGTGGCGTTCCCGGCGATCCCGGCGATCGCCGAGGAGAGATCCACGCTCATGGCGTTGATCGCCCGGGCGATGACGGCGTACTCTCCCTGGTACCGCGTGCTCATCCGGGCGGTGAGGTCCCGCTCGGCGATGCGGGTCAGCACCTCGCCTCCCTCGCGGAGCGGCTCCGACACGGCATCGAGCACCGCGTTGAGCCCCTCGCAGAGCTCGCGGTAAGTCCCGGCGAAGCCGGCCGCCTCGGCCCGCTCGTCGAGCCGTCCCTCGCGGGCCGCCTGGATCAGGCGGCCGGTCTCGGTCACCAGCCGGCCCAGCACCTCGATCGTGTCGTTGAGGTGGGTCTTGATGAGCTGGTGATCGCCCTGGTACTCCCCGTTCACCCGCACCGAGAGGTCGCCGCGCGCCAGCCGCTGCAGCACCCGGGTCCCCTCCTCCACCGGCCGCAGCGTCGCGTCCAGCATCTGGTTGATCCCGGCGCAGAGCTCGCGGTAGGCCCCCTCGAAGCTCTCCGCGTCGGCCCGCGCCGACAGCTGCCCCGAGCGGGCCGCCTCGATGAGCCGGCCGGTCTCGGCCACGAGGCGCTGCAGCACCGCGATGGTCGCATTGAGGTTGGTCTTGATCAGCTCGTGATCGCCCTGGTAGGCGCCGGTGACCGCGGCGGAGAGGTCGCCCCGCGCGATCCGCTGCATCACCCGCGTCCCCTCCTGCATCGGCCGCAGGGTCTCGTCCAGCATCTGGTTCACCCCGGCGCACAGCTCGCGGAACGTCCCCTCGAACCGGGTCGCATCGGCCCGCTCCGAGAGCCGGCCGCTCCGGGCCGCCTCGATCAGCGCCGCGATCTCCCGGGCCAGCGCCTCCTGGGTCGCGATCAGCCGCCGGAACGAGCCGGCCAGCTGCCCGACCTCGTCCTGCGACTCGATGGCCAGGTCCACGGCCAGGTTCCCCGCCGCGACCTGGTCCGCGGCGCGGGCCAGCGCCTGCACCGGCCGCGTCACCGCCCGGGCGATGAGCCACCCGCTCAGCACCGAGAAGAGCACGCAGAGGCAAGCCCCGATCGCCATCACGAGCATGGTGCGCGCGGCCAGCGCGCTGTTCGCATCCGAGCTCGCCTGCGCCGCCGCGATCGTCACGTCGGTCGCCTTGCTCAGCGCCTCCTGCGTCGCCATCCCCGAGTCCCGCACCGGGCCCAGGATCATCCGCGTCGCCTCGTCGATCCGGCCCAGGTCGGTGACCCGGAGCGCCTCGTCCATCACCCGGCGGAAGCCCTCGTTGCGGCGCTCGAACGCCGCGACGGCGGCCGCGGTGGAGTCCGAGATCGGACGCTGCCGGAACGCCTGGGTCAGGCTGTCCTGGCTCCGGGCCAGTTCCAGCACATGCTCGATCTTCTCGTGGCGCGCCGCGGGCGTCTTCGCCAGCATGACGTCCTTGAGCGTGCCGCGCACCCGCTGGAACTTCTCCGTGAGGTCGACCAGGGTGCCGAGCGGTTCGGTATTCCCTTCGTAGAGCGCGGTATCCGCGCGGTTGATCCGGATGATCCCGCGGAAGGCGATGGCGCTGATGAGCAGCACCAGCACGGCGGTAATCGCGGCGCCCGACAGCAGGCGGTGGCGCAACGTCAGGTTCTTGAACATGTCCGGCACCGGCTCGAAGTGTGAAGGAATGCTGATGGCAAACGCGTCTGGTATCGTCGGCGGACCGGCAGACTTGAGGGCGGGGATTGTCACGAGGCACGCTGTGGCGCAGAAACGACACGACCGCCGTACTCGAGGTCGAGATGCGGCGGCCGGATGGGCCCTCCGGGATTTGAACCCGGGACCTAAGGATTATGAGTCCTCTGCTCTAACCAGACTGAGCTAAGGGCCCCGAACAGCAGCCGGGAGTTCCGAGTTCCGGGTACCGAGTTCCGAGTACGCGGAACGCCTCCCCCTACTTCCCCCCCGCCTGATTGTAAGCGATCACCCGCTCGTACAGCGCGACATGGCGCTCGGTCATCAGTTGACGGGTGAAGTACTTCTCCACCCGGGCCCGGCCGGCGTCCCCCATCTTTTCCCGCTTGAAGGGGTCCCGCGCCAGGGTGTCGAGCGCCTCGGCCAGCGAGCGGACGTCGTGCACCGGCACCTCGAGGCCGGTCTCGCCCGGCACGTTCACCTCGCGCACACCGGTCGGCACCGCGGTCGTGATCACCGGCCGGCTCGCCGCCATCGCCTCGAGGACCACCAGGCCGAACATCTCGTCGATGGTCACCGAGGGAAGGACCAGGAAGTCGGCCTCCGCCATGCGCCGGGGCAGGTCGTCGTCGGGGTATTCTCCGTAGAATCGCACCCGGTCGGCCAGGGCCAGCGCCTGGGTCAGGGTCTTGAGCCGGGGCCCCTCCGGCCCCGCGCCCACGATATCGAGCCGCAGATCCGGCACCCGTTCCAGCGCCCGGAGCAGCACGTCGAGCCCCTTGAACTTCACCAGGCGGCCGATGAACAGCGCCTTCGGCGGCGCGTCGAGCGGGCGGCGGGCGACGTCGGCCCAGCGGGTCTCGTCGATCCCGAAGGGAATCACCTCGGTCTTGTTCTCGAAGCCCTCGAGCTCCTGCGACAGCGCGAGGTGCGCCCGGCTCGGGACCACCACCGCCGCCGCCCGGCGCAGCACCGCCCGGGCGAGAAAGCGGTAGCGCGGGCTCCGCAGATCCTGGTGCTGGGTGACGACCAGCGGCGTCTGCCGGCTGCGGAGCAGGCTCGCCACGTCGGCCAGCGGGTGCGGGTGGTGGAGATGAATGATATCGGCGCGGCGCCGGGCGGCGGTGAGGTAGCCCGGCGCGATCTCCTCGGACCCCAGGGCCCCGAACGAGAAGACCCGGGTCACGGTGGACCGCTGTCCCCCGACCCGGCCGCCGATCCGGCTCTCGACCGCGACCACCGAGACCTCGTGCCCGGCCGCGGCCGCGCCCTCCGCGAGATCCTGGACCACGCGTTCCATGCCGCCGGAGCGGGGCCAGTAGTACTTGGCGAGGTGAAGGATGCGCATTCGGGAGGGAAGTCTCGCCTCGGGGTGGGGGAGAGTCAACGGAGAACAGCCGTTCCCAGTTCCGCGTTCCGCGTTCCGAGTTCCGCGTTAGCGTGCCCCTTCCCTTTGGCACACCGCACCTTATTCTGCCTCCGTGCGCATGCTCACAAATGCCCGCTCAGCCGGCGACCTCGCGGCCACCCGGCCATCGCGGAACGCGGAACCCGGAACGCGGAACACCTGATGCGCGCCGTCATCGTCTCCCACACCTACATCGATCCGGCCACCCGCGGGAAGCTCCGCGCCCTCGCCGGACTCGGCTGCACCCTCACCGTGGCGATCCCGGCCCGCTGGTCCCCCACGCCCCGCGGCCCCCTGCTGGAAGCGAGCTGGGGCAACGACGGCGGTGTCCGCATCGTCCCCATCCCGGTCCGCCCCGACCGGGGCGAGGGTGTCACCTGGAAGGTGAGCGATCTCCGCCGCCTCCTCAGTGACTTCCGGCCCGACGTGGTGCACATCGAGGCGGATCCCTGGACCCCGGCGGCCGCCGCGGCGAGCGGCCTGGCCCAGAAGCTCAACATCCCGGTGATCCTCTTCGCCTGGGAGAGCGTGATCCGCACCGAGACCCTGCGCGAGCGCTGGCGCCGGAGGCGGACCCTCGACCGGGCCCGGGGTCTCGTCGGGGGCAACAAGCTGGCGGCCTCCCTCCTCGCCCGCGGGCGCCCCAAGGTCCCCGTCACCGTGATCCCCCAGCTCGGCCTCACCCCGCCGCTCGAGATCCAGCGCCCCGCCAACGCCGAGCTCACGATCGAGTTCGTGGGCCGCCTGGTCCCCGAGAAGGGCCTCGATACCCTCTTCCGCGCCTGCGTGAAGCTGCTGGGCCGCTGGAGCCTCACGGTCGTCGGCAGCGGGCCGGCCCAGGAGCAGCTCGAGGCGCTGGCCGAGCGGCTCGGGATCGCCTCCCGGATCACCTGGCGCGGTCCGATCCCCGCCGACCAGCTCCGGGGTCTCTGGCCCCAGGTCGATTGCCTGGTGGTCCCCTCCCGCTCGACCCCCAACTGGGTGGAGACCTTCCACCCGGCGATGGTCGAGGCGATGGGGCATGGCGTCACGGTCGTGGCGAGCGATTCCGGCGCACTGCCGGAACTGGTCGATACCGCCGGCCTGGTGGTCCCCGAGGACGACGTCCCCGCCCTCACCGCCGCCCTGCAGCACCTCGCCGACGCTCCGCGGGAACGGGCCCGCCTCGGCAAGGAGGCGCGCCTCCGCGTGATGACGGAGTACGTGGACAACGCCGTGGCGCGGCGGACGCTGGAATTCTGGGAGCGGGTGCTGGGGACCAGGTAGTTCTCTTGACCCCCCTCCCAGCCCGACCCATCTTCATAGCCCGATGATCGCCAACAACTTGCGCCGCCCGCTCCGCCGGCTGGCCGGGGTGCTCGGCACCCTCGCACTCGCCGCCGCCGGTGCTCTCGACGCCCAGGTCCCGACCCAGCCTCCGGCCAACCTGCCCATCCCCGGCGGCCAGCTCCCGAGCCCCGCCGCCGCGGCCCAGATCCTCCAGTCGCGGCCCGACCTGGTGCAGCAGCTCCGCGAACGGATCGGCACCTCGGGCCTCACGCGCGAACAGATCCGTGCCCGGCTCCGCGCCGCCGGCTACCCCGAGAACCTGCTCGACCCCTACCTCGCCGGGGCCGACAGCACGCAGATGAAGCAGGCGAAGCCCGGCTCCGACATCGTCGAGGCGGTCCGCACCCTCGGCATCATCGGGAGCGACGAGGTCGACTCCCTCCTGGTGCTGACCGATTCGGCCCAGCGGGTGGCCGACTCGCTCCGCGCGGACTCGCTCGCCGATACCGCCAGCGTGCTCCGGGTCTTCGGCATGTCGGTCTTCCGCCGGAGCACGTCGCTCTTCAACCCGCTCCTGAGCGGCCCGGTCGACCCCAACTACAAGCTCGGACCCGGCGACCAGCTCATCCTGATCCTCACCGGGGACGTCGAGGCGGCGCACGACCTCCTCGTGACCCGCGAGGGCTTCATCGCGATCCCGCAGGTGGGCCAGCTCTACGTGGCCAACCTCACCCTGGCCCAGCTCGAGGACCTGCTCTATACCAGGCTGGGACGGGTCTACTCCGGCGTGCGCCGGGGCCAGGGCGCGAGCACCCGTTTCTCCGTCACGGTCTCGCGGCTCCGCACCGTGCAGGTCTTCGTCACCGGCGACGTCGCCAAGCCCGGCTCCTACCAGATCTCCGCCGCGAGCACCGCGATGGGCGCGCTCTACGCCGCGGGCGGCCCGACCATCAACGGCTCCTTCCGGAGGGTGGAGATCCGCCGCGCGGGGGTACTGGTCGATTCCCTCGACCTCTACGACTACCTGCTCCGGGGCGACAATTCGCACGACGCCCGCCTCGAGAATGGCGACGTCGTCTTCGTGCCGGTACGCGGGACCCACGTGAAGGTGGCGGGGGCGGTGATCCGCCCGGCGATCTACGAGCTCAAGCCGGACGAGACGCTGCGCGACCTGCTCAAGGCGGCGGGGGGCTTCGAGGCGGCGGCACTCCGGCGCCGGGTCCAGATCGACCGCATCCTGCCGCCGGCCCAGCGCGAGCCGGGTGGCCGGGACCGGGTGGTGCTCGACGTCGCCTCCGACCAGTTCACCGATGGCCTCGGCCCGCCGATGCCGATGGCGCCCGGCGACTCGGTCAGCGTCTTCAAGGTCGCCGAACGGCGCCGCAGCATGATCAAGGTCCTGGGGAACGTCTGGACCCCCGGCCCGCTCGGGTACACCAACGGGATGCGGCTCAGCCAGGCGATCCGCCTCGCCGGCGGTCCCAAGCCCGACGTCTATCTTGGCCAGATCCTGGTCTCCCGGCTCCTCCCCGATTCGAGCCGGATCCAGCTCCGGAGCGCCTTCGCCGACTCGACCGGCGCGATCGGGAACGACCTCCCGCTCCTCGAGGACGACGAGATCACCGTCTTCTCCCGCTCCGCCTTCCGCCCGCCCCGCTACGTGGCGGTGACCGGGGCGGTCCGCAAGGCGGGCCGAGTCCCCTATCGCGAGGGGATGACCCTGCGGGACGCGCTCCTCGCCGCCGATGGGCTCACCGAGGACGCGCTCCTGAGCGAGGCCGAGATCGCGCGGCTCCCCGAGGACAGCGTGCGCCAGGCCGGGCAGGTCGCATCCACGTTCCGGGTCCCGCTCGACAGCACCTACGTCTTCGACCGGGATCCCGACGGCCGCTACCTGGGCCCGCCCGGCAAGGCGGCCCCGGCGAACGGCGCCCCCGAAGTCCCGCTCAAGCCGTACGACAACATCCTCATCTTCCGGCAGCCGGAATGGGAGTTCCAGCGGACCGTGACGCTCACCGGCATGGTGCGCTTCCCCGGCCGCTACGCGCTCATCACCCGCACCGACCGGCTGCTCGACCTCATCAACCGCGCCGGGGGCCTCACCAAGGAAGCGTACCCCAAGGGCATCCGCTTCTTCCGTACCTCGGACCGCGGGGGCCGCATCGGGGTGGACCTCACCCGGGTGCTCAAGGACCCCAAGGACCGGGACAACCTGATTCTGTCGGGGGGCGATTCGATCTTCGTCCCCGAGTACACGCCTGTGGTCTACGTCAACGGTGCGGTGAACGCCCCGATGTCGGTGACCTACGTCGAGGGGCGCGGACTCGAGTATTACGTCGCGGCGGCGGGGGGATACAGCAGGAAGGCGGACAAGAACCGCGCCTACGTCACGCAGCCCACCGGCAAGGTGGAGAGCGTGCACACCCGGTTCTGGTTCCTGCCGGACAGCCGGCCCAGCCCGGAGGCGGGCGGGGCGATCTTCGTTCCGGAGCGGGATCCGGCCGACAAGAAGGACTGGCTGGCGACGGCGGCGGCGCTGGCGCAGATCATCGCGAGCCTGGCGACGACGGTGCTGGTGGTGAACAACATCAAATAAGGCCGGAGGCGGGAGGCCGGAGGCCGGAGCAGAAGTGCTCCGGCC
>DASZPT010000392.1:0-12794 GCA_035549935.1 Gemmatimonadales bacterium
CGAGGGATTCGCGACCGGCTCGAGGCCATGCCCGGTCATGGAGAAGACCCCGATTTCGTCGACCGAGCCGAACCGGTTCTTGGTGGCCCGGAGGAGCCGGTGGTCGAGGGTCGCCTCCCCCTCGAAGTAGAGCACGGTGTCGACGATGTGCTCCAGGGTCTTGGGACCCGCGATGCCGCCACCCTTGGTCACATGGCCGACCACCACAACGGCGGCGCCGGTTTCCTTGGCGAACCGCATGAGACGCGCGGCGCATTCCCTGACCTGGCCGACATTGCCCGGCGCGCTCTCGAGGGCCTCGGTGTAGACCGTCTGAATCGAATCGAGAATCAGCAGGTCGGCGCCGAGGGTCTGGGCCGCGTCGAGAATGGCCTCGAGGCGGGTCTCCCCCAGGACGTGCACCGGCCCGGCATCCTCCTCGAGGCGGGCGGCGCGGAGCCGGATCTGCTCCGGAGACTCCTCGCCACTGGCGTAGAGGACCCTCCGTCCGGTGGCCTCGAGACGGGCCGCGGCCTGGAGCAGCAGGGTCGACTTGCCGATCCCCGGCTCCCCGCCCACCAGCGTCATGCTCCCGGGGACGATCCCGGAACCGAGGACGAAGTCGAGCTCCGGGAGGCCGGTGGACCAGCGGATCAGGCGGCTTTCGGCGATATCCCGCAGGCGCGACGGTGGCGTGCCCCCCGGCACGGGGCCGGCGCCGCGTCCCCGCCCGCCGGCGGGAGTGCGCGTGACGGCGATCGGTTCTTCCGCGACGGTGTTCCAGGCGCCGCAGGCTTCGCACTTCCCGACCCACTTGGGGTGGTCATGGCCGCAGTCGGTGCAGCGGTAGACGGACCTGGGCTTAGCCATAGTCCGCCTCTTCCCGGTCCGACAGGCTCGCGAACCGGGTGAAGTGCTTGTGGAAGTAGAGATCCACGGTGCCGGTGGGACCGTTGCGGTGCTTGGCCACGATCAGCTCGGCCTTCCCCTCGTTGCTGTTGCCTTCCTTGTCGATCTGCTCGTACATCTCGGGCCGGTGGATGAAGAGGACGATGTCGGCGTCCTGCTCGATCGCGCCGGAATCGCGGAGATCGGAGAGGATCGGCTTCCGTTCCCCGCCCCGCTGCTCCGAGGCGCGCGA
Source organism: Gemmatimonadales bacterium (assembly GCA_035549935.1). GTDB lineage: Bacteria > Gemmatimonadota > Gemmatimonadetes > Gemmatimonadales > GWC2-71-9 > JADJOM01. Next base: position 1,121 of record DASZPT010000392.1, read on the forward strand.
GAGCTGCGACAGCGCGATGACCGGCACTTCCAGCTCCCGGGCCAGCGCCTTGAGCGACCGGGAAATGTCCGAGATCTCCTGCACCCGGTTCTCGGCGTAGGCCGGGCTCCGCATCAGCTGCAGGTAGTCGACCACGATGCAGCCCAGATCGTTCTCCATCTTGAGGCGCCGCGCCTTGGAGCGCATCTCGAGCAGGGTCAGCGCCGGCGTATCGTCGATCCAGACCGGGCAGCTCGAGAGCACACCCGCGGCCCGCGCCAGCATCGTGAAGTCGGTGTCCGACAGCGTCCCCCGCCGCACCCGCTGGCTGTCGACCCTGGCCTCGGCGCAGAGGAGTCGCTGTACCAGCGACTCCTTGCTCATTTCGAGCGAGAAGATGGCCGTCCCCACCCCGGTACTCGCGGCGTGGGCCGCGACGTTGAGGCAGAACGCGGTCTTTCCCATCGAGGGGCGCGCCGCGACGATCACCAGATCCGACGGCTGGAATCCCGTCGTCATCTCGTCCAAATCTTTGAAACCGCTCGGCACACCGGTAACCTGTTTGCCGGCCTGGTGGAGCTTTTCGATGCGCTCCATCGTCGGCCAGAGCATCTCCTTGAGGCGGGAGAAGCCTTCGGCCTTCCGATACTGGGAGATCTGGAAGATCCGGGACTCCGCCTCGTCGAGCAGCTCGGAGGCGGGCTGGATTCCCTGGTAGGCCTGGGAGACGATCGCGGTGGCATTCTCGATCAGCTGCCGGAGGACTGCCTTCTCGCGGACGATACCGGCGTGGGCGTCGAGGTTGGCCGCGGTGACCGCCGCGTCGATCAGCTCGGCGAGGTAGACCTCCCCGCCGGCGATCTCGAGCTCACTGCGGCGCTCGAGCTCGTCGCGCAGGGTGACGTGGTCGATCACCACCCGGCGCTCGATGAGCCGCCGCATGGCGCGGAAGAGGCGGCGATGGCCTTCCTTGTAGAACAGGGCGTCGTCCAGGAGCTCGACCGCGCGGAGCGCGGCGTCCTGGTCGAGCAGCATGGCGCCCAGGACCGCCTGCTCCGCTTCATTGCTCCAGGGCGCACCGCGGACCGGCTCGGCGGTCACTCCGGGATCGGCGGGAGAGCCAAAGGACGAGAGCGAGGTCATGAATCCGGCGGTGGATCGGCTGGAGGAGGAGGGCGCCGCGGGTCAGCAGACCGAACTTTATTGACGTCGAGACCCGATCGCAACGCGGCGAATGTAGCAGGACCTCTCAACACCCTATCCACAGGAACTCACAACTCCACATCCGCGTGGAAATCCGCCGCGTCGAGGGCGAGTCCCCATGCGCCGCGCCTCCGCGGTGCGGGCTGGTCACTTCAGGTCGAGCAGTTGCCGCGCGATGCGTACGTCGTCCCAGGTCGGCTTCTTCCAGTTCGGGTTGCGGAGCAGTGCCGCGGGGTGGTAGGTCACGATCAGCGGGATGTCGCCATAGCGGTGGACCTTCCCGCGCAGGCCGCCAAGGCTCTGCTTCGTGTTGAGCAGCCACTCGGCCGCGGTGCCACCCATCGCGAGCAGCACCCTCGGCTTCACCAGCGCGATCTGGCGGTGCAGGTAGGGAAGGCAGCTGGTCGCCTCGTCCGGCAGGGGCTTGCGGTTCTGGGGCGGGCGGCACTTCACGATATTGGCGATGAAGACCGTCTCCCGCGGGCACTCGATCGCCGACAGGATCTGGTCCAGCAGCTGCCCAGCGGCCCCCACGAAGGGACGGCCGGTCTCGTCCTCGGTGGCCCCAGGCCCCTCCCCAATGCACATGAGGCGCGCAGTGGGGTTGCCCTCGCCCGGGACGGTGTTGGTCCGGGTCTGGCAGAGGACACACTTCCGGCATTCGCCGATCAGCCCCGCGACCGCCTCCAGTGACGCGGCCTGGTGGACCGTGTCGCCCAGTAGACCCGGATCGGGCGGTACGATGGTGAGACCAGGGCCGGGGATCGGGGGCGCGTCCTTGCGCCACTTGGGGAGTTCCGAGCTCCGGGTTCCGGGTTCCGGGTTCGAAGATTCCTGGGATCCCGCCGGAAACTCCAGTCTCTTGCCAGGCATGGGGTCACCCGCGGGGGGTTGCTCTGTAACACTCGGAACTTGGAACTCGGAACCCGGAACAGCCTGCACCGCCGGCGTCCCGGGGCGCAGCACGGTTTCGAGGTACGCCTCCTCCCCGCCCAGCTCGATCTGCTGGCGCAGGTAGCGTGCGAGGTCAGGGCGCAAGGCGGCCCTCGACGGCATCGAGAATCGCCTCCGCCACTTGGCGCTTGGTCGCGAGCGGCACATCGCGGGTCCCGCCCGAACGGTCGAGAATCACCACCCGGTTGGTGTCGACCTCGAAGCCCGCCCCCGGTTCGAGGGCATCGTTCACCACGATCAGGTCGAGCTGCTTGCGGGCCAGCTTGGCCCTGCCCTTCTCGACCGCGTCCCCGGTCTCGAGCGCGAAGCCCACGATCACCGCCCCCGGCTTCCGCGCGCCCAGCGTGGCCGCGAGGATATCCGCGGTGGGCTCCATGCGGATCGAGGCGGCACCTTCCTGGCGCGGGCGCTTGGAGCCCGAGGGATCGGCGGGCCGGTAGTCGGCCGGGGCCGCGGCCATGATGAGGACGTCCGCGGCCGGGAGCTCCCCGGCGACGGCGGCTTCCATCTGCGCGGTGGACTCGACCCGGACGACGCGGGCGCCGACCGGGGCCGGCAGATCCACCGGTCCGCTGACGAGCGTCACCTCGGCGCCCCGCTCCCAGGCCGCTTCCGCCAGCCGGTACCCCATGCGCCCACTCGACCGATTGGTCACCACCCGTACCGGATCGATCGCTTCGCGGGTCGGTCCGGCCGTGACCAGCACCCGCTTCCCCGCGAGCGGAGGCCGGCTTCCGAGGAGGCGGGCGGCGTGCGCCAGGATCGTCTCCGGTTCGCTCATCCGGCCCGGGCGGTCCGAGGGCCCCTCGGCGAGGGCGCCGGTCTCCGGGCCCACGAAGCGGGCGCCGCGCCGCGCGAGGGTTGCGAGGTTGGCCTGGGTCGCCGGATTGGCGTACATCTCGTCGTTCATCGCCGGGGCAAAGAGCACCGGGCTCGTGCGGGCGAGCAGGAGCGTGGTCAGGAGATCGTCGCCGAGGCCCTGGGCCACGCGGGCCAGGAGATTCGCGGTGGCGGGCGCGACGAGGATGAGATCGGGGGACTGGGCCAGGCGGATGTGCTGCAGCGCGGCGTCCCGGGTCCACAGGCTCGTCAGGACCGGCCGCCCGGACAGCGCCTCAAACGTCAGGGGCCGCACGAACTCGGCGGCCCCTTCGGTGAGAATCACGTCCACGCGGGCGCCCGCCTCGGCCAGGCGGCGGACCAGCACGCAGCTCTTGTAGCAGGCGATGCCGCCCGACACGCCGACGACCACGTGCCGGCCGGACCACACGGTCACGCCTCGGAACGACGCCGGCGGGAGATCTTGTACTCCAGGTCGCCGACGCAGAGCGCTTCGAGGGCCTGGGTGGTGAGCTTGGTGGTCTTCTCCGCCAGCCGCTCCTTGGGGAGCTCGTTGATATGCCGGGCGAACTTCGCCGCGACCAGCACGCCGAGGTACTTGTTACCCGCCTGCTTGGCGGCTTCGGTCGGGGTATAGATCTTCATCGTGAATACTCCACCAGTTGATATGACCTAGGACGTTCCGAGTTCCGAGTTCCGAGTGCCGAGGGACAGCCGTTCCGCTTCATTCCGGATTTCCTGGCGGATCGCGTCCACTTTCCCCGCCAATCCATCGCGCCGTGTCGTCCGGCGGATCTCCGCGCTGAGGATCGCCTCGACGTCGTCCACCGCGCGGTTGAGCTCGTCGTTCACCACCACGTAGTCGTACTCGCTGACCGCCCCCAGCTCGTCGACCGCAATCTGCATCCGCTTCGCCAGGGCGTCCGGTCCCTCGGTCTGGCGGGCGGTGAGGCGCCGCACCAGTTCCGCGCCGGTCGGCGGCAGCACGAAGACCAGGACCGCGTCGGGATACCGCGCCCGCACCTGCCGGGCGCCGGCCACTTCGATGTCGAGTACCACGACCTTGCCGGCCCGGAACAGCCGATCGACCTCGCTCCGCAGCGTCCCGTAGCGCTTGCCGTTGTAGTTCGCGTGCTCCACGAACTCCCCGCCCGCGACGCGCCGGTCGAATTCCTCCACCTCGAGGAACCAGTAGTCCCGCCCATGTTCCTCGCCGGTCCGCCGGCCCCGGGTCGTGGCGGAGATCGAGTAGCCCACGTCCTCCCGGCGTTCCAGCAGCCGCCGGGCGATGGTGGTCTTGCCACCCCCCGAGGGGGACGAGAGCACCAGCAGGAACGGCTTCACTCGAGATTCTCGAGTTGCTCGCGGAACTTCTCCAGCTCCCCCTTCATGAGGATCACCTGCTGGAGGATCTCCGCGTCGTTGCCCTTCGAGCCCATCGTGTTCACTTCCCGGCCCAGCTCCTGGGCCAGGAAGCCGAGCTGCTTCCCCGACGGCGTGTCGCTCGCGAGGGCCTGGCGGCAGGCGGCGATGTGCGCCGCGAACCGCACCAGTTCCTCGGTGATGTCGAGCTTGTCGGCGGCGAACGCCAGCTCCTGGGCCAGGCGCTGCTCGTCGACCGGCCGGCCCTCCAGCAGCAGGCTCACGTTCTGCCGGAGCCGGTCGCGCTCGCGGGTGAGCCGCTCGGGCGCCCGGGCCGCAACGACCTGGCTGGCGGCCTCGAGGTTCGCGAGGCGGCCCCGCAGGTCGTCCGCGAGCACCTGTCCCTCCCGCCGGCGCATCGCCTTGCAGTCGGCGATGGCCCGGGCCACGACCGGCTCGAGCTCAATCCAGCCGATCTCCGGCTCCTCGTCCTTCGCCGCCACGACGACATCCGGCTGGCGAAGCACGGTGGCGAGGTCGACATCCCCCGGGAGGCCCAGGGTCCGCTTGAGCTCCGTCAGCGCGGCGACCACCGCGCGTGCGCGCTCGAGGCTCACCGCGAAGCCCGCCGCCTGCCGCTCCGGATACTCGGTCCAGCGCAACCCGACCGAGATGTGCCCGCGGTCGAAGTCCTTCCTGAGGCGCTCCCGGACCTCGCCTTCCAGCGTCGCGAACTCCGGCGGCAGCTTGAGCGACGGGTTGAAGTGGCGGTGGTTGACCGTGCGGATCTCGACCCGGACCCGGCCTCCCGCCACCGGGCCGTCCGCAGCCCCGAACCCCGTCATGCTGTAGGGCACAGTCGCTCCGTTCCCGGGAAACTGGAAAGCGGGGAAATGTAATTCGGCGTTGGGGTTAGATCTAGTGAGCCTGGAGGCCGGAGGTGGCGGAGCCGGGGGTGCGTGGCGGGCAGGGGCCGTTCGACCATCCCCGCCCTGTTGTTGCTCCCGGCCCTCCGGCCTCCTGCCTCCCGCCTAGTTCCTGAACTCCCACCGCACCCCGAAGGTGCTGCCGAAATTGAGGATGTTGAACCCGGGCACGAACTGCTTGCGGCTGGCCTGCAGATTGTACCGGTCCCAGTACAGCGTGAAACTGTCGAGCTGGATCTCGATCATCGTCCGGAAGAACGACGCCCCGTCCAGCTTGATCGGTGCCCCGTCCGGCGCCCGGCCGATGATCCCGTCACCCCAGGTCTCGTAAGCGAGCTGGGCCTTGAAGTCGAAGATGCCGCTCGGAAAGCTCCGCCAGAACTTGCTCCGGATGGTGGCGGCCGTCATCGAGTGGGTGGCCGGCAGCCCCTCGGGGGTCGAGGCGCCGCGCGGATCGCTGTACCACCCTTCCAGCGTGAACCACTGCTTGGGCTGGAGCCGCCAGGCGACGGTGATCCAGTCGGTCGCGGGGGCCGGGGCGATCGAGTCGATACTCGGCCGGAAGCTCCGGTAGGCGTCCGGCCGGAACGCGGCGGTGTGGGCGAATCCCGCCTCGATGCCGAACCAGCGCCGCTGCCACCCCGCCGTGAGCTGGTAGTCGCGAACATCCTGGGCCTTCTCGCTCAGGATCGCCGGCGCGGCGACCACCCGGCCGAACTTCCCCATCGCCGAGACCTGGAGCCCGAGCGGAAGCGCCAGTCCGGCGCGCCCCACCACCCAGGAACTGGTTCGGTCCAGGTCATGTGTCTGGTACCCCGCTTCCGCAGAGGCGGTGAAGATCCCGAGGGGACTCCAGCCGGCTTCCGCCGAGAAGTCGAACGGGGTGAAGCGGGAGCGGTTGAAGCCGCGCGCGGTCAAGCCGAACCGCGGCGTGCGCCAGCCGACGATGAGACCGCCCTGGCGGATCTCGTCGCTCGGACCGTCGCCCTTCCATTTCGTGAACCCGACCAGGCCGTCGACCCGGAGGCCGAGTTCGTCCTTGCCGCTCCGCCAGAACGCCCGGAACTGGGCGTCACTGCGAGTACCCTTGAGCGGAAGCTCGAGGGTATCCGGGTTGACATAGGCCTTCCGGTCCGGGCTGGACGAGAGATACTGCGCCGCCAGGCCGAAGCGTTCGCTCGGGGTGAAGTCGAGCGCGACCCGGGTATTGGTGATATCGAAGTCGCTGGAGGCGCCGGTCGCCGTGGGCGCCACCATCCGTTCGCCCCCCAGCGAGAAGCCCAGTCCGACCGGGAAGCGATACTCGAGGGCGCCGATGTAGCGGGCGATGCTCTTGTCGCCGGAGGAGATCCCGACGCGGGATCCCGGCGCCTGGCTGGCGTGCCGCCGGGAAAAGAGGCGGACCTTCACCGAGGCGGGGAATTTCTCGATCTCCATTCGCTCGAACTGGCTGAGCGAGAAGTACGACGGGTCGATGCCCAGGCTGTCCGGCCCGAGCGGCAGGTAGGGGAGTCCATCGACCTCGTACTCGACCGACGCCGGTCCCCGGCCCCTGTAGTTGGGGTCCTCGGTGCGGCCGAGCCAGCCGCCGCGCCAGAGATAGACCCCGGGCACCCGCTGCAGGAGGTCTCCCACGGTCTCGGCCAGGGCCCAGTCGAGCGAATCGCGGTCCAGCACGATCCGGCTTCCGGCCGGGAGGGGCTCGACCGGCCCCACGTGCGGCAGCACCGGGAGGAGGATCGAGTTCTTCTCCTGGGCCTTCAGGTAGCGCTCGGTGGTGTTGATCGTGTCGCGGAGGAGCGTGTCGGGCGGAATGGTGTCGAAGGGGACCTGGGCCCGGAGATCCCGCCCGAGGCCCAGGAGCAGGAGCAGCAGGAAGGCCGGGCCGAGCGGACGCCGCCACGGGCCCGGTCTCCAGATCCGCATCACGGCGGTCGCCCTACTTCCCGGCGCGGCCCAGCACCAGCTCCGCGAAGAGGCGCATGCAGTTGCCGGTCGGCCCCTTCACGCGGGTGCCGTCCTCGCGGTCGCTGTAAGCGGTCCCGGCAATATCGATGTGGGCCCACGGGTATCCCGACACGAACTCCCGGAGGAACCAGCCCGCGGTGATGGTGCCCGCCGGACGCCCGCCCGAGTTCTTGACGTCAGCGATGTCGGACTTGATCAGCTCGCGGTAGTCGTCCCACAGCGGCAGCTGCCAGACCCGCTCCCCGGAGCGCTCTCCCGCCTGGCGCACTTCCTCGATCAGCGCCTCGTCATTGCCCATGAGCCCCGAGGCGACGGCCCCGAGCCCCACGACGACGGCCCCGGTGAGCGTGGCGGCATCGACGACGCAGGCGGGATTGAACCTGCGGGCATAGGACAGCGCGTCGCAGAGAATGAGCCGCCCCTCGGCGTCGGTGTTGATGATCTCGATGCTCTTGCCGAAGTGGGTCTGGATGACGTCGCCCGGCTTGACCGCGGTGCCGCTCGGCATGTTCTCGGTGGTGGGGATGAGACCCACCACGTGCACCTTCGGCTTGAGCCGGCCGAGCATCTCGAAGGTCCCGAGGACCGCCGCGGCACCGGACATGTCGTACTTCATGTCCTCCATCTTGTCCGCCGGTTTGATCGAGATGCCTCCGGTATCGAACGTCACGCCCTTCCCCACCAGCACGACCGGCGCCCCCGGCGCGCCCTGGTAGTCGAGCACGATGAACCGCGGCTCCTCCGCGCTCCCCTGCGCCACCGCGATCAGGCCGCCCATCTTCTCCTTCCGGATGGCGGCGAGGTCGAGCACCGTCACCGAGAACCCATGGCGCTTCGCCAACTCCTCGGCCTGCCGGCCGAGATAGGTGGGCGTACAGGTGTTGCCCGGCAGGACCTGGAGCCCGCGCGTGAGGGACTGGCCGGCCGCGATCGCCGCGCCGGTGGTGTGTCCCGCCTCGAAGGCGGCGGTTTCCGCGGGAGCGAGAATCACCCCCCGCTCGAGTTCCGGCTTCTTCTCCTCGGCCGGCTGCTTGAGGTCGTTGTAGAACCAGGCCCCGAAGCCGAGACCTTCGCCGAGGAGCTGCCCCGCGTCGCGCGGCGCGATGGGCCCGAGCGCCTCCGGCGTCAGGTGCACCGCCAGGCTCGGCACTCCGGCCGTCCGGGCCCGCTTCCCCGCGGTGGCCGCGGCGCGCCGCAAGACCGCGCGCGAGACCTCCTCCGCCTTGCCGACGCCGATCATGAGCACCCGCTGGGCGGCACCCGCCGGATAGATCATGGCGGTCTCGTCCTTCTTGCCGGAGAAGTCGCCCGAGGTGTAGAGCCGGCCGAGCGCGCCGCCGGTCTGCTGGTCGAGCGCGGCGAGCGAGGACGGGAGCGCGCCCGCCGGCACCAGCAGCGCGAGCAGCGGGGTGGAATAGCCGGCGGGGGCCTGCGCGAGAACCGAGGACGAGAAAGCCATGGCGTGCGGGAGGGCGCGAGTGGCGGTTAGGGCCGAAGGACGACTAGCGGCGTTTGCGGAGCGGCCGGTACTCGAGGTCGACCGGTCCAATATACTCCGCTCGTGGGCGGAGCAGTCGCTCGTCGCCGTACTGCTCCAGGATGTGCGCCACCCAGCCGCACATCCGGCTCACGGCGAAGATGGCGGTGAAGAGATCGACCGGGAACCCGATGGCGCGGTAGAGCGGCGCCAGGTAGAAGTCGACGATAGGGTACTGGCCCAGTTCGCGATGCACGGTGAGTTCCAGCTCACGCGCCGTCCGGAAGAGGGACCAGAGGCCCGCGCGCTGGCATTCCGCTTCGGCCAGTCCGCGCAGGAGGCCGGTGCGGGGATCCTCCCCCTGGTAGACCTGGTGGCCGAAGCCGGGGATCTTCGCCTTCCGGGCGAGTCGTTCGCGCACCCAGTCGCCCACCTGTTCCGGCCCGCCGATCTCCTCCAGCGCCGCCATCACGTTCCGCGTGTGCCAGCCGTGCCGGGGCCCCGCCAGGGCCGACAGCCCGGCGAGGACCGACCCGAAGACATCGGCGCCCGTCGCCGCGGTGACCCGTGCCGCGAACGTCGACGGGTTGAGCTCGTTGTCCGCCCGGAGAATGAGTGCGACGTCGAGCGCCTTCACCGCCGACGGCGGAGGGGCGGCGCCGAGAACCATGGTCAGGAAGTTCTCGGCGTAGCCGAGGCTCTTCCGCGGCAGGAGCGGGCGCTGCCCGCTGCGGAGCCGGTGCCAGGCGGCAACGATCGTGGGGGTGACCCCGAGGAGACGGTAGGCCTGCGCCAGCGCATCATCCCGGTTGGGCGGGACCTTCACCGGGTGCTCGAGCGCGATCGCGGCGAGCGCGGCCCGGAGTGCGCCCATGGCATCCGCGCCGGCCGGCAGCCCCTTGAGGAGACGGAGATGCCCGCTGGCCAGCTTCTGCTGGGCCTTCACCTGGGTGCCGAAGTGCCGGAGCTCGGCGCCCGTGGGCAGCGTCCCCATCACCAGCAGGCAGGCGGTCTCTTCCCAGGTGGACTGCTCGCCAAGGGTGCGGACATCGTAGCCCCGATAGGCCAGCCGACCGTCTTCCGCGGAGAGGCGGCAGACGGTCGAGGAGAGGGCAATGACGTTGTCGAGGCCCCGGGCGGGGTCGGGCGCTGCGGTACTCATGCAGGGCGGCGGTAAAGGTGCCGAAGGTTACACCCGCCCGGGCACACGTCAATTGCCTGCGCGAACGGTCACGCGGTGCCACGCGTTGTTGGCGTAGCCCTTCACATTCCAGACCTCGGCGAGCCCCGCCGGCTGCCCGCGACCGTCATGGTCGACCGCCCGCACCACGAGGTCGTGGAGGCCGGGCGGCAGCGTCACCTCGGCCCGCCACTGGCGCCAGGTGAAGCGCCCTTCGCCGGAGAGCCGGGCGGCCATCCAGTGCGCCCCGCCGTCGGTCGAGACCTCGACCCGCGCCGGTGGCCTGCCGCCGGTGCCGTTGGCCCAGCCGGCAATGGCGGCCGGGCCGGGGGCCACCCGATCGCCGGCCGCGTGGGAGGTAATCACCGAGTTGAGCACCAGCTCACCGAGCTCGGTGCCCGCGCTCACATCGCGGGGATTCTCGGCCGACGGGGTGCGCAGCACTCGATACGCCTGGGTCTGGAAGTAGTTGGGTGACGGTCCCTCACGCGCGACGACCTCCCCCAGCCACTTCACGCTCCGCGCTCCGTAGTACCCGGGAACCACCACGCGCAACGGGAAGCCGTGCTCGGCCGGAAGTGGCGCGCCGTTCAACCGATCGGCCAGGAGGACCTCTCCGCCGAGCGCCTTCTCGCGGGGGATCGACCCGCCGAACCCGAACACCTGGCCTCCCCGCTCCACCCGGTCGAGGCCGAGGAACTCGATGTGCGTCGCGCGGTGGTCGAGTCCGGCGAGGGCCAGGATGTCGGCAAGCGGCACCCCCGACCAGCGCCCGGTCCCGATCGGCTCTGCGCCCCACGGCAGCTCGCCCGGCACCGGCCGCACCGCCTCGAGCTCCGAGCGCCGGATGCCGGCACACACCAGCGTGGCCGTTTCCTCGCGGCGGGCCATCCCGGCGAGGTCGCCGAGCGTGAGCGTCAGCTCCCGCGATACCATGCCATGGACGCGCAGCCGGTAGGTCCCCGGATCCACCGAGGGAACCGGCGCGTGGCTCCGGGTGAACAGCAGGTCGACCGGTGTGACGAAATCACGGAGGAGCGCGGGATCCGCCCCGGCGTTGAGGCCCTCGGCATCCTTGGCAACAAGACGACTGCTCATGGTGTTTCCGCTCGCTGGGTCTCGGCGCGATCCTCCGGCACCCCGCCGGGCAGGTACTCGGCCTCGTACATCCGGATCAACTCGAAGAAATAGGAAACGGCCAGCGGACCGATCAGGATGCCCAGCAGGCCGAAGTACCCCACCCCGCCGATCGCGCCGACCAGCGTGACCAGCGGATGGATCTGGGCGTAGCGCCGGAAGACGAGGGGGCGGATGAGGAGGTCGACATTCCCCACGATCACCACGCCCAGCACCAGCAGACCGGCCGCCGCGCCGTACCGGCCATCCAGGAAGAGGGTGACCGCGGCGGGCCCCCAGACCAGCGCCGAGCCAACCACCGGGAGGATCGCGAAGACGACCGTCACGAGCCCCCAGAAGAGTCCGTTGGAGAGCCCGGTCGCCCAGAAGCCCAGCGTGACCAGCCCGCCCTGAATGCAGGCGATGAGGCCGGAGCCGATGACCGTCGACACGGTCACATCCCGGAAGCGGTCCCGGAGGATGTCCGCGCTCGCGGGTGAAAAGGGAATGTGCGGCCGGACCACGCCCCAGGCGGTGCTCCCGCCCGAGATCAGCAGGTAGAATGTGATGAACAGCGCGAGGGTAAGGTTGAGGCCGATCCGGGTTGCGGTACCGAGCAGGCCGAACGCGCCCGCGCCGATCCAGTTCACGATCCGCTCGCCGATGCCG
>DASZPT010000393.1:0-5212 GCA_035549935.1 Gemmatimonadales bacterium
CCGGGGGAAGATCCTGGTGCACAACCACTGCTACCGGGCCGACGAGATGGCCCAGATGCTCGACCTCGCGAAGGAATTCGGCTTCAGGATCCGCTCGTTCCATCACGCGGTCGAGGGGTACAAGGTGGCCGACCTCCTCGCGAAGGAAGGCACCGCGGCGTCGGTGTGGAGCGACTGGTGCTGCTTCAAGATGGAGGCGTACGATGCCGTGCCCCAGAACGCCGCGCTGATTCAGCAGGCCGGCGCCCGGGCCATCATTCACTCCGATGACGCCGTGGGCATCCAGCGTCTCAACCAGGATGCCGCCAAGGCGATGTACGCCGGACGGGAGGCCGGCATCACCATCACGAGAGAACAGGCGATCCGATGGATCACTGCCAACCCCGCGTGGGCGCTCGGTATCGACTCGGTGACCGGGACGCTCGAACCCGGGAAGGCCGCGGACGTGGTGCTCTGGTCCGGCGACCCCTTCTCGATCTACAGCAAGGCGGAACAGGTCTACAACGAGGGATGGCTGGTCTACGATCGCCACGACCCCACGCACCAGCCGGCGACCGACTTCAACCTGGGGATCACCGCGCCGGGGGTGGGACGATGAGGCGCCTCGCATTGGCGGCCCTCGCCGCCCTGTTCCTGCCGGCCGGTCTCGGCGCCCAGGCGATCGCGATCACCAACGCCACCGTGTATCCCGTCTCGGGACCGAAGCTCGAACGGGCGACGGTGGTCATCCAGGACGGGCGGATTGCGGCGGTGGGCACGAGCGTCACCGTGCCGGCGACTGCCACCCGGATCGATGGCACCGGGAAGATCGTTACCCCCGGGCTCTTTCACGGCCGGAGCACCCTGGGCCTCGGTGATGTGGGATCGGTCGACGCGACCAACGAATCGAGTCACGCCGGCGACATCAACGCCGCGTTCTCGGTCGTCGAAGGCCTCGACCCGGCGACGCCGCTGATCCCCATCGCCCGCCTCGAAGGCGTGACGACGGCGCTCACCGTGCCGACCGGCGGCCTGGTGCACGGGCAGGCGGCGATCATCGGCCTCACCGGCGATCGGGTGGAGACGCTCCTCCGGAAGGCCTCGGCCGCCCTGGTGATCGACCTGAGCGAGAACAGCAAGGGCGCGGGCGGCGGGAGCCGGGCCGGCGTGCTGCAGCGGCTCCGGCAGCTCTTCCAGGATGCCCAGGAGTACGACCGGCGCAAGGCGGACTACCGCAGGAACGCCATCCAGCAGCTCTCGGCGCCGGCCGCCGACCTCGAGGCCCTTGGCCCGGCGCTCCGCGGCGAGGAGCCGGTGATCGCGATCGCGAATCGCGAGAGCGACATCATGAGCGCCCTTCGGCTGGCGCGCGACTATCATCTCCGACTCGTTATCGCGGGTGGCATCGATGGCTGGAAGGTGGCCCCGGCCCTGGCCGCCCAGAAGGTGCCGGTGATCATCAATCCGATCAACGACATCCCGACCTTCGACGGCCTCGGCGCCCGGTTCGATGCTCCAGCCCTGATGGCCAAGGCGGGCGTCTCGGTGGTGATCATCGAGGGCGAGAGCGGCGGCCCGCGGAACCTCCGCTGGGCCGCGGGCCACGCGGTCCGTTTCGGCATGTCGTGGGATGACGCCCTCGCCGCGATCACCCTCAATCCGGCCCGGGCGCTGGGCGCGGACGACCGCTACGGCTCCCTCGACGCAGGCAAGGTGGCCGACGTGGTGGTGTGGTCGGGTGACCCGCTCGACTTCTCGAGCCAGGCGGAACACGTCTTCATCGCCGGGGTCGAGATGCCCCACACCAGCCGGCAGACCGAGCTGCTCGAGAGGTACCGGACACTGCCGCCCAAGTACTGAGGCCTGGGGCCCGGGGCTCCACGTGCAACGGCCCTCCGTGCTTCTCGCACGGAGGGCCGCTGCGCTCCTGCCGCTCGCCAGCGTCGAGCGCCGCTACTGGACCTGGGCCTCGCCGGTCTCGGCGCCCGCCGGTGCCGGGGCCTCGCTCACCGTCACCCCCTCCCCCTTAGTGGCCGACATTTCCCGGTCCACCTTGGCGATGGACGCATCGAGGTTGTCGATCCGCACCATCCACGCGTCGACCTCGAGCGGATCGACCACGTTGCCACGGTCACGCCGGTGCACCAGGTAGCCCAGCTTCTTTGCCGCCTCGTCCCGTTCCCGCGCCAGCCGGAAGCGCTCGATCTGGAGCCGGCCCTCATCCAGCGCCTGCTGGGCCCGCTTGCCGAAGGTCTCGAGTTCGCTGTTAAGTCGATCGAAGATGCCCGCCATGGTCTGCCCTCGTCGTTGAGTGCTGGCGCAATCTAACGGTGGGGCGACGGGGATGTTTCAGAGGAGAACGGGCAGGAGGCCGGAGGCGGGAGCCGGGGCGGGGTCGGAGTGACAATAAAAGGGCCGGGAGCATCGCTCCCGGCCCTTCCCGCCTCCCGCCACCGGCCTCGCCTACTTGGCTGCGGCCTCCGCGGGGTACACCGACACCTTCATCCGCTTCTTGTCCTTGTGCTCGAACTTCACGACCCCATCCACCTTGGCGAAGATGGTGTGGTCGGTGCCGAGCCCGACGTTCTTCCCCGGGTGGATCTTGGTGCCGCGCTGGCGGACCAGGATGCTGCCGGCGAGGACCTGCTCCCCACCGTAGCGCTTCACACCGAGGTACTGCGGATTGGAGTCGCGGCCGTTGCGGCTCGAGCCGACGCCCTTTTTGTGAGCCATGGTATCCTCAGCCGACCTTGACGTCGGTAATGCGGACCTCGGTGTACTTCTGCCGATGCCCGGTCTTCCGGCGATAGTTCTTCCGGCGCTTGAACTTCCAGACGTAGAGCTTGATGCCCTTGGCCAGGCCGACGACCTCCGCGGTGACCTTGGCGCCCTTCACGAGCGGCGTGCCGGCGGTGACGCTGGTGCCGTCCGACGCGAGCAGCACCTCGTCGAAGGTGAGGGTGCTGCCGGGCTCCGCGTCGTCAATCAGCGGAATCTGGAGCGTGCTGCCCTTTTCGGCGCGGAACTGCTTGCCCGCGGTGCGGAAGATGGCGTACATGGTCAGGCCCGTGGTCGAAAATGCCGGACTTCAAGAGCCCGTAAGTCTAAACGAGGGGCGGGGTTCGTGCAAGGGAGGGAGGCCCGGAGACCTCCCGCCCCACTAGGCCACCGCGTACAACTCTGTCACGTCCCGGCCCCCCGGCCGGCTCATCAAGCGGAACTCATCCAGCCGCATCATGGGATCGTCCCGCAGCTCGAGCTCGAGCCCGGTGGCCTTGCCCAGCGTGGGGATGAGTCTCGGTTCCTCTTCGAGGAGATAGAGCGCCACCTCCGGGTGGAGGCGGACGGAGAGCTGCCGTTCGCGCCGCTCCCGCCCGGCCCGCTTGAGCGAGCGTTCCAGCCGCCGGGCGACGACTTCCGGGGTGAACACCCGGCCGGTCCCGCTGCAGGCGGGGCATTCGGTGGTCATCGAGTGCCAGAGCGACGGGCGGACCCGCTGGCGGGTCATCTCGATGAGCCCGAGCTCGGAGACAGCGAAGGCCTTGGTCCGGGCCCGATCCCGTCCGAGGTGGGTCCGGAGTTCCTGAAGGACCCGGTCGCGGTTGGCCCGGGTCTCCATGTCGATGAAGTCGCAGACGATGATCCCGCCGATGTCCCGGAGCCGGATCTGCCGCGCGACTTCCCGGGCGGCCTCGAGATTGGTCTTGAGGATCGTCTTCTCGGGGTCCTTCTTGCCGGTGTACCGGCCGGTGTTCACGTCGATCGAGACCAGCGCCTCGGTCGGCTGAATGATGATGTAGCCGCCGGTCGGCAGGTCGCACCGCGCCTTGAACAGGTCGCGGATCTCGTTCTCGATGTCGAACTTGTCGAAGAGGGGGACCGGCTCGGTGTAGAGGTTCGCCCGGCCGAGCAGTTCGGGGTCGACCTGCTTGAGGTAGCTCTCGATCTCGTTGAAGAGCTCTTTCGAGTCGACATGCAGGGCGTCGACCTTGGCGCTGAAGAGATCGCGGATGATCCCCCGGGTGAGCGAGGTCTCCCGCTGCACCAGGGCCGGGGCGCGCACGAAATTCTTCTTGCGGTTGATCTTCCGCCAGAGGTTGAGCAGCGACTCGACCTCGTGGCGGAAATGCTCTTCGGTGACGTCCTCCGCCACCGTCCGGACGATCATGCCCCCCTGGTCCTTGGGAAGCATGCTGGTGACCATGTCCCGGAGCCTCGCGCGGAGTTCCTTGCTCTCGATCTTCCGGCTGACTCCGACCTTCGACGCGAAGGGCATGTAGACCAGGAACCGGCCGGGCAGCGAAATCTGCGCGGTGACCCGGCAGCCCTTGGTGCTGATCGGCTCCTTGGTGACCTGGACCAGGAGGGTCTGCCCCTTCTTGAGGAGGTCGGAGACGTCGGGCAGCTGCCGACGGGACTTCACCTCACGCTGGCGCGGCTCCCCGCCCCCGTTCCCGCCCCGGCCGCGGCCCCGGTTCCGCCCGTTCCCCTCCGCCTCGGCGGATTCGGCCTCGGCCTCCTCGAACGCTTCATCCCCCTCCTCCCCGGTCGGCTCCTCGTCCTCCTCGGGTTCGAGGAGATCGGAGGCGTGGAGGAAGGCTGATTTTTCCAGCCCGATGTCAACGAATGCGGCCTGGATCCCCGGAAGGACTGCCTCGACCCGGCCAAGGTAGATGTCGCCGACGATGCGTCGGTGGTCCGGACGGTCGACCAGGAGTTCGACCAGACGGTCGTCCTCCAGAATGGCCACGCGGGTTTCCCGCTGGCCTCCGTTGATGAGAATCTCGCGCTTCACGCAGGTGAACCTCGACCGTGCCGCGCCTCTCGCGCGACCCGGTCATGAGAGTCTGGATCCCGGGGGGCGTCCGAGGCCGAGTGCCGGCCCCGAGCGTGGTCCGCCGCGGGGTACGCCCGGCGGCCAGAGCGGCCGCGGTGGGCAAGGAGGGACTTGCTGGTGCTGCCGTTTGCCGTCCGGACGGCCGAGGAGGCTCCGGAAGGCGAAGTTCCTGAACAACACGCGGGACGACGGCCCCAGGCCGCCGCCCCGCCAGACGCAGCCGAGCGCCCCGGAGCCGCCCTCCCAGGAGGAGGACCGCTGCCGCCGGTGAGATCCGGGCGCCCAGCCAACTCGATAGCATGGGCTAAAGATAGGAATTACTACGGGTTAGGCAATAGGAGGCGGGAGGCGGGAGGCGGGAGGCGGGAGGCGGGAGGCGGGAGGCGGGAGGCGGGA
>DASZPT010000394.1:0-2084 GCA_035549935.1 Gemmatimonadales bacterium
GCCGCGGCGGACAGCGTGGCCCGGTGCCACTGCGGGCCGCTGATCCGGCCCCGCTACATCTTCCGCACCGACTTCACCCCCTCGGGGACCACCCTCGTCGGGGACGGGCCGCTGCCCGCCCCCGGCTGGGTGGCCCGGGCGGTCCAGCGCCGCTTCGGCGAGGAGCGGGGCGCCTGGGACCTCGCCCTGCTCTCGGAAGTCGACACCGCCACCGGGGCCGTACTCTTCATCGCGCCCGAGGCCGCCGGTCCCGTCCCCGCGGCGATCGGGTTCGCCACGGACACCGCGGCGCTCAACGCGATCGCCTTCCGCCAGACGCTCAAGTACGTCCCGCTGCTGCGCGCCCTGCCGGACACCGTGACGGTGACGAACCCGCTCGCCATCCGCATCACCGACGATCACGGCGTTCCGATCTTCGCCACCGCCGAGCCGCTCGACACCGCCGCGGCCTCGTCCGGCCGGCTCGGCGACCTCTGGGTCACCTGGCCGAGTCAGGCGAGCCTTCACGGTACGGCGGCGCGCCTCCTGGTCTCCCCCGCTCTGCCGTCGTCTCCGCTCCCCTATCTCGGCGTGCTGCTCGCGCTCGACACGGTGATCCTGGGCGCCGCGCTCTGGCTCATCTGGCGCATGATCGATCTCGCCCGCCTCCGGAGCGACTTCACCTCGAGCGTGTCCCACGAGCTCCGCACGCCCCTGACCCAGATCCTCCTCTACGCGGACATGCTCCGCCTCGACCGGGCCCGCACACCGGGGGAGCGGACCCGCGCCATCCGGATCATTGCCCGTGAGGGGCGCCGCCTCCTCCACCTGGTGGAGAATGTCCTCCGCTTCTCCCGGGCCGAGCGTCCCGGCCTGGCCCTGCACACCCGTCCCCTCGAGGTCCGCGCGGTGCTCACGGATGTGCTCGACGGCTTCACCCCGCTCGCGGAAGCCGCCGGCAGCGTGGTCGAGCTGATGGAGGGTGCGGACCTGACGCTCCGGGCGGACGAGGATGCGCTCCGCCGGATCGTGATCAACCTGCTCGACAATGCCGTGAAGCACGGGACCCCGGGGACGGTGGTCCGGGTCGGTGTCGAGCCCAGGGGGTCCATGGCACGGATCACGGTCGACGACCGGGGCCCCGGGATCCCGGAGGCGTTCCGCTCACGCATCTGGGAACCGTTCGCCCGGGTGCCGCACGCGGGAAACGGGAACGGCACGGCCACCGGCAGCGGCATCGGCCTGGCGATCGTCCGGGATCTCGTCCGCCGGCATGCCGGCCGCTACGGGGTCATCCCGGGCCCCGATGGTGGGTCACGCTTCTTCGTGGAGCTGCCGCTGTGAGCGACATCGTCATCATCGAGGACAACGCCGACATCGCGGACGGGCTCCGCCGGAACCTCGAGATCGAAGGCTACCGGGTCGAGGCGTTCCCGACCGGTGCGCAGGGCATGGAGCGGATCCGGGCGCGCCCGCCCCGGCTCGTCATCCTCGACCTCATGCTCCCCGACGAGGATGGCTTCCACGTGCTCCGGCGGCTCCGGAGTGACGCCTTCGACATGCCGGTCCTGATCCTGACGGCGCTGGCGGGCGAGGCGGAGAAGCTCCGGGGGTTCCGCATCGGCGCGGACGACTACGTCACCAAGCCGTTCGGCCTGGGGGAGCTGCTGGCCCGGGTCGAGGCGCTCTTCCGGCGCGCCCGGCAGCGCGGACCCACGGAGCGGGAGCGGCCCCCGGTCCGGTTCGCCGACGTCGTGGTCGACCGGGCGCTCCGCGGCGTCACGCGCGGGGGGAAGCAGGTGCGGCTCCGTCCGCGCGAGTTCGACCTCCTGGAGGCGCTGATCGAGGCGGAGGGTCACCTCCTCACGCGGGACGCGCTGCTGGCGAAGGTCTGGGGCTACGACGCCGAGGTCCTCTCCCGCACCGTCGACACCCACATCCTCGAGCTGCGGCGCAAGCTCGAGCCGGATCCCGCCGAGCCGCGGCACATCCTGACCGTCCGGAAGGCCGGCTACTGCTTCCGGCGCTGACGGCGGCGGCAATCGTTTTCTAGACCGGGGATCGGGCGGCCCTAGGTTGGCAGCCATGACACCCATCATCCTGCT
>DASZPT010000395.1:0-5657 GCA_035549935.1 Gemmatimonadales bacterium
GATCAGGAGACGGGCGCACGGCCGTCGGGGGAACCGTTGCGCACCCTCGCGACCTATCGACGGCTTGGATCAGAGGTCGTGCTGGGGCACTACTTCACAGCGTCGGCGGATGGGGTCCTGAAGGTGGGGGATCCAGTTCAGGTGCTGACCATCCACGATCCGCCCGTATTCTCATCGGCGTCACCTGCCGCACCCTAAGTACCGTATGAAGCTGACGGCCTCGGCCGTCGGTTCGCGGCCGCTCAGAGGCGGCCGGCCGTCGGTCCGTCGGTGTGCATCGACGATCCTCGGGGCGAAGCGTATGCGGGGTCGTTAGGCGGCGGCGACTTGTCTGGTAGCACCATGAAACGCATCACCTGCCTCCTCTCCGCCTCACAACCGGTTCCATTCAGGCAAGCACAGCGGCGCGCCTGCGCTCGTCGGCGCGCTCCCTTGCGGGAGCGCGCCCCGAAGCGCACCTTAAGCGGAGTCGTTAGGCTGCTGTGTCTGACCCGCGTGCCCTCGCAGCCACGGAGGGCTCGCCCACCGTCCCCCGCGCCTGCCCGGTGCCGTCCATGCGATACCGTCCTGCCCTCGCGATTCCGGTCCTGCTGGTATGCCTGAGTCTCAGTGCCTGTAGCGATTCCGGCGCCCCAGACTTCACGGCCGCCGGGTTTGTCCTGGTTGCCGCCAATGGCGACTCCGTACCTGCCTTCATCGCGACCACGGCGGGATGTAACCAGCAGATTCTCGCCGGCTCCATTGCCCTCGCTGCCGACCATACGTTCGAGCTGGGCGGCACGGTCCGCCTCGACTGTACCTCCTCGGGGGGCGCGATCACCGATCAGGTGCTCGCCCTGGCTGGCACCTATGCCCGCAGTGGTCAACGGGTCACCTTCACCATCCCGGGCCAAAGCTCCCTGTCCGGCCGGCTCGCGGCTGACACACTCACGGCCACTCTGCCGGCCTCCCCGTTCACGTTCCCAGTCCCGGTGGCACTCCTCTTCCTGGAACGCCCGAGCCTCTAAGCCCAAACCACGCGCAGCCTAACCACCGCATGAAGCTCCCGTCCTCGGCCGTGGGTTTTCATGATTCCAGGCGCCTGCGCTCGTCGGCCCGTTCGCTTGCGCGGACGAGCCTCGGGGCGCACGTTATGCGGGGCCGCTAGCCCACAGCCTGGCGGCACTCTATGCGACGACCTACCCCACGCACGTCTCTCGGATCATCCAACTCAATCCCATGCCCCCCCCACCTCAACGGGATCGGGCAGGATGTCCTCCGTCTCCGATTGAGCCCCGAGCAACGCGCACAGTGGGCAGAAGCCGCCGGGCGCTATGAGGCCGCGCCCGACTCCGCCTCATGCGTCGCTTTCCAGAGTATCAACGTCATCATCGCGACGGTCCCTGGGCTCAATCGGGATTCCCTGATTGCGCACGCCTGCAGGCATCCGGGGCCCCCGACCCCTGAGGACCGAGAGAGCGAGCGCCGAGGGACGCTGGTGTCCCAGCGGACACTTCGGAGCATTCATCCCGAGGCGCTCGTCTCAGCGCTGCAGACTGTCACGGCCCCCGTCCTGCTCCTTCAGGGCGACGCCGACTTCATCCCGTTTTCCGGCCTCCTGGACTATGCTCGTGGCTACGCCAACGCCCGTTATCTCGTGATTCCGAATGGGGGCCACGACCTGCCCAATGACAATCCCCGCCCGGTCTTCGAGGCGATGGAGACCTTCCTGGCTGGCGAGTGGCCCCCGGAAGCGAGTCACTCCGGATCCGATCTCCGG
This sequence comes from Gemmatimonadales bacterium, assembly GCA_035549935.1. GTDB lineage: Bacteria > Gemmatimonadota > Gemmatimonadetes > Gemmatimonadales > GWC2-71-9 > JADJOM01. The sequence goes on from DASZPT010000395.1 coordinate 1,760, forward strand.
AATCCCCTACCTACGGGGGCCCGTTCGTCTGCGACTGCCGTACCTCGCTGAGACCCTGGACTCAGGGGAGGTCATCGGGCCGGTCTCACTCAAGCTGCCCGGACCCGACCCCGCCCGGAGCATCAATCAGAGGAAGGGCTTCCTCGGCGAGTGACGTCCTATCTCGCCAGGCGATTCGCCCTTCCGCCGGCGGCGGTCTACTCCTTGTATCGAGCGTGCCCTCAACCGGGGATGTCTGAGGCTCAGCTGGTGGCGCCGCGATTGCCCCGGGCCTTCGCTAGATTCCGGGCATGCCACCCGCTGTTCGTCCCTTCTCCCCTGCCGACCAAGACCAGGTGCTCCCACTCGTCCTCACCATTCAGCGCGAGGAGTTTGGGATCCCGGTCACCGCAGAGGAGCAGCCAGATCTCCGGGATATCCAGGCTCACTACCTGGACCGAGGCGGACACTTCTGGGTCGCCACGGCCCAAGACGCGGTGGTGGGCACCCTTGGCCTTCTGAACATCGGCCATGGTGATCTTGCCCTCCGGAAGATGTTTGTCGCCCCTGCGTTTCGCGGCCCGCCACATGGCGTCGCGGCCGCCTTACTCGCAACGGCACTCACCTGGGGCCGAGCCAATCACTTCCAGCGCGTTCTGCTTGGTACCACCGAACAGTTCCGCGCCGCCCACCGGTTCTATGAGAAGCACGGCTTCACCCCGCTGGCGCCGGAGGCGCTCCCTCAGCACTTTCCACGTATGCGTCTGGATACCCGGTTCTACAGCCACCAGCTAACCACCGCATGACGCTGATGCCCTCGGCCGTCGGTTTTCATGACTCCATGCGCCCTCTACCCTCCCATCGATGCTCCACACCACCTTTGCAGATACGCCCTCAAGGGCAATTGCCCCGGGCTTTCACGGCCGGTACGTTCACTCGCCTGCGGTGACTCTAGGCCGGGTCGACATCGCGTCCGGCGCGCTGCTCCCCCAGCACTCCCATCCGCACGAGCAGTGGACAACCGTGCTACGTGGTACTCTGGAGCTCGTGGTCGACGGGGTCCCCCAACTCCTCGAGGCAGGCCATGTGCTCTACATTCCGCCCAGCGCCGTCCACTCCGGCCGCGCGCTGACCGCCTGCCAGGTCATCGACGTGTTCCACCCTGCCCGCGACGACTACCGGTAGGCCGCCCCTCTATGCCATTCGCACCCGAGTGGGCCGCACCAGATCCGCACTTCCGAGCCGTCGTCGAGGAGAGTTTCAAACGCCAGCGCCACATGGCCACGCTCGGGGCACGACTCACGAGCGTTCGTCCCGGGCTGGTGGTCCTGGAAGCCCCATTTGATCCTCGGTTCACCCAGCAGAACGGGTTTTGGCATGCGGGTGCCGTCGCCAGCTTGGCCGACTCCGCCAACGGGTATGCGGCCTACAGCTTGGCGCCGCCGAACACCGACGTTCTGGCCGTGGAATTCAAGATCAACTTGCTGGCGCCAGCGCAAGGCGAGCGCTTTCGAGCAGAAGGCCGGGTGCTACGGCCTGGCCGGACGCTGACGGTGTGCTTCGCGGAGGTCTGGGCCCACGCGGCCTCCGACGAGCAGTTGGTGGCAACGATGCTCTCCACGATCATCGTACGCCCCACCGGCCCTTGAGCAGCGTTCCGTGGGCCGCTGCCGCCTAACCACCGCATGACGCTGACGTGCCTGGCCATCGGGTTCGCGCGGGTCCGAGCGCCTGCGCTCGTCGGCCCGTTCGCTTGCGCGAACGCGCCTCGGGGCCTGGCTTATGCCGTGTCGTTAGGCGGCTCGTGATGCCTCTCACCCTCCTTGCCCCCACCACAGTTGGAGCACCTGAGCGCCCGTGACTACCCCGATTCGCTTTGACGACGGCGGCGCCTACGACCGCTACATGGGCCAGTGGAGTCAGCTGGCCGGTCATGCCTTCCTCGACTGGCTTGCGCCGCCGCCGGGCCTGCGATGGCTCGACGTCGGTTGTGGCAACGGCGCCTTCACCGGGCTCATCCTCGAACGGGCGGCCCCGGGTTCGGTGGACGGGATCGACCTCTCCGAAGCCCAGCTGGCCTACGCGCGGAGCCAATCCGGGTTGCGTATGGTGCGATTTCATCACGGCGACGCGATGGGCCTGCCTTTCGGCAACACGATATTCGATGTCGCGGTCATGCCGCTCGTCATCTTCTTCGTTCCCGTCCCGCACCGTGGGGTCGCGGAGATAGTGCGCGTCACGGCACCGGGAGGACTCGTGGCCGCCTATGCGTGGGACATGCCCGGCGGCGGGTTCCCGTACGACGCGCTCTTCGCGGAGATGCGTGAGATGGCGCTTGAGGTTCCCGAGGCGCCGAACCCGGATGCGTCTCGAGTGGACCAGCTCCATGAGTTGTGGACAACGGCCGGGCTCACATCCGTGAGCACGCGCGAGATCTCAGTACAACGGACGTTCGCGGGCTTCGATGACTTTTGGGCGACCATCCTGGGGGCGCCCAGCGTCGGCGCTATCCTGCGCGGCCTGCCGCCCGCACGAGGGGGTGACCTCCAGACGCGACTCCGCACCAAGCTCCCGAGGGCCGCTGACGGCAGCATCACCTACAGTGCGCGCGCCAATGCAGTGAAAGGGCGTGTGCCGCGGTAACCCCTCGCCTTGCCGCTCATCACGAGGCGTGGGCCCTGGAAGACCGGCACCCTCGGGTGAGCCGTCGCCCTACTCCGTTGGCGGAACCCCTGGACGGACCGCCTCCCGGTGCTGGCGCCGCCGGTCGGCCCGGTCTACCGGATCTCAGCCACGCCCGAGCGCATCGCAGCGCGAACGCGCCTCGGGACGCAGCTTATGCGGGTCGTGAGATGGCAGTATTCTTCGACGATCGTGCCAGCCCACCGTTGCCGCCGCTGAAGGTACCTTGCAGCCACCAGCCTCTCCCGTGAAGCCTTGAACACCGAGACCTGGCCACAGACCCTCGATGCTCTGACTGCCGCCCCGGAGCACCATCGCCTTCTCCTCGAGAATGCCGCCGTCCGCGTGCTCGATACCCGCGTCCTGCCCGGGCAGACAGTTCCCCTGCATACCCATCAGTGGCCCAGTGTGCTCTACATCCTGAGCTGGGGGCAGTTTGTGCGCCGGGATGAAGCCGGCTCGGTCACCCTGGACAGCCGTACGGTCCCCGCGTTGGCGGCCTCCCCTGGAACCCTATGGTCGCCTCCACTCGGCCCCCACACCCTCGAAAACGTCGGCTCGACTGAGATCCGGGTCATTGCTGTGGAGCTCAAGCCCCCGAATGCGTAGGCTAGTCTCATTCCAGTCACCTCGACACCCCTGGGCGGCCTCGCAAGCGGTTGCCATCTGATCATCGCATGACGCTGACCTCCTCGGCCGTCGCCATTCTGCCGCCCGGAGGCGGCCGCCCGTCGCCTCGTTGGCTGACGCCGACGAGTCCCTGGGTGCAGCCCATGCGGGGTCGATAGCTGGCCTGGTTCTTTGAACGACCCCTCATGGGATCTTCCCATCCGCCACACAGAGCACGGCTAGATTTCTACCTGTCGGGCAGTCAGTAGGGACGAAGTCTGGTTGCCTACGAGAGTCCAACACTCTCATGACAGCGAGTGATTGCTCGCTGGCCCGACAAGACCAGCCGCCGAGCACAACTCCGGCGGCTGGTCTATTTCTACTCTAGCAGTCGGCGACGCCGCCGCGTCACCCTACGCACAGGTCTCCAGGCCTGGGGCCCCGACTTTCCCGCTCAGCCGTGACCGCCGGCTGGTCCGGGCTGACTCGACCGCGGCCGGCATTGTCGACCTCCAGTATGAGGTCGCCTACTCGGCTCGCTAACTAGTGGCTGAAGGTGCCCGCCGTGGCCATCGGTTGGTGTCTTATGCGCCCTTCCCTCTCTCAAGCTCAGGTGGCCCTCTTCGCG
>DASZPT010000396.1:0-4546 GCA_035549935.1 Gemmatimonadales bacterium
TCCGGCCCTGTGGCTCCCGCCTCCCGCCTCCGGCCTGCTGTTATCCCTTCGCCCCCACCGCCTCCCGCTTCTCGCTCGACCCCGCGGCCCGCGCCGCCTGGCGTACGCCCCGGGCATCGGCGCCGGGCCACTTGTGCTCGATCCACATCAGCACCGGGCTCGCGATGTAGATCGACGAGAAGGTACCGGTGAAGACGCCGAAGAACATCACCAGCGAGAAGGGCCGGATCACCTCGCCCCCGAAAATCGCGAGCGAGAGCAGCGTGGCCATCGTGGTGCCGTGAGTCAGGATGCTCCGCGGCAGGGTCTCGTTGATCGACCGGTTGAGGATATCCGCGAAGTGGTCCCGCTTGTACTTGTGCAGGTTCTCGCGGACCCGGTCGAAGATGATGATGGTGTCGTTGAGCGAGTACCCTACCATCGAGAGCACCGCGCCCACGACGACCAGGCTCACCTCGAGCCGCATGATGGCGATGAACCCGATCGTCAGGATGATGTCGTGGGCCGTGGCCGCCACCGCGGCGAGGCCGAAGCGCCACTCGAAGCGGTAGGCGAGGTACGCCAGCACCGCGAGGAAGCTGTAGATGATCGCGAGCAGCGCCTTGGTCCGGAGCTCGCCGCCCACCTTGGGGCCCACCGCCTCGGTCCGCTCGACCGAGTACTTGCCCTGCCCCACCACCTGGTCCAGCGCGGTGCGGACGGCGTTGGCGGTCTCCTGGGTATTGTCGGCGTCGGTCCCGGCCTTGGCGGTGCGGGCCCGGATGATGAACTCGCCCGGCGCGCCGAAGGCCTGGATCTCCGCGCCGTGGAGGCCGTTGGCGTCGAGCGCGCCCCGGAGCCGGCCCACGTCGGTCCCGGCATCGGCCTTCACCTGCAGCAGCGTCCCGCCGGTGAACTCGATGCTGTAATTGAGCCCGAAGACCAGGAGCCCGATGAGCGAAAGCGCGAACAGGACACCGGTGACGCCGTAGGCGTAGCGCCGGACCCCGATGAAGTCGTAGTTCGCGTTGGCGAAGAAGCGGATCATGTCAGATGCTCAGGGTTTGCATGGAGGGCTCGCGGTCGAGCCACAGCATGTAGAAGGTGCGGGTGACGAACACCGCCGTGATCATCGAGGCGATGACGCCGATGGTCAGGGTCACCGCGAAGCCCTTGACCGGGCCGGTGCCGAACTGGAACAGGAAGAGCGCCGTCATCACCGTGCTCACGTTGGAGTCGATGATCGCGTTCATCGCGTGGCGGAACCCCTCGTCGATCGAGAGCCGCACCGTCTTGCCGAGCAGCAGCTCCTCGCGCATCCGCTCGAAGATCAGCACGTTCGCGTCCACCGCGATGCCCACCGACAGCACCAGGCCCGCCAGGCCGGGGAGCGTCAGCGTCGCCCCCAGCATCGAGAGCGCGCCCAGCGAGAAGAGGATGTAGAACGCCAGCGCCGCCACCGCGATGCCGCCGCTCTTCTTGTAGATCCCCACCATGATGAGCACCACCAGCACCGTGCCCACGATGCCGGCCAGGATCCCCTTGCGGATCGAGTCCTCGCCCAGGCTGGCGCCGACCTGCCGCTCCTCCACCACCTTGAGGGGCACCGGCAGGGCGCCGGCCCGGAGCGTCAGCGCCAGGTCCCGCGCCTCCTGGAAGGTCTTGCCCGCCAGGGTGATCTGGCCCCGCCGCTCGATCCGTTCCTGGATCACCGGCGGGCGCCCTTGGACCTTGTCGTCCAGGATGATCGCCATGTAGTTGCCCACGTTGCGCCCGGTGCCCTCGCCGAAGTCGCGGGCGCCCTTGCGGTCCAGCTCGAAGGTGACGATCGGCCCGCTGGTGAGCGGATCGATGTCTTCCTTGGCGTCCACCAGGCTCGCCCCGGTGACGATCGGCCGGTCCTCCACGACGTAGAGCTGAGCATAGGCCTTGTTGCCGACGTTGACGTCGGTCGCCGACCAGCGGAACTCGAAGCGCCGCGGGAAGAGCGACGCCACCGCCGGCAGCCGGAGGAGGCTGTCGACCAGCGGGACCGCCGTCCGCTCCACCAGGTACTCGCCCGGGGTGAGCTGGTAGCCGGCGTTCTGGGAGGTCAGGATCAGGCTGCTCAGCACCCCGCCGGTCACCGGCGTGGTGTCCTGGGCCGCCGCGGCCGAGTCCGGCTTCCCGGTCACCGCCTGCTTCTTCGAGGTGTCCCCCTGGAGCAGCTCGGTCACGGCCGATGGCGCCTCCGCCGCCGCCCCGGTCGGGGCCTTCACTCCCATCCGCTGCAGCACCCGGTCCATCGAGGGGAGCGCCTTCTCCAGCGCCTCGGACCGATCGGTGATCCGGAACTCGAGGAAGGCGCTCTTCTGCACGATGGCTTTGGCCCGCGCCGGATCGGTGATCCCGGCCAGCTCCACCACGATGCGCTGGTCCCCCTGCTTCTGGATCAGCGGCTCGGTGACGCCGAACTCGTCGATCCGCTTGCGGAGCACCGTGAGCGCGAGGTCGATGTCCTTGGCCGGGTCGGCCGAGACCCGCTTCGACTGGTCCAGCTCGAGCCCCAGGTGCATGCCACCCTGGAGGTCGAGGCCCCGCTTGAGCGGGACCTGCTTGATGACCGTGTCGCGGATGCTCCCGTCGGCACCACGCTCGCGGATCTTGGTGTTCCGGGGGATCAGGGCGATGATCGAGACGGCCACCATCGCCACGATGAGGCCGACCCGGGTCTTGAGAGAGGTGACTACCATCTGGTCTCAGGCATGCGACGCGCGATTGTGATCGATGGGGGCGTCGTGCCGCTCGAGCGCGTCGAGGGCCGCAGCACGGTCCCGCTCCAGTTGTGATACGAGCTCCGCGACTGCGCCGAACTTCCGCACGTCGCGCAGCCGCTCCACCCACTCCACCCGCACCCACTCGCCATACAGGTCCTGGTCCACGCCGAAGAGGTGCACCTCGAGCGTGCGGCTCGTGTCCCCGAAGGTGGGCTTCCCCCCCTGGTTGAGCATCCCGCCCGCCTGCCCGCCGGCCCACTCCACCCGGGCCGCATACACCCCATCCGGCGGCAACAGCTTCCGGTCGGGAAACTCCGCCACGTTGATGGTGGGGATCCCGATGGTCCGGCCCCGCCCCGCGCCGCGGATCACCCGCCCGCTCAGCGTGTACGGCCGCCCCAGCAGGCGGGCCGCGCTCTTGAGGTCGCCGCCACCCACCGCCCGGCGGATCGCGGTGCTGCTCACCGCGTGCCCGCCCAGCTCCACCGCGCGGACCACGTCCACGTGGAACCCGTCCGAGGCCCCGAGGCGGCGCAGTGTCTCCACATCCCCGCTCCGGCCCCGACCGAACCCGTGATCGTGGCCGATGACGAGTTCGCGCATCCCGCAGCGCCCCACCAGCACCTCCCGCACGAACCGCTCGGGCGTATAGTCCGCGAGCCGGCGGTCGAACCGGAGAAACACCACGTAGTCGAGCTCGGTCAGGGCCAGCACCTCGCGCCGTTCCGGTCCCGAGGTGAGGAGCGGGGGCGCCGCCTGTGGGTTCACCACCACGAGCGGGTGCGGCTCGAAGGTCACCAGCACGCTCTTCCGCCCGGCGGCCCGGGCCCGGGTCGCGATCTCCCGGAGCACCGCCATGTGGCCGAGGTGGACGCCGTCGAAGGTGCCCACGGTCACCACGGTGCCTTCCGGGTGAGGCGGCAGGAATGGCTCGCTCATCCCGCCGGCTCCAGCACCACCTCGGGGCGGAAGCGGCCCTCGACGACCCGCCCGACGGCAACGAGTCGATCGCCCTCCGCGACGGCGGCGACGGGGCGGTCCGGCGGGACGGCGGTCGGGCGATCGGGGAGCGCCTGTCCATAGCCGAGGGCCTTCGCCTCGTCGGCCGTCACGTCTATCCGGTCGAGGTGCCGCAGCACCTCGAGCGGTGCCCGCACCGCGTCGGGGGTGACCCGCTCGAGCGCAACCGCCTCCTCCACCCCCAGCGAGCCGATCGCTTCCCGCCTGAGCGCCGTCAGATGGGCTCCTGTGCCGAGTCGCGCTCCCAGGTCACGCCCGATGGCGCGCACGTAGGTGCCGGCACTCACGGTCGCGCGGAACTCCAGCGCGGGATAGTCATACGCGACCAGGTCGATCGCGTGCACCACGATGTCCACATCCGCCAGCTCCACGCGCTCGCCCCGGCGCGCCTTCGCGTAGCTCCGTTCGCCCGCCACCTGCTTCGCCGAGTAGGCCGGGGGCCGCTGCCGCTGGGGCCCAAGGAAGCCGCGGAGCGCCGCCTCCAGCTCCGCGCGGCTCGGCGCCGCGCTGCCCGCCGGCCGCCCTCCGCCCCGACCCTCCTCCAGGCGCTCGCCCGTGACGTCGTCCGTCGTGGTCGCGAAGCCGAGCCGGGCACCCGCCAGGTAGGTCTTGGCCTGCTGCTCCACGAAGCGCGCCAGCCGGGTCGCCCGGCCCACCAGCACCACCAGGAGCCCCGTCGCGAAAGGATCGAGGGTCCCGGTGTGCCCCACCGCGCGGGTGTTGAGCACGCGGCGCACCCGGGCGACCACGTCGTGGCTGGTCCACCCCGCGGGCTTGTCGATCAGGAGCGC
>DASZPT010000397.1:0-10580 GCA_035549935.1 Gemmatimonadales bacterium
CCGCGGCGATCACCGGCTGCCTCACCGACGTGCGGAACTGGGAGTATGCGGATGAGCCGGCGCTGGTCTGACGCGGTTCCGGGTTCCCGGTTCCGAGTTCCGAGTTGTGTGATCCGGCGGGGGCCGAGCGCCGGCACACAACTGGGGACCCGGGAGCCCGGACTCGGACCTCGCCAGATTGACTCGGAACTCGGAACCCGGAACGGCTCACCCGATGAAGCCCTTCACGACTCACACCGGCATCGTCGCCCCGCTCGATCGCGCCAACGTCGATACCGACCAGATCATTCCCAAGCAGTTCCTGAAGCGGGTGGAACGGACCGGGTTCGGGCCGGCGCTCTTCTTCGACTGGCGCTACCGGCCCGATGGGTCACCCGATCCCGCCTTCGCGCTCAACCAGCCCCGCGCGGCGGGGGCTACCATCCTGCTGGCGGGCGCCAACTTCGGGTGCGGGTCGTCCCGGGAGCACGCGCCCTGGGCGCTGGGGGAGTACGGCTTCCGCGCCGTCATCGCGGAGTCGTTCGCGGACATCTTCTTCGGGAACTGCTGCCAGAACGGGATCCTCCCGGTGCGGCTCGCGCCGGGGGAGATCCGCGCGCTCTTCGAGCGGGCGGCGCGCGGGCCCGAGCCGTATCGCCTGACGATCGACCTCGAGCAGGGGACGGTGACGGACGCGGACGGCTATTCGGCCCGGTTCACCCTCGATCCATACCGCCGCGAGTCGCTCCTCGCGGGGCTCGACGAGATCGGGCGGACCCTGCTGCACGAGGACGCGATCGCGGCCTTCGAGCACCGCCGGGCGGCGCGGATGGCGCAGCTCGGCGCATGACCACCTATCACATCGCGGTGCTGCCGGGTGACGGGATCGGACCGGAGGTCGTGGCCGCGGGACTCGAGGTCCTGCGGGTCGTCGCCGACCGGTTCGGCCTGCGTTTCCGCCTCAGCGAGTATCCCATCGGCGGCGCGGCGGTCGCCTCGCACCAGGATCCCTTCCCCGGGGTTACCCGGGATGCCGTGCGCCAGGCCGACGCGGTCCTGCTGGGCGCGGTGGGCGACCCGTCGCTCGACAGCGCGCCGCGCCATCTCAAGCCCGAGACCGGGCTGCTGGCGCTTCGCGCCTCGCTGGGCGTCTACGCCAACCTCCGGCCGGTGGCGCTGCACCCGGCACTGGCCGACTGTTCGCCGCTGCGGCCCGAGCGGCTCACCGGGGTGGACCTGGTGATCGTGCGGGAGCTGACCGGCGGGCTCTACTACGGCGAACCCCGGAGCAACGACGGCACCATCGCGATCAACACCCTGCGCTACACCCGGGAGGAGATCGAGCGGATCGCGCGGCTCGGGTTCGAACTGGCCCGGGCCCGGAGGAAGCGGGTGCTCTCGGTCGACAAGGCCAACGTCCTCGAGACCTCCCAGCTCTGGCGCCAGGTGGTGACCGGGGTCGCGGCCGAGTTTCCCGAGGTCCAGCTGGAGCACATCTACGTCGACTACGCGGCGATGCGGCTGGTGAGCGATCCGGCCTCGATCGACGTGCTGCTGACGGAGAACATGTTCGGGGACATCCTGAGCGACGAGGCCGCGGTGCTGGCGGGCTCGCTCGGGCTCCTTCCCTCCGCCTCACTCGGCGCCGGCCCGGGCCTCTTCGAGCCGATCCACGGCTCGGCCCCTCCGCTCGCGGGGAAGGATGTCGCCAATCCGATCGGGACCATCGCGAGCGTGGCGATGCTGCTCCGCTACGGGCTCAGGCAGCCCGAGCCGGCGCGCGCCATCGAGTCGGCAATTCACCGGGTGCTCAACGACGGCGCCCGGACACGCGATATCGCGCGCCCGGGCGAAGTGACCCTGGGGACCCGGGACATGGCCGCGCGAATCGTCGCGGCCATGTAGCCTCCCGGCCTCCGGCTTGCGGCGCTACTCCACCCTGGATCCCGCGATCCGCCCCGGAATCGGCAGGCACAGCGTGAACTTGAGCATCTGGTCCGGCACTGCCGCGAGCTGTTCGTCGGTGATCTCGGGCGCCCGCTCGGCGATGCTCTGCCGCAACTCGCGTTCATAGGGCTGCTGCAGTTCGACGACGCATTCGGGACAGAAGCAGCCCCGGATCTCCCCGAAGAGGTGGCACGGAACCGGCTCGCCGTCCCGCGACAGCGCCTCACGCGCCCCACAGCGCTCACACAGCATCAGGCCTCCGTTCGTCAGGGTTCCCAACCAGCGGGAACATGACGAGGCGGAGGCCTGATTGTTTCGCTCTGGAGCGTCGATCAGGGCGTGCCGCCGTACTTCCGGGTATAGGCCTCGCGCGCCTTCTCCACCCACTGCTCGGCGCGGATCCGCTCCGGCGACTGGTAGAGTTTCTTCGCGATCCGCTCGACGTCCTTCTCCTTCCAGCGGGCGACCTGCTTGAAGCTGGTAATGCCCACCAGCAGGAGCGCCTGCTCCAGCGAGGCGTCGATGCCCGGGATCTGGGTGAGATCGTCGCGACTCCGCCGGTGCTGACGGCGGCTCTTCCGGCCGGTGGCGGGCGGGAGGGACGGATCGGTGCCGTTGCCCGTGGTGGTCTCCGCCGCCGGCTCGGGTTCCGCTGCCGCCGGCGCCGCGGGCTCCTCCGCGGCGGGGACGATGACGGCCTGGCTGGGACGCTGGGAGCGGAGCCGCTCGATCTCCGCGTCCTTCGACTGGATCAGGACCAGGTAGCGGGCCTCGAGCTCGGCGAGGTCGGTCTCATGTGCTGCCACGAGGGCGGCGAGTTCCCGCTCGGCGCCGGTGGCCCGCTGACCCGGGCCCCGGAGACCGGCGCCGCTCTGCAGCTCCTCGATCCGGGCGTTCAGGGCGGCCTCGAGCTCGCGCGTTTCCTTCTCATGGCGGGCCAGGCGCTGGGCCAGTTCCTCGCGGACCCGGGCCACATGCATCGCCTCGTCACGGAAGGCGATCACCTGGGTCTCGCGGTGCTCCAGTTCCTTCTCGAGTTCCCGGACGCGGGCCGTGAGCGACTCGTCGGCCTTCTGGACCTGGAGCCGGCTGGCGCGCTCCCGCTCCAGCGCGCTGTCGCGCTCCCGCATGAGCCCGGCGACCAGCTGCTCGAGACTGCTGGTGTAATTGAGGCTCCGCTCCATCGCCTCCCGGCGGAGGAACCAGGCGGCCAGGAATCCCACGCCCGCCGCGAGGAGCAGGCCAAGGAAGACGGGGATCGCGCCGAGGGCCATGGGATCAGGCGAGATCGGTGACGGCGCCGAGGCTGGCGCTCGAGACCTGTCGGGCGTACTTCGCGAGCACGCCGCGGGTGTAGCTGGTCGCGCGCGGCCGCCAGGCAGCCCGGCGCCGGGTCAGTTCGGCCTCGGGGATCTCGAGCTGCAGGAGCCGGCGCGGGGCGTCGATGGTGATCAGGTCGCCCTCCTGCACGAGGCCGATGGTGCCGCCCACCTGGGCCTCCGGCGCGACGTGTCCCACCACCATCCCGTAGGTCCCGCCGGAGAACCGGCCGTCGGTGATGAGCCCGACCGAATCACCGAGACCCGCCCCGATGATCGCGGAGGTGGGAGAGAGCATTTCCCGCATCCCCGGCCCGCCGCGGGGGCCCTCGTAGCGGATCACGATGATGTCGCCCGGCCGGATCTGCCCCGCCAGGATCGCGGCGAGACAGGCCTCCTCCGAATCGAAGACCCGGGCGGGACCCTGCATCCGCGGGGTCTTCACCCCCGTGATCTTCGCGACGCTGCCCTCGGTGGCGAGGTTGCCGCGGAGGATGGCGAGATGGCCCTGAGGATACATCGGGCTCGACCAGGGCCGGATCACGTCCTGGCCCGCCGGCGGTTCCGCCGGGACGTCCCGCAGCAGCTCGGCGATGGTCTGCCCCGTGATGGTGAGGCAATCGCCGTGCAGGAGCCCGTGCTCGAGCAGCATCTTCATGACGAGCGGTACCCCGCCGACCTTGTGCAGGTCGGTGATCACGTACCGCCCCGACGGCTTGAGGTCGCAGAGGACGGGGACCCTCGCCCGGATCGCCTCGAAGTCGTCGAGGACGAGCGGCACGCCGGCGGCGTGGGCGATGGCGAGGAGGTGCAGCACCGCGTTGGTCGAGCCGCCGGTCGCCATGACCACGGCGATGGCATTCTCGAAGGCCTTCCGGGTCATGATCTGGCGGGGCAGCCGCTGGGCCCGCACCGCCTCGACCAGCACGGCTCCCGATCGCGCCGCGCTCTCCGCCTTCTCCGGATCCTCCGCCGCCATGCTGCTCGATCCCACGAGGCTCATGCCCATCGCCTCGATCGCGGAGGACATCGTGTTGGCGGTGTACATCCCGCCGCAGGAGCCGGCGCCGGGGCAGGCGTGGCACTCCACCGCGTGGAGCCGCGCCGCGTCGATCCGGCCGGCACTGAACTGGCCCACCGCCTCGAAGGCGCTCACGATCGTGAGGTCTTCGCCGTCGAGGTGCCCCGGCTTGATGGTGCCGCCGTAGACGAAGATCGCGGGAATGTTCATCCGCGCGATCGCGATCATGGCGCCCGGCATGTTCTTGTCGCACCCGCCGACCGCGACCACGCCGTCCATGCTCTCGGCGCTGCAGGCGGTCTCGATCGAATCGGCGATGACCTCGCGCGAGACGAGCGAGTACTTCATGCCCTCGGTGCCCATCGAGATCCCGTCGCTCACCGTGATGGTGCCGAACAGCTGCGGCATGCCGCCGGCGGCCCTGATGGAGGCCTCCGCCCGGCGGGCCAGGAGGTCGAGGCCGGCGTTGCAGGGGGTGATGGTGCTGAATCCGTTGGCGACGCCGAGAATCGGCTTGTCGAAATCGGCTTCTCCGAAGCCCACCGCCCGCAGCATGGCCCGGTTGGGGGCACGCTGCACACCCTGGGTGACGGTCCGGCTCCGAAGGTTGTGCGGCATCTGGACGTGAGGCTGGAATGTGAACGTCGAAGGCGGCGCGGGCGCCGCCTCAGGGGGGTTCAATCTACTCGCGGGGGAGACTCCCCGACAGAAGAGCGGGAGGCCCCGGTGGGGCCCCCCGCTCGCCTGCGCCTTCCCCTGGCGCCGCCGACCACGCCGGTGGCCGGCGTATTCCGGGGCTATTTCACTCCGGCCAGGGTCTCCTGCAGGGCCTGCTTCTGGACGGCGTCCGCCGTGACCGGGGTCAGGGCCGCATTGTCGGCTTCACCGGTCCGGATTCGGATGACCCGCTCGAGCGGCTGGACGAAGATCTTGCCGTCGCCCACCTCGCCGGTGCGGGCCGAGGAGAGGATCGCCTTGATGGTCGGCTCGACGAACGGCTCCGAGACCGCCATCTCGATCTTCACCTTTTCGCGGAACTCGAGCACCACGCTGGAGGCCCGGTAGACCTCGACCAGTTCCTTCTCCCCGCCGTGGCCGCTCACGCGCGAGATGGTGATGCCGGTGACGCCGGCCCGGAACAGCGCGGCCTTCACTTCCGGCAGCTTCTCCGGCCGGATGACGGTGCTGATGAGCTTCATACGAGTGCTCCTGGGTGGGAGGCGCCGGCCCCGTTCGAGCTGCCGGAGGGCGACTGCCAGCCGCCACCTGCCGGAGCACGGTCGTCCTGGCCAGTCCGCACCCCAGGGAGGAGGCGGCAGGACTTCCGATTCCCGGCCGATACCGACTGACAGCCGACCACCGACAGCAGGGACATGACCGATGCCTCAGCCGCGCGCCGTCAGGCGGCGGCCTTCGTGGAGGGCGAGGCCGAGTGGGCCGACGAGGCGGCGAGCACCACGGCCGACGAGATGTCCTGGGTATCGGGGTAGGCCAGCGCGCCCATCTCCGGCAGGTCGAGGCCCAGCTCCTCCGCCTCGGCGGAGACGCGGTGACCGCGGGTGAGGAGCCCGACGAGCTGCCAGCACACGTAGGCGAGGGCGCCGACCACGACGATGTTGGTGGCGGTGCCGATGAGCTGGGCCGCGAACTGCCCCGCATCGCCGTAGAAGAGCCCCTTCACCCCACCGGCCACGCCGTTGAACCCGTCGCCGTAGGTGCCGTCGGCGAAGAGACCGAGGGAGAGCACGCCCCAGGCGCCGTTCACACCGTGCACCGAGATGGCCCCCACCGGATCGTCGATCTTGAGGGTGCGATCCACGAAGTACACCGACCAGCAGACCAGCACCCCCGCGATCGCGCCGATGAGGCAGGCCACCGGCGCGGTGACGAAGGCGCAGGGCGCGGTGATCGCCACCAGGCCCGCGAGCACGCCGTTGGCGAGCATCGAGGGGTCGGGCTTGCCATGCCGCAGCACCATGTACGCCATCGCCGACAGACTGCCGAACGCCCCAGCCAGCATCGTATTGGTAGCGATGACCCCGATGCGCAGGTCGCCGCCGGCGAGCGTGCTGCCGGCGTTGAAGCCGAACCACCCGAAGCAGAGCACGAAGGTGCCGAACATCGCCATCGGGATGTTGTGCCCGGGGATGGCGTTGACGCGGCCATCGGGCCCGTACTTGCCGCGCCGGGCGCCGAGGAGCTTCGCGGTGACCAGGGCGATCACGCCGCCGGTCATGTGGACCACCGAGGAGCCGGCGAAATCGACGTGGCCATGACCCAACCCGAGGTTGCTGCCGAGCTGCGAGAGCCAGCCGCCGCCCCAGACCCAGTTGGCGTACAACGGGTAGATGAGTCCCCCGATGCAGAGACTCAGCCCCACGAAGCTCCACCACTTCCACCGCTCGGCGAGGGCGCCGGTCGGGATCGTGGCGGTGGTGTCCATGAACACCATCTGAAACAGGAAATAGGCGAAGACCGGCGAGGTGTAGTTGACCCCGGTCAGGAAGAAGCCCGTCAGCCCCATCAGGTTCCAGGTATGGTCACCCAGGGTAATGCTGAGCGCCTTGGTAAGGGTCGCGGTCTCGGCGGTCTGGCCCAGGGTGGCGATGGGCCCGAGGCCACCGGCCTGGATGGCGAACCCGCAGACCCAGTAGGCCGCCATGGCGATGCCGTACACCATGAAGTTCATGGTCGCCGTGTGGGCGGCGTTCTTGGCGCGAGTAAACCCGGTCTCGACCATGGCGAAGCCGAACTGCATCAGCATCACGAGGAAGCCGGCGACGAGGGTCCAGACGAAGTTGATCGCGGTGGTATTCGCCAGTGCCGCGGCGTTGGCGGCCCGTGCCAGGGAATCGGTGACGGCGGGTGTCGAGTCGGCGGCCGCCGACTGGGCCAACAGGACCGCGGGCGCGGTACAGACGGCCAGGGTTGCCAGAGCGAACAGCGTCCTGGATCGGGGAGTCATGGGGCGGGGTCCAAGGTGAAGGCGAAGAGACCGGAAGCCGGCCGAGTGCCGGGGCGACTTCCCGCCGCGGTTTCTGGCAGAACCGGGCAGGCTGACGGATGGCAGTATACTGTCCGGTGCGCAGAGTGTCAAGCGAAAAATGCACATCATGCAGTAAATCATGTGCATCAAGTAGAAAAAGTGGCAGATTACGGCGAAGCGTCGCCATAGAAATGCAAAAACCGCACAGGTTGCTCCCTGTGCGGCCGGGCGGCGAAGTGCCACCAACCCTTTGTCCAGCCCCCACTTACATCCCCACATCCTCCAGGCTCGGGTCGTTCCGGTCCCAGTGGTATTCCATATATGCAGCCGCTTCCTCAGCCAGCTCCGCGCCCAGCAGCCGCTCCACCACGTGGAGCGCCATGTCGATCCCCGCCGAAATCCCCGCCGAGACCACCACCCGGCCGTTGTCGAGGAAGCGCACCCCCTCCCGCACCCGGGCGGAGGGATCGGTCTCCCGCAGGAGGTCGATGGCGCCGTGATGGGTCGTCGCCTCCAATCCATGGAGCAGGCCCGCGCGCGCCAGCACGAGCGAACCGGTGCACACCGACATCGTCACGTCCGCCCGGGCCGCGACCCGCTCCAGCCAGGCGAGAATGGCGGGATTGTGCATCTCCCGCCGGGCCCCCGGTCCACCGGGGATGAGCACGAGGTCCGCCGCCGGGCATGCCGTGAGCGTGAGGTGCGGCTCCACCCGGAACTGGTTGCGGAGCGTGACGAGGCCGGCCCGCTCCGCCACCAGGGAGACCCGGAACGGCTCGAGGCCGTGGCGTCGTCCCGCGACCGAGAAGACCTCGAAGGGCCCGGCGACGTCCATGACCTCGGCCTCGTCGAAGACCAGCAGTGCCACGGTTCGGGTGGTCATGTCAGGTCCGCTCGATGACGTCGGGGGGCTGCTGGTCGAGCCACTTGAGACGCGCCTCGATCTCCTGGTCGAGACTCTTCCGGACTTCGCTGAGGCGCGCGGCGTAGGCCTCGAGCGCCTGGTCCACCGGGGTCACCGGCTCCCACCTGGGCACCGGTTTCGGCTTGCCGCCGCTGTCGATCGCGACGAAGACCATCACGCAGTGGCAGCAGCGCCGCTGCGTCCGGGTCTTGGGGTCCCCGGCGTAGATGTCGATGGCGATGTCCATGCTGGTGTTCCCGGTCCGGATGATCCGGGCCCGGACTTCCACGATCTCGCCGACGTTGATCGGCTGGAGAAAGCGGATCCCGCCGACGTAGGCCGTGACGCAGTAGTCCCCGGTCCAGCTCGCGGCGGCGGTGTAGCCGGCCTGGTCGATCCACTTCATCACCGCGCCGCCGTGGACCTTGCCGCCGAAATTGACGTGACCCGGCTCGGCGAGGAACCGGAGCGTGACGCCGTGCGCCTTGGACATGGAGTGTGGGGTTGGGACAGGCCAAAGGTGGACGATCGCGGCCCCGCGGGCTAGAGGCGGGACGCGGGACCCCCGCCGCCCCTGGCCCACTTGCCGGGGGTTTGCCATAGATTTGTTCGACATGCCCGATATCAGCTGCCCCACCTGCCGGGCGCTCGTTCCCGAGGCCGCGCTCTTCTGTCCGCAGTGCGGCACCCGCACCGGCCGCGGTGATTCCACCGTGATGCCCGGGCCGGGCGACGAGGTGCCGAGCCGCCTCTCGCGGGCGCTCACCGAGAAGTACCAGGTGCGCCGCCTCCTCGGCGAAGGCGGGTTCGCCCAGGTCTACGAGGTGTGGGACACCGACCTGCAGCGCCGGCTCGCGGTGAAGGTGCTCAAGCCCGACATCGCCTGGTCCGCCGGGATGCTGGAGCGCTTCCGCCAGGAGTGCCGCTCGCTCGCGCGGCTCACCCACCCCAACATCCTCGCGATCCATTTCGTGGGCGAGGGCGAGGGGCTGGTCTACTACGCCATGCCGTTCATCGAGGGCGAGTCGCTCTCGAGCCTCCTCCGCCAGGGCGCCCTCTCGCTCGACCGGGCCATCGCGATCTTGCGCCCGCTCCTCGACGCGCTGGCCCATGCCCATGGCCAGGGGCTGATCCACCGCGACATCAAGCCCGACAACATCATGCTGGAGTCGAGCACCGGGCGGCCGCTCCTGGTGGACTTCGGGATCGCCAAACGGCTCGACGGCGCGGGCCACCAGACCCAGCAGGGCTTCGTGGTGGGCACCCCGCAGTACATGAGCCCGGAGCAGGCCCTGGGGCAGGGGGATGTCGACGCCCGGTCCGACATCTACGCCGTGGGCGCGGTGCTTTTCCAGATGGTGACGGGCACCCCGCCCTTCGAGGGCGAGACCTCGCAGGAAATCGTGGGGAAGCACCTGAGCGAGCCGGCGCCGATCGCGAGCAGCCGCAATGCCCGCATCCCGATGTGGCTCTCCGAGATCATCGTGCGCTGCCTGGCCAAGCGCCCCGCCGAGCGGTTCCAGTCCGCGGCGATGCTGCTCGACGCGATCAACCTGGGCCGGGAGTCGGGGGCGACCGAGGCGGTGAGCGCCGAGCGGGTGGCGCAGCGGGTGCAGGCGGAGATGAAGACCGAGCTCATGTCCTCCGCCGAACGGGCCAGCACCGTGAGCGGGGCGGCGGCCGCGGTGAGTGGCCCGCGCGCGAGCGGCCGGGTCTCGAGTCCCCGAAGCCCGGCACCCGCCGCGCCGGCTCCGGCCGCCGCATCGACCAGGGCGGTCACTCCCCCGGCCCCCGCCCGGAAACGCTGGCTCCTGCCGGTCCTCCTGCTGCTGCTCCTCGGCGCCGCCGCCGGGGCGTGGGTCGTGCTCGGTGGCTCACCGGTGCTGGTCATCGAGAACCATCTGGTGGAGCCGATCCGGCTCGTGGTCGAGAACCGCACCGTGGAGGTGGCGGCCAGCGCCTCGTCGGAGATTCCCGTGAGCCGGAAGGGCCCGCTCGTGGTGCAGTGGTACCTGGTCCGGCCGACCGGGCCGGGCAACACGCCGCTCGGCGTGGAGGTGCAGGGGAGTATCACCGAGCAGAAGCCGGGCGGACGGATGCCCCATGTGATCGACGCGGGGAGCAGCGAGACCGCGGTCTTCGCCCCGCTCGTCACCAACGCGACCGCGGAGCCCCTCGGCGTGATCGTGAACGCCGGCCTGGTGAACGCGATGCCGTGCAACTGCCGGGTGAACCCCGGTGCCACCCGGACCCGGATCGGCTACTACCCGCTCTTCAAGAACAGCACCGTGCAGGCGAGCTCCCCGGTCGGTACCGTGGCGACGTTCCGGGATCTGGGCGAGAAGGTGGACCGGCAGACGGGGGCGGTGGGG
This sequence comes from Gemmatimonadales bacterium, assembly GCA_035549935.1. Lineage (GTDB taxonomy): Bacteria > Gemmatimonadota > Gemmatimonadetes > Gemmatimonadales > GWC2-71-9 > JADJOM01. The sequence continues at coordinate 10,529 of DASZPT010000397.1, forward strand.
CTCCGGTTCGAGGCGAAGGACTTCGGAGTGCAGTGAGGAGCGGGGTGGGGCC
>DASZPT010000398.1:0-4940 GCA_035549935.1 Gemmatimonadales bacterium
GCCACCCGCTTGGTCGCGCCCATGACACTGGTGGGCCGCACCGCCTTGTCGGTCGAGATCAGCACCAGGTGATCGACCCGGTGCTCGCTCGCCACCTCGACCACGTTCCGGGTCCCCAGCACGTTGTTGAGGACCGCCTCGGCGAGATTGTCCTCCATGAGCGGCACGTGCTTGTGCGCCGCCGCGTGGAAGACGCTCGTCGGGTGGAACCGCTCGAAGGTCCGCGCGATCTGCGCCCCGTTCTTCACGTCGGCGATGACCGCGTGAATCGGGATGTGCGGGAAGTGGCGCGCCAGTTCCTGCTGAATGCCGAAGATCGAGTTCTCGCCGTGGCCCAGGAGGACCAGCCGCTGGGGCTCGAGCCCCGAGACCTGGCGGCAGAGCTCCGAGCCGATCGACCCGCCCGCCCCCGTGACCAGCACCGTCCGGTCGGTCACCAGCCCCTGGAGCTGTTGCAGATCGATCTTCACCGGCTCGCGCCGCAGCAGGTCCTGGATCTCCACCGGGCGGAGCGCGAAGGGGTCGAACCGGCCGGAGAGGATGTCGGAGATGCCCGGCAGCGTCCGGGTCTTCACGCCGGCCTCGGCGGTCGCCCGCACCAGCTCCCGCACCACGTTGCCCGGCGCCGTGGGCATGGCGATGATTACTTCCTCGGCGCCGGTCTCGCGGCAGATCGCCGCGGTACGCTTGAGGGTCCCGAGAACCGGCAACCCGGAGACGCGGTGGTTCTGCTTGGCAAGGTCGTCGTCCACGAAGCCCACCGGCTCGAGGCCAAGCGAGGGCGACACCTGGATCTGGCGGAGCAGCATCACACCGGCCGCGCCCGCACCCGCGATCAGGACCGGGCGGGCGTCCACGTCCAGCCGGAGCGACTTGTGCAGGCTCATCGACCGGATCAGGAGCCGCGGCAGCGCCACGACGCCGGCGGTGAGCATCCCGTCGACGATCAGCACCGAGATCGGCACGCGGAGCTCGATCAGACCGACTTCCTGGAGCAGCATGCCCCCCAGGACGAAGCAGGCGAGCCCCGACACCCCGGCGAAGAACACGATCACTTCGAGGTCCGCGATCCCGGCAAAGCGCCAGAGACGGCGATACAGCCCGAAGCTCAGCAGGAGGATCAGCTTGAGCGGGAGCGAGGCAACGAGGTACACCAGGGCGATGTGCCCGTAGACCGGTCCCCAGTCCAGTCCCTCGAAACGCACCACGAACGCGAGCAGGGTGGCGAGCGGGAGAAGGACCAGATCCAGCAGCAGGATGTGGCGGTTCCGGAATCCGTTCCGAAGCAGTCTACCCATGCGTCCTGTGTCAGCGCGGACAGTGTGTTAGGTCTTCAGCCAGCCGGAAGATCACCGGCACGCCTGATGGAGTCAATGCTAAGTCGCATCGTAATTTACGGGAACGGCCGGGGCGCAATTGCTGCCCCCGTTCACCGGTATCGGATCTAATACCAACGAGAGATGCCGAGCATCCTTGCGCCGTCGAGCGACCCGGACACCGTTGTTCTGTTACCTGGTGACCGAAGCGGGGCCGAAGACTGCGACTCGCTCGTGGCGTGGCACCGCGCGCACGGCGGCGTCACGCTGATGCTGAATGGCACGGAATGGACCGGAATGGCCGCCATCGATCGGCCGTTGATGGCACGCCTGCCCCCTGTGGACGAATGGAGCCTGTCTCATCTGCACCAACTTGCACCGTCGCGGGCGATCCGTTTCGATCCGGCCTCCCGGCCCAGGACCCTCTTCCTCGATCGGGATGGCACCATCATGGAGGATCGGGACTATCTCGCCGATCCTGAAGGGGTGGTGCTGCTGCCGGGTGCGGCCGCCGGTCTCCGGATGCTCCAGGCCGCGGGCATCCGCCTGGTGCTCGTGAGTAACCAGAGTGGCGTCGGCAGCGGAAGGATCCCTCCCGGCGCGCTCGAGCGGGTGCACGCCCGTCTGCTCGACCTCCTGAAGCGGGAAGACGTCACACTCGACGGTGCGTACTACTGTGTACACCGGACCGACGCCGGGTGCGACTGCCGGAAGCCCCGCCCGGGCCTGATCCACCGGGCCGTGGCCGAGCTCGGCGTGCCCCTGACCCCCGCCGCCGTGGTGGGAGACAAGCCTGCGGACATCGGGCTCGCCCGCTCGGTCGGGGCGACGGCCTTTCTCGTCACCACCGGGTATGGCGCCGCGACGCGCCGGGACGGTACCACCCAGGCGGATTTCGTGGTCGACAGCCTGGGTACCCTGGCCCGGATCTCTCTCGATCCGCGCGGTCTCCCGGTCGAAGCGCCGCTTCCCTCCGTACCACCTCTCCTTCCCGACTCTCCCTGATGCGATGCTTCCCCCGCTGGCAGAGGCGCCTGATCCTGCTCCTCGCCCTGCTGCCCACCCGGCTCACCGCGCAGGCCTCGGCGTACGTGCCGCTCGATCATCCGCTGCTCCCGCTGCTGGAGCACCTGATCGTCAGGGGCGATGTCGAGGATCCCTCCCCCGCGGTGCGTCCCTTCCGCCAGTCGGACGCCCTCCTCGTGCTGGGCCGGGCCGACACGGTCGGGCGGCCAGGCCTCGCGGCACAGGTGCGCCTGCTGGCCGGCGCGTTCGATACCCTGCCGCGGGACGCCGGATGGCGCGTGGCGGCACGGGCGGGCGGCCAGGGCTACAGCAGCCCGCGGCGGGACCTGACCCGGCCCACCGGCTCGGGCGCGGTGAAGCCCTACGCCGAGATAGGGCTCTCGGCCCGCTTCGGGGAGGCGATCGCCGTCAGCCGGCCGATCCTGGAGCCGCGCCTCGCCGACGACCCGGAGTGGACCGGCCGGAGGAACCTCAAGGTCACCGGCCGCATGGCGGAGGCGTACGTGGCCGGCCAGTGGCGCTGGGTCCAGGTGTTCTACGGCCAGATGGAGCGCAATTGGGGTCCGGCCGGCGTCGACGGGATTCCCCTGAGCGGCGCGTCTTATGGACGGCCGGAGATCGGCCTGGTGCTCGGCAGCGGCACGGTTCGCCTCACCGCGCTTGCCTCCGACCTGCGAAGCACCACCGATTCCCTCGGGACGATCTACCAGCGCTACTTCTTCGCCCACCGGATCGATGCCCGGCTCTCCCGGCGGCTGCACCTGGGCCTCTGGGAGACGGTGGTCGTCGCCGGCGAGGGCCGGACCTTCGATGGACGCTTCCGCAATCCCGTCTCGCTCCTGCTGCTCGCGAACCAGTACGGCCTGGGCGACCGCGAGAACAACCTGATGATCGGGCTCGACTGGGACTGGTGGGCGGCGCGCGGCCTCCTCGTGAGCGGCCAGCTCGCGATCGACGACCTGCAATACCAGCATCGCAGCGGCCCGACCCGTTACCCGGACCGCTATGCGTTCACCCTCGGGGTGAGCGGCGCCCTCGGGCGGGCGGCGAGCTGGCGGGCCCTCTACACCCAGGTCTCCTCCCTCGCCTTCCGCACCTTCGATCCGGCCCAGGACTTCCTGGATGGCGGGGTCGGTATCGGACGCACCTACGACGACTATGACCAGGCCGTGCTCCGCGTGGGCCTGCCGCTCCGCCAGCGCTGGATCATCTCGCCCGAGGTGATGCTGATCCGTCAAGGTGAGGGGCGCATCCAGGCCCCGGTCCCCCCGGGGAACACCACCGCGGCGGGGGACACCCCGGAATTGTTCATCGGTGTCCGTGAGCGGAGCTATCGCGCGGGGGTGAGCGTGAGCGGCAGCGAGGGACCGCTCGGCCTCTCGGCCAGCGCGGGGTACCTGCACCGGGTCAATGCGGACAACGTGGATGGACGGACCCGGAACCGGTTCGTGGGACAGCTGACCGTGACCCTCGGCGTGACCCGTGGGGGCACGCTTCGTTAGGCGCCGGCCGGGGACCGGAGGATGCCCAGGTAGTGGGTGCGGAGAAACCGGAGGGCGGAGAGGACCGGGTAGAGCAGCGGATACAGGAACACCGGCAGCCGCCGGGCGATGGGCGGCGCCAGCGTCACCCGCCGGAGGTCCATGGCCCAGCCGGGAAAGAGCCGGCGGATCTCGCCACGGGGCATCCCCGTCACGTCGGGATTGCGGGGATTGTCATAGGTAAAGTCGTACCACAGCAGCGCGCCCGCCGGGGCCAGCACCCGTCCGATCTCACGGGCGATCCGGTCCCGGACCTCCCGCTCCAGCACCGAGCTGAAAACCGTCGACTGGAGCACCAGGTCGAACGAGCCGTCGGGAAACGGGAGGTCCGCCCCGCTACCGAGGACCCACCGGGTCGCGGCCGGTGAGAGACGGGCCGCCGTGTCGAGGCGCTCCTGCAGGAGGTCCACCCCCGTGACGCGGCCCGGATCGGCCCCCCACTGAATCAGTTCCCTGACCCAGTAGCCCTGCCCGCAGCCCACATCCAGGATCCGCAACTCGGCCAGGTTGCCGAGGCCGTGCGCCCGGAGCATCGCCATCGTCATCCGGACCCGTTCCTGGATGATGTAGACGTGGCTCGGGGCATGCCAGGCGTAGGCCACCACCTGGCGCCGCGCGTAGGCATCGCGGAGCCGCTCATGCGCCGCGTCGGGCGCCCTGGGCGAGTCAGGCACCGACGCCTCCGGCCGTCGGGTCGCGACCTGGCATCTCCACCGGCCCACCCGGTTCGTGACGCAGCAGGTGCCGGAGCCCGGCGAGGCTCCCTGCCCCGTAGCAGAAGTGATAGAGCAGGAAGAGGGGCGGCAGCACCAGGGCCACCCAGCGGCCGCTGCGCCGCGCGATATGCACCGACGCAGCCACCGCGAGGAGCGCGTACAGGCCGAGCGCGGCGAGCAGGAGCAGGCCGGCCGGCGGGAAGACCAGGCCCAGGAGCGTACCCGCCAGGATCCCGCCGGTGAACAGACCGGGGATGAGGTGCCGCCACTGGAATGCCGCTGGCCGTCCCCGCCACACGAGGACGTTCCAGTAGGCGTTGCGGAACCCCTGGGAGAGGAGG
>DASZPT010000399.1:0-7764 GCA_035549935.1 Gemmatimonadales bacterium
AAGAGCACCGGCACCAGGGCCGCCGCGACCGCGAGGAACACTGCCGGGGCGCCGGTCGGCGCGTTGGGGAGCATCGCCGCCGCCCCGGACCCGGCCGCCGGGCTCGTGAGCCCCACGACGATCAGGAAGGCGAGCGCGGCGAGCTTGAGCAGGGTGAAGATGTTGGTGGTGATCGCCCCGGGCCGGATGCCGACGTAGTTGATGACGGTGAAGAGGAGGATCGCGGCGCCCGCCACGGGCTTGGCGTAGGATGCCTCGAGGCCGACCAGCGGGAGGAAGTAGTTGGCGAAGGTGACCGCGACCGCGGCGATCGCTCCGGTGGCGATGACCAGCAGCAGGGCCCAGGCGTACAGAAACGCCGGAAGCGGGCCCAGTGCTTCGCGTATGTAAACGTAAGATCCTCCCGCCTTCGGGCGGCGCTGGCCCAGTTCCCCGAAGCAGAACGCGCCGATCAGGGCGACGATGCCACCGAGGACCCAGACCCCGAGGGTGGCGCCGGCGGTGCCCACCCGTTCGGCGACGATCGCGGGGTTGAGGAAGATGCCGGAGCCGATGATACCGCCGACGACGGCCATGGTGCCGGAGAAGAGACCGAGGGTGCGGCGATAGGAGACGGCGGGCGGGTTGGACACGGAGCCATTCTAGTGTCCGTCGGGCATCGGCGTAAGCCCGCGCTTGTCCGCCGGGGGCGGGGAGAGTGGGCGGGTCCTCCGCGGACTCAAGTTCGCGCGCGAGGGACGGTCCTCACAGGTGACGGGCTCACTTACGTCCGCTCCGGTCCCCCCCAGCCACCCCCGCCCACGCCGCCGCACCCGCACGCGGAACTCGGAACTCGGAACTCCGAACTCGGAACTCTGAACGCCGACTCAGCGCTCGTCGCGGCTCCCCGCGGGTACCCCGGCCACGCTCGGCCGGCGAAGGAGGCGCCGGATCCGCGCCATCAGCTCCCGGGGCATGAACGGTTTCGTGACGTAGTCGTCGGCGCCGAGCTCGAAGGCCCGGACCACGTAGCGCTCGTCGCCCATGGCGGTGAGCATCATGATCGGCACGTGGCGCCCGACCGGATGGGAGCGGACCTGCTCGAGGAAGCCCAGGCCGTCCAGCTCCGGCATCTCGATGTCGGTGATGATGAGCGCGGCGCCGCTGGTCGGGAAGGCGGCGTAGGCCTCCGCGCCATTCGGATAGGACAAGGGCTCGAACCCATCCTGCCGGAGCTGGCGCTCCAGGATGCGCAGGATGTCCGGGTCGTCTTCGGCGATGAGCACCCGGAGTGCCGGCGGGGTGAGGGAGGTATGGCTCGCGAGCACCCGGTTCCGGCCGCTGCTCTTGGCCAGGAAGCAGAGCCGGTCGGCCGTGCCCAGGATGTCCTCGATGGACTGCCCGGGCGGGGCTTCGACCACCCCGGCCGAGAAGGTGAGATGGAGCTCGCCTTCGCGCCCCTGCCGGAAGTCTACCTGCCGGAGCGCCTCCAGCGCCTGCTCCACCGCGCGGGCGGTCTCGCCGATCGACCGGCCGACGAAGAAAGCGATGAAGACCGCGCCGTCCCAGCGCGCGAACGACGCCGCCTGCGGCAGGCTCATCGCGAGACGGACGCCGGCCCGGCGGAGGAGCTGGTCGGCGAACTGACGACCCCAGGTCTCCTCGATCCAGCGGAAATGGTCGAGGTCGAGCACGGCGAGGGTGAACGCGGTGCCCGGCGGACTCTTGAAGCGGAGATGGGTGGCGCTCTCGAGGAACGCGGCCCGGTTGGCGAGGCCCGTGGTCGGGTCGCGGCGGCAGGCGCCACCCCCGTCGCCGTAGCGCTCGAGCCGGGAACTGACCGCAACCGCGAAGGCCCGGAGGTCGAGCGGCTTTTCGAAGTAGCCGTCCGCGCCCAGCGCGAAGCACTCGCCCTTGGTCTGGGCGCCCAGCCGGGCCGACACCACGAAGAGGGGGAGGCCCGCGGTGGCGGGTTCCGACCGGATCTCGAGGAGCAGGTTCCGGCCATCGCCGTCGGGGAGGATCAGGTCGAGCACCACCAGGGAGACTGTCCCGGTCGCGAGGCGCGCGCGCGCCTCGGCGCAGCTCTCCACCACGTCGACCCGGCGGCCGGGCGCCTGCAACGCGGTCCGGAGCGTGGCACCGAAGACGCGGTCATCCTCGACGACGAGGATGTGCTGTTCCGGGGGACCGGCCCCCTCCGGCAGGGCCGAGAGCCAGCGCAGGGTGAGTTCGGGGATCTCCTCGAGCGTCGCCGCGAGGATCTGGTCGGCCTGCTGCTGCAGGTCGGGGTGCCCGTCCGCCACGCCGGCGTCGAGGAGGGCCAGGACCAGCCGGTGGACCGCGGCGGCGGGGTCGTCCCCCTCGAAGGCGCGCGGGTCCGCCAGGGCGGCGAGGGCCGACCTGAGGGTGGCAACCAGGGACCGCACAGGCGGCCTCGAACTGCCCCCCGGGAACTCGGGGGTGCCGGAACCGGGCATGGACATACCCTGAGTATCGGCCGGGGCGCTCCGGGGGCTGAGGCGGGGCTGTTGTCAGGCAGGTGGTGCGGGCTCGGTCACCGCCGCATCGTCGGAGGGGTGGCTTGCAGGCCGAACAAAGTTCGGTAAATTGCCTATGAGACCGAACAATCGCCGTGCCCGGGGGAGACCGTGCTGGACGCCACCGACCTCGCCATTCTCGACCTGCTCCAGGCCAATGCCCGGATCAGCAACGCGGATATCGCCCGCCGGCTCGACATGGCCCCCTCCGCCATCCTCGACCGCATCCGCAAGCTGGAACAGCGGAAGGTCATCCAGGGCTACACCACCCGGATCGATGCCGCCGCCGTCGGCCTCGGCCTCACCGCCTTCATCCTGGTCCGTACCGAGGAGCGGGTCGGATCGGGTGCCATCGGCCAGGCCCTCTCCCGGATTCCCGAGGTCCAGGAACTCCATCATGTTGCCGGCGAGGACTGCTACCTCGTGAAGGTCCGCGTCCCCGACACCGAGGGGCTGAGCCGCCTGCTCCGCGAGCGGTTCGGGCGCCTCAAGGGGGTCCGGAGCACCCGGAGCACCATCGTGCTCAGCACGGTGAAGGAATCGGCCGCGCTCCCCCTTCCCACCGAGGCCGGGGTGGGCCATGACGCCTGAAGCCATGCGGCAGGCGCGCTCCCGCCTGCTCTTCGCCTTCGCGGCGATCTACATCATCTGGGGATCGACCTACCTGGCGATCGCCTTCGCCATCCATACCATGCCGCCCTTCCTCATGGCGGCGGGCCGGTTCCTGCTCGCGGGACTCGCGCTCTACATCTGGGCCCGGGTGACGGGCGCACCCCGTCCCCGTCCGGCGCAGTGGGGGTGGGCCGCGCTGCTTGGCGCCCTCTTCTTCCTGGTCGGGAACGGCGCGGTGGTCTACGTCGAGCAGCGGCTTCCGTCTGGCCTCACCGCGCTGATCGTGGCGATGGTCTCGGTCTGGACCGCGCTCCTCGAGTGGCTCCGTCCGGGCGGGGCCCGGCCGACCGGCATGGTCCTCTCCGGGATCGTGCTCGGGTTCCTCGGTGTGGGGCTCCTGGTGCTGCCGGGCGGGTCGGGGGAAGGGACGGCGGATGTGGCGGGGGTTGCCTTGCTCATCTTCTCGACCTTCTGCTGGGCGCTGGCCTCGGTGCTGACCCGCACCGCCGATCTCCCCGACAGCTCGCCCCTGGCCTCGGGCATGGAGATGCTCGCGGGCGGGGCGCTGCTCCTCCTCCTCAGTGTCCTGACGGGCGACATCCGCCACTTCTCGGTGGCGGCGGTGTCGCTCAAGTCCTGGCTGGCCTTCGCCTACCTGGTGGTCTTCGGGTCGCTGGTGGCCTTCACCTGCTTCGCCTGGCTCCTCAGGGTCACCAGTCCCAACAAGGTGGCGACGGCGGGGTACGTGAATCCCATGGTGGCGATGTTCCTGGGGTGGAGCCTGGCCGGCGAGGTCCTGTCGACCACCTCCCTGGTCGCCTCCCTCGTGATCGTCCTGTCGGTGGTGCTGATCATCACCGGCCGGGAGATCGCCTTCCCGGCGCCACGGATCGCGTCATCGACGGAATCACTCAGCGAGCGCGACAAGGTCGTGACTTGACCGGCGGGTCGGCGCGGCCCTATCCTCCTCCCATGACGCCGCTCTCCCGTATCAGCGCTGCCCACAATGCCTGGCACAATTGCCGGGAGAATTCGGCGCGCGGGTAACGGGGGAGGGGACGCGAGATGCCTGAAGTACCATGCGGCCCGCTCCTTCCGAGCGGGCCGCGCTGCTTTTCTCCCCGGGAATCCCCCGGGACTGGAGCCCTGCCGTGACCGCGCGTCCGCTGGAACCGCTCGCGGAGACCGAACCCGCCCACCTGGTCGAGCTCACCACCCTCTATGAGCTGAGTGAAACGCTGGCCTGCGCGCCGTCCCTGCACGAAGGACTGGGGCAGGCGATGCGGATGCTGAGCCGCTATCCCGGCGCCCTCCGTGGGGCGCTGACCCTGCTCGACGACGAGACCGGCGAGCTCTACATCGAGGCCCACCTCAACCTTCCCGATACGGCCCGGCTCGCGCGCTACCGGCTGGGGGAGGGAATCACCGGGGAGGTGGTGGCCACCGGGCGGGCGATGGTGGTCCCCGATGTCGAACGCGAGCCGCGGTTCCTGCACCGCACCGTCCGCCGGATCGCCGAGCAGGGCGGACCCGTCAGCTTCGTGTGCGTGCCGATCCTGCTCGATCACCGGGCGGTGGGGGCGATCTCGGTCGACCTGCCCGGCCGGCTGGTGGGCGACGCCAACCACCCGGTGCGCTTCCTCTCGGTGGTGAGCGCGCTGGTGGCCCTGGCCCTCCGGACCCGCCGCCCCGCCGAGGCGGTGCGGAAATCGCTGGAGCAGGAGAACCAGTCGCTCAAGCGGGAGCTCCGGGAGCGGTACGACTTCAACCACCTGATCGGCACCAGCAACCCGATGCGGGAGCTGCTGTCCCAGATCGCCCAGGTGAGCGCCACCAACACCTCGGTGCTCCTCCGGGGCGAGTCGGGGACCGGCAAGGAACTGGTGGCCCACGCGATTCACTACAACAGCGCCCGGGCGGCCGGCCCCTTCATCCGGGTGAACTGCGCCGCGCTGCCCGAGACGCTGATGGAATCGGAGCTGTTCGGGCACGAGCGGGGGGCGTTCACCGGGGCGCTGGCCCGGAAGAAGGGGCGGTTCGAGCTGGCGCATGGGGGGACGCTGTTCCTGGACGAAATCGGCGAGCTGAGTCTCACTACCCAGGCCAAGCTCCTGCGGGTGCTGCAGGAACGGGAGTTCGAGCGGGTGGGGGGGACCGAGGTGCTGCGGGTGGATGTCCGGCTGGTGGCGGCCACCAACCGGGACCTGGAACAGGCCATCGGGGAACGGCGCTTCCGGGACGACCTCTACTATCGCCTCAATGTCTTCCCCCTCTTCCTGCCGCCCCTCCGCGAGCGCAAGCCCGACATCCTGCTCCTGGCCGACCACTTCGTGGAGAAGTATGCCCGGGCCCACCAGAAGCCGGTGGAGCGGATCACCACCCCGGCGATCGACATGCTGGTGCGCTACCACTGGCCGGGGAACGTTCGGGAACTGGAGAACGTGATCGAGCGGGCGGTAGTGGTCTGCGATGGGACGGCGATTCACGGGCGTCACCTGCCCCCGACCCTCCAGACCGCCGAGGCGTCGGGGTCGGCGCCCGGGTCGCTCAAGGCGGCGGTGAGCCAGCTGGAGAGCGACCTGATCCAGGACGCCCTCAAGAGCACCCGCGGCTCGGTGAGCGAGGCGGCGCGGATGCTCACCACCACCGAGCGGATCCTCCGCTACAAGATCAGGAAGTACCGGATCACGCCGTCGAGATTCTCCTGACAATTTTGTCGAGGCGGGATCGGCCGCGAACAAAGCTGTCGGAGAGATCGGTCACCAATCGGCCGATCGACGGCACCAACCAGAGAGGCGGAACCGCTTGAAGCCGAGGCGGTTCCGCCTCTTCGCGCTGACGGGCGGAGATCCGACTCGAGGCTCGGCACGTGTCTTGTCTGATACCTGGGCGAACCCAAGCTGGAGTCCGCCCATGCGTCGCCGCTTCGCCCTGCTGGTCCTGGCCCTCTCGATCGCCCCGTCACTGGGGGCGCAATCGCCGGTCGTGCTCGCCGCCGGTCCGCGGAACGGCGACCCGCCGGCGGTGGTGATGCGGGCGCTGCATGCCGCGATGCTCGAGCGGGCCTACCAGGTGAGGCTGGTGAGCGACTGGCCCCAGCTCTCGAGCGGGGGACTGGGGTGCGTGAATGGCGGCCAGGAGATCCTGGAGGGGACGCTGGTCCAGAACTCGAGCGGGGACTACGACGGCCGACTGGTTCGAAAAGGGACGATCCGCTTCTGCGGCGTCCACGGGAGCGCCGCCGAGGCCTGTGCCCTGACCCTCACCAGTGCCGGGACGGTCTCGGCCCGGGGAGTGGTGACGCCGACCGGCAGCGGCTGGTCGGACGCGCTGATCGCGCTCCGGTGGTTCACCCCGGAGGGGGCCTCGGAAGCGATGGTCGAGGGGGACTGCTCTGCCCAGTTCAACGAATCGGTGCGCCGTTTGTACCTGGCGGCGTCTCATTCAGTGGAGTTCCTGTTGCCGGCCGCGGGAGAGGGCCCGAGGACGATGCGGCTGGATGACTATGGGTGGATGGTGGATGTGAGGTAGGAGGCGGGAGGCGGGAGGCGCCCTGGCTACGAACCGTCCTTGACTGGGAGCCACACACGATGGCACGAGTAGGTCTCTGGGCCCGGCTGCAGGGTCCCACCGCGCGCAGGAATGAGCGAGGGCACCGGCGTGCTGACGCTCGCCTGCCGCGGTCGCCCCGCATCTGGTGGCCGGAGCAGGTGAAGAAGCCGGGGCGGCGGGGAGCCTGACGCACGAGCTCCGAGTCACGATGAACGCGTGACTCGGTTCATTGACGGCACGACGAGATTCACCATTTTGGTGCACTCTCCTTCGGAGCCGTGTTTTCCATGCTGTCCCCCCGGGTCGTGGCCGCCGTCGCGGCTGCCGTCATCGCCACCGAACCCCAGACGTCACTCCAGGTGCTCTCCTCCTCGCCCACCGGCGAGGCGAGTCTCACCGCGAGCATCCAGGTGATTTTCGACCGGCCGGTCGCGGGCTCGCTCGACCGGTCGGTGGATCCGGCGGCGATCGTCAGCATCGACCCGCGGGTGCCGGGCCGCGCCGAGTGGCGGGACCCGGTGACGCTGCGCTTCCTCCCGGCGAGTCCCCTCAAGCCCGGCCAGAGTTACACCGTCACCGTCGCCAACACCTTCGAGGCGATGGACGGGAGCCGGCTCGACAAGCCCTACACCTTCGACTTCACGGTCCACGGCCCGAAGCTTCTCACCGGCCTCCCGGTGAACGAGGGGGAGCATCCCGGCTGGCTCACCCCCAGCACCACCTTCGAGCTGGTCTTCGGGGCCGAGCTCGACCGGAACGCGCTCCGGGGCCTCGCTTATCTCGACTTCAACCAGAACTGCAGCAACCCCGGCGTGATCCGGCTCAATCCGACCGGGCAGCGTCCGCTCAACGACAAGGACCCCTGGCAGTACCGCGAGGCGGGCGGATGGGAGCGGGATCGCTCGGCCGACAAGTACCGGCGGCTGGTGACCCTCGTTCCCGAGAAGCCGCTCCCGCTCAACTGCAGCGCCGAGCTGGTGGTGCCGACGGTGGTCGATCCCGAGGGGACCAAGCCCTTCGCCCGCTGGGCCTTCTCGACCTACGGCCCCTTCTCGATGGTGCGCGCCGAGTGCAACGGCTC
>DASZPT010000400.1:0-18933 GCA_035549935.1 Gemmatimonadales bacterium
CCCACCGATCCGTGCCCTTCTGTTCTACTCCCGCCTCCTGCCTCCGGCCTAACCCACCATTACGGTCGGACACCCCAGCACGATCGTCCCGCCGTGCGCCGTCATGCTACCCATCTGGGCGGCGGGCATCCCGCCGATGAGCACGGTGAACGCCCCCATCGCGACCACGTCCGGGGGCCCCACGCAGAGGCACATGTCGCCGACCCGCGCGGCCGGCATCCCGCCGATCAGCACGGTGAGGCCGCCGGGAGGCAGGACCGGCCCTCCGACGTGGGGAATCGGTGGAACACCGGGCGTCACCATCGGGCAGACATGCATGTCGCCGACACGGGCGGCTGGTTGCGGCATCGGTTCCTCCCCGGGCCTAGGCCTCGGGCCAGAGCTTGATCTTGGTGACGACGTCCAGGCCCTGCTGGATCGCGGCCTGGAATTTTTCCTTCGCCTTCTCCGGTTCCTTTTCCACCACCGCCATCATCACCGCGCCGGCGATCGCCTTGGCGGTGTCCCACTCCCCCGGCGGCACCGCCTGCAGGTTGGGCGGCGCCAGGCTCTCGCCCGCGAAGAACGCCGCCGCCCCGCTGCACCCCGCCGGGGTCCCGAGCTCCGCCTTCTCCGCCTTCTCGAACGCGGCCCGGCGGTTGGGATCGGTGGGCTGCGCGATCCAGCGCTCGGTGGCGTCCAGCGACTCCTTGATCTTCGGCTCGGGTTCCGGCCCCGCGGCCCGTTTGGCGGTGACCCAGGCCCACCAGACCCCCTCGCGCTTCGGGAGCGCGTGCGCGATGTAGCGGATCGCGTCGGGGAACTGCTCCGTCTCCACCATCTTCGCCACGAAGGCCCGGTGCGACAGCTCGGGCGTCAGCAGCGCCGCCGCGTCCTTGCCGAGCTTGGCGATCTCCGCCAGCTCGGCGGGCTTCTTCGGGGCCGGCCTTCCCTGGGGTGCCGTCATGGTCATCCGATCATGGTGATGGCGCCGCCGGCCTTGAGCATCGCGTCGGCGGTGACCTGCGTGATCAGGCCCTTCACCTGGGTCTGCACCGTCCCTTCCACCTTGGTCATCAGGCCGGAGATCTGGATCCCGCTCATGTCGATCTTCACCGAGCTGGGGCCCACCTTGAGCTCGATCCCCTGCAGCGCCTCGAGCGTGATCTTCCCCAGGTCCGCCTTGATGGTGATGTTCCCCAGCTTCGCGTTGGTGGTGATGTTCCCCATCTTGGCCGTGGTCTCGATGTTCCCCATCCCGGCCTCGCTGGTGATGTTCCCCATCTTCACGTTGTTCGACTGGTTCCCCATCCCCACCTCGTTGGTCTGGTCGCCCATGTCCACCTTGGTGGCCTGCTTGCCCTGCTTGACGGTGATCAGGTGGTCGCCCTGTTGCACCTCGAGCGAGCACTTGCCGGTCTCCACCGTGAGGATCTCGTCGGCGTGGATCGTGGTGGTCCGCTTGCCGGTCTTGACGGTGTGGGTCTCGTCGCCATCCTCCACCGTCTTGGTCTCGTCGTTCTTGATCGTGGTGGTCCGGTCGTGCTCCACCTTCCGGATCTCGTCGTTCTCCACCTCGGTGTGCAGGTCCTTCTCGGCGTGGAGCCGGATCAGTTCCTCGCCCTTCTTGTCCTCGATGAAGAACTCGTTGTAGTTGTCGCTTCCCCCGTTGGGGGTGCTCATCGTCTTGATGCCGTGCTGGGTCTTGCAGTCCGGCAGGGTGTACGGCACCGGGTTGTCGGCGTTGTAGAGCGAGCCCACGATCAGCGGGTGATCGGGGTCCCCCTCGAGATAGGAGATCACCACCTCGTCGCCCACCCGCGGGATCCAGATGAACCCCCAGTGCTTCCCGGCCCGCTGCTGGGCCACCCGGACCCAGCAGGCGAAGTTCCCGTCGCGATCCCAGGGGAACCGCACCCGGACCCGGCCATACTTGTCGGGCCAGATCTCCTCGGTGTCCCCGGAGTCGCTCTCGTCCACCACCACCGCGGTCTGGAGCCCGTGCACCAGCGGCTTGGCCGTGGCCAGCGGCGGGCGGTAGACCACGGTGCTCTTGAGGCAGGAGAACCGGTTGGTGTAGGTGCCGCCGGCCCGCTCCGCCAGGTAGGGCGGATTCTGGGTGGCGCTGTGGTTCACCGTGGTGAGCACGTACTTCCCGCTGGCGGTCTGCTCGCCCCGGCTCGACACCTCGAAGGTGTGGCCGGCGGTGAGTCCCGCGGCGTTGCCGGTCCCGTCGAAGATCTCCGCCTGGACCTCCTCCTGTTCCATCCGGAGCTCGGCGAAGGCGTCGGCTTCGGTCTGGACATCGCCCGCCCGCTTGTCGGGCTCGTTGAAGAGGGTGACGTTCCCGCCCGGCCACTCGTACATCTCGAGCCCGCTCGCGACATCGGCCGGCTGCACCGCGGGGGCCGAGCCCTCCAGCTTGTTGCGGGGCTGCTGGAAGTCGTAGTCCCGCATGGTCCACTTGCCGGTCAGGAGCTGGTAGCGGGCGTGCCAGGAGTCGAGCAGCGCCTCCTCCGAGGTGAGCCGGCTCGGCCCGAAGACCACCTTCGCGTTCACGGGGCAGGCGGCATAGGCATCGGCGTTGTCGCCGATGACCAGGGTGTGGTCCTTGTCGGTGTGCTTGAAGTAGTAGAAGATCCCTTCTTCTTCCATCAAGCGGGTGACGAAGGCGAAGTCGGTCTCCCGGTACTGGGTGCAGTAGTCCCGCCGGGTGTAGGTCCCGGTCAGGTGGTACTCGGTCTTGACCGAGCTGTACTGGGCGATCACCTCCTCCAGCACTTCCTTGGCCGACATGTTCTGGAAGATCCGGCAGTTCGACGCCAGCTGCATCAGGGTCATCGCCGGCACCAGCGTCGCGCGGTAGTGGACGAACTCGCGGTCCACGCCGCCCTGGGCCATCCGGCTGATCATCCCGCTGAAGTACCGCTTGGTGCCGTCGGGGAGCCCCACCGCGACGGTGGCCATGGTGCCGATCAGGTCACGGACCTTCACCTTCGACGGGCTGTCGGCCGCGCGCTCCGCCATCAGCGTGAGGTCGAACTGGAACGGGCGGGAGATCTGCTCCACGCCGGCGACCTGGTCCAGGAGCAGCACATCGTGACCAGCGTCGGTCGTGATGGAGAGCAGCCGTTTGTCCTGGGATATCGCCATGCGTCGGTCCCGCGTTGAGTGTCGGTGCGCTGATTGGTGCGGCCGGGAATGCGTGCGGATGTGAAGAAGATACCGCCTGCCCCTGCCCGTGCGAGGGCCCGGGGGACCGGGTCTCCCCGGCCCCCTCCTCCCCCTCCCCTGAGCTACGCAGCCGGGTCCCCCGGGTTCTCACCCCGCCCGGGCGCCCACCGGCTGGGAGCCTTCGGGCTGGTAGACGAAGGCCCCGCCGTCCCCGACCGTGACCTTGATCGTGGTCGGCTTGGTCCCCCCCACCATCGCTCCGAGGAGCATGGTGCTGACCTCGGGGAGCAGGGTGTTGCTGAGGATGTTGTCCACGTTGCGGGCGCCGCTCTCCACCTCGGTGCAGCGGCGGGCCACTTCCTCGATCATCTCCGGCTGGGCCACCAGCTCGATGCGGTGCACCTGGTAGAGCCGCTTCTGGATCTTCCGGAGCTTGAGCTGGATGATCGACTTGAGGTTCTGGTCCCGGATCGGGAAGTAGGGAATGATCACGGTCCGGCCCAGGAACGCCGGCTTGAAGGTCTTGTCCATCTCCGGCTTGAGGGCCTTGGCCAGGCCCTGATCGTCGGGCATGGTCTCGGGGTCGGCGCAGAGCTTCATCAGCGTGTCGGTGCCGCAGTTGGTGGTCAGCACGATGATGCAGTTCTTGAAGTCGATCGACCGCCCCTCGCCGTCGTCCATGCGGCCCTTGTCGAAGACCTGGAAGAAGAGCTCCAGCACGTCGGGGTGGGCCTTCTCGATCTCGTCGAGCAGCACCACCGAGTAGGGCTTCCGCCGGACCGCCTCGGTCAGCACCCCGCCCTCGCCGTAGCCGACGTAGCCCGGGGGCGATCCCTTGAGGGTCGAGACGGTGTGTGCCTCCTGGAACTCCGACATGTTGATGGTGATCAGGTTGTGCTCGCCGCCGTAGAGCAGGTCGGCCAGCGCCAGCGCGGTCTCGGTCTTGCCGACGCCGGAGGGCCCCACCAGCAGGAAGACGCCGATCGGCTTCTCCGGGTCGGTGATCCCCACCTTGCTGGTCCGGATCCGCTTGCTGATGTACTGCATGGCGTGATCCTGCCCGATGACCCGCTTGGCCAGGAGCTGCTCCAGGTTGAGCGCGGTGGCCATCTCGTCGGTGACCATCTTGCCGGTGGGGATCCCGGTCCAGGCGCTGATGACCTCCCCCACCAGGCTCCCGTCGACGCAGACCCGGACAAGGGGCTGGTCGCCCTGGAGCTGCTCCAGCTCCTTCTCCAGCTGCTGCAGCTCGTCCTTGAGCTCCAGCGGGTTGCGGCCCACCTTCGACTGCCGCCCCGGGCCCGAGCTGGTCAGCGTCTGTTCCAGGTGCTCGCGCGCGGCGCGGATCTTCTCGACGATCCCCCGCTCCTTCTCCCAGCGCTCCTTGAG
The DNA here is from genome assembly GCA_035549935.1 of Gemmatimonadales bacterium. GTDB lineage: Bacteria > Gemmatimonadota > Gemmatimonadetes > Gemmatimonadales > GWC2-71-9 > JADJOM01. The sequence continues at coordinate 4,543 of DASZPT010000400.1, forward strand.
GGCCTTGAGGGTCTCCTCGGTCTTCGCCCGCTGCTTCGCGATCGACTCGAGCCGCTCGCTGTGGTCGGCGCCGACCGTCGCCTCCCGCTCGAGCACCCGGGCCTGGATCGCGAGGTCGTCGAGGAGCCGCATCGCGTCCTCGATGGCCGGCGGGGTGGTGTTCTGCCCCAGCGCGAGCCGGGCGCAGGCGGTGTCGAGCACGCTCACCGCCTTGTCCGGGAGCTGCCGGTCGGGGATGTAGCGGTGCGAGAGCTTGACCGCCGCCTCGAGGCCGTCGTCGAGGATCCGCACGCTGTGGTGCTTCTCGAGCGCGCCCACGCCGGCCCGCAGCATCAGCTTGCAGGTCTCCTCGCTGGGCTCCTCCACCTTGATCAGCTGGAACCTGCGGGCCAGCGCCGGGTCCTTCTCGAAGTACTTCTTGTATTCGCTCCAGGTCGTGGCCGCGATTGTCCGAAGCTCACCCCGCGCCAGCGCCGGCTTGAGCAGGTTGGCCGCGTCGTTCTGCCCGGCCGCGCCGCCCGCGCCGATCATCGTGTGGGCTTCGTCGATGAAGAGGATGATCGGGATGACCGAGTTCTTCACCTCCTCGATCAGCCCCTTGAGCCGGTTCTCGAACTCGCCCTTGACCCCCGCGCCGGCCTGCAGCAGCGCCAGGTCGAGGCTCTTGAGCACCACGTTCCGGAGCGGCGGCGGCACGTCCCCGGTGACGATCCGGTGCGCGAAGCCCTCGACCACCGCCGTCTTCCCGACGCCCGCCTCGCCGACCAGGATCGGGTTGTTCTGCCGCCGGCGAGTGAGCACGTCCACCACCTGCCGCACTTCGAAGTCGCGGCCCAGGACCGGGTCGATCTTCCCGTCCTTGGCCCGCTGGGTGAGGTCCACCGTGTAGGCGTCGAGGTTGGGGGTCTTCCCGCCCGGCTTCTTCCCCGCGCCCGGCTCGCCGCTCCCCGCCTCGGCCGAGGGGGCGCTCGTCATCTCGGTGGAGCTCGCGGTCGCCGCCTGGAAGTCCTTGCGGAGCGCCTCCGGCTGGACCTTCGCGAACTCCTTGCTCATCTCGCCGGCCATCCGGGCCAGCTCCTCGTTGCCCACCAGGGCCAGGAGCGTGTGCCCGGTGCGGACCTGGGTATCGCCCAGGTCCACCGACGCGAGGAGCCACGCCTCGCTGAACATCTTCACCAGGCTGGGCGAGATCGTGGGGTTGCGCGCGTTGCCGGTCTTGAGCTTGTCGAGGCTCCTGGTCAGGTCGGCCGCGAGCCGCGAGCGGTCCACCCCGAAGTGCTTGAGGATCGAGGCCGCGTCGCCGTCCATGCGGTCCAGGATCTTGAGCAGGTAGTGCTCGATCTCGACGTCGTAATTGGTCCGGGAGAGGCAGAGACCGGCGGCCGACTCGAGGGCGCTCCGGGTCTCGGGATTCAGCTTGCCGACCAGGGACTTGAGGTTGACGTTCATCGGGGCCGTTCCCTTCGTCACTGCAGGGTGAGAATGGTATCGTCGGGATCGCGGTCCATCGGCCGGGTCTTGAGCCAGGTGCCCTGCCCCAGCCGGATTTCCTGTCCATCGCCCAGCACCGTCGGCGTCACATCCTCCCGGCGGAGCGTGAGCTGCACTTCGAAGTCCATCCCGTCACCGCCGTAGGCCCGGGTCAGCTCCCGGAGGGCCTTGTGGGCGGAGCCGCGGGGAAGGAACCCGTCGAACTGCCTGCGGGTGAGCGGCCCGAACCGGAGCCGCACCCGCGCCTGCTGGTCCCACAGCTCGTCTCCCACCACGCTCCCCAGGCCGAGCGCCGCGGTTCCCGGCGGCGGATCGTCGTCGATATAGGTGCGGACGTTCTCCTCGAGGGGATACCACGCGCCGACGAACTGCTCCACCTCCACCGGCAGCCCGAAGAAATCCTCCAGCAGCTGCTCCAGCGCCAGCGCCGAGCGCTGCCGCGACATCAGCAGGCCGGCGTAGTACAGCAGCGCCTCCCGCCGGATCACCCGCAGCTCGGCGGGCTTCTCCTCGCCGATGAGCCCGATCAGGTCGGCGAGGTGGCGGCCGAGCTGGTCCTTCTGGTCCCGCTCGTGGGCCACGACGAAGTGGTGCTTCTCCCACGCGGCGTAGAACAGCGAGATCAGCCGGTGGTGGAAGATGTCGAGGAAGTCGCGGAGGGTCGGGTCGCGGGACCGCAGCCGCTCGATCACCATCATCGTGTAGCGGTGCGGCAGCACCCCCTGCGGACCGGTGAGCCCGAGGAAGTTGAGCGTCAGCCGCGCCGGCCCCTCGGTCTCGACATCGATCGCCTGGATCTCGCTCGCCGGAAAGGCCAGCGACGGATGCGCCGTGAAGCGCGCCACCTCCGCCGCCGGGTCGGCGAAGCGCCCCACCGGGGTCCGGTCGGGGTACTCCCGCTCCAGCAGGCGAACCGCCTGGAAGAACCCGAACGGGGTCGGGTCCTTCGCCAGCCGCTCCGCCGGCGTCAGCTCCTCTAGATCAGCGGTGTCCACCCGGCCCTCGGCGCCCATTCCCGGATCGGGAGCTTGCGCTGCTGGCTCCGGACGACCAGCTGCGAGAAGCTGTTGAGCGAGGCGTAGAGCCCCAGGAACCGCTCCAGGACGCTGGCGAAGAGGAAGAGCCCGCCGCCGGCGAACTGCTCCTCGTCGAGGTCGATCTCGACCCGGTGCCCCCGCGCGAACGCGATCCCGTGGTCGGTGGTGACCCGCGAGAAGCAGGGACTCCCCTTGAGGCCGGTGATCCCCTGGATCTGGCGCTCCCCCACGACGCTGTCCCCCGCGTTGAAGAGCCGGAGGAGTTCCTGCAGCCCTTCGGTGCCCCCCTCGAGGAGTGACATGTACTTGAGCGCGAACATCGAGACCAGCCGCCAGAGCTGCGGCTTGCCGAGCGGCGGCTGGATCACGGAGGTCGGCTTCACCAGCGCCGTGATCTTCTTGACCGGGCCGCCGCTCGGCAGCTCGAAGTCGCCGTCGTCCCCGCTGAACGGGAGCCGGGCGGGGAGGTCGGCGTTGAAGCAGGTCAGCTTGCAGGTGACCGCCGGGAGCCCCGGCTGCTGGGTGCGGCCCTCGAGGTCGGCGAAGGAGATGAACACGTCGGAGCCCGCGTCGAGGCGCCACCCGCTGGGCCGCCGCACCGCGTTCCAGAAGAGCTCCTGGCTCGCCCCATGCGCGTGCCGGTAGGAGAAGAGCGGCTCGAAGCGGAGGGTGCCGCCCCCGGCCGTCGTGGCCCCCAGGACCTCGTCCACCGAGAAGATCTCGGTGGAGGTACGGCGCCGCGCGTCCGGCACGATCAGGTACTCGGGCTGTTCGTGGGTGAGCGCCACCGGCTCGGAGGTCTGCGGAAAGAGATTGACCACCGGCGAACACCCCAGCCGGAAGGTCCCCGCGTTCACCGATGTCTCGAGCAGCTGGCGCCGCTCGGCCCGCTCGAAGGGGCTGATCAGCAGCACGATCTCCGCCACCCCCGCGAAGCCCGCCGCCTTCACCTGGTCGAACCCCGAGAGGTCGAAGAACATGAACTTCTCGGGGAAGGTGAAGTACTCCTGCAGGAGCCCATAGGCGGCGAACGACCGGCGGGAGACCGGCAGCATCATCTCGTCGGGGCCGAACCCGACCGGCTGCAGCACCGTCGGCGGCAGGGCGATCGGGCGGCGGCGGGTGCCGCTCGAGGGGTCGCGCACCAGCACCTGCACCACGTTGTTCCCCATCACCTCGTAGAGGGTGGAGACCAGGTTGGTCTCGCCGCTCAGATAGAAGCGGAGGGTGGAGAGCTCCAGCTTGTCGAAGGTGACGTCCGGGAAGCCGCGCAGCTCGATCCGGATCGCGGCGACCGCATCGGCCGATTTCACCGCCGGCTTGAGGCGGTCGGGTGTGGTCCAGGCGGCGTCCGCGACGCTCACCGGCCAGAGCGTGGTGTCGTAGCACGTGCGAAACTTGCACGTCACCCCGCCCACCGGCCGCGAGTGGATCACGGTGCCGCGTGGCATCGGGAACCCGGTCGCCAGCTTGCTCTGGGGAGTGAGGTCGAACTGCGTGATCGACATCGACGGCACCGGCCGGATGTAGTTCGGGTTGACGACGCCGAGGAGCGCCTCGCTCACCTCGGAGAAGTCGTCATCCAGCCGGAGCTGCACCCGGGCGGCCAGGAAGGCGAACCCCTCGAGCAGCCGCTCGACGTGGGGGTCCTCGCACTTCCCGGGTTCGAGCTGGAGCCGGGCCGCGACCTTGGGGTACTTCTTCCCGAACTCCGCCCCCAGGCGACGGAGGTAGGTCAGCTCGCGCTCGTAGTGATAGAGCAGGTCGTCACGCATCGCGGATCCCGGGGACCTCGATATCGCCGTTGGCCTTGTGCATCACCGTGTCAAACGTGATCCGCTCCGGGGTTGGCTCAAGCCGGAGGACCGCCTCCACCTGGAGCCGCACGTCGGAGAGGGGGGTGTCCTCCTGGGGCGCGAGGCTCACCTTGATGTTGGTGAGCCGGGGCTCGAAGAGCGCCAGCGCCTGCTCGACGTAGGCCACCAGCTTCGAGAGACTGTCCCCCGAGTCCCGGCTCAGCGAGGTCAGGTCCGGGAGCCCGTAGTGGTAGACCGACCGGGCCAGCTCGGGGAGCCGGCCCGTATCGGGGTCGTTGACGCGGCGGGTGTTGAGCAGCCACTCGAGGTCGCGCTGCAGGCCGAGCTTGTACTCCCGGATGGAATCCGGCCGGCTGATCGGCCGGTCCCCCGACGCGTCGGGGTCGCGGTCGATCAGGCGGTCGAGGAGCGTGCCCTCGACGAGGACGTCGAAATCACCCTTCGCCACTGGCCGCCTTGGCTGCCGGCTGCACCGGGCCCAGCGTGAGGGCCTGCACCGGGTCGAGCTTGCAGATCCGGAGGTAGAGGTCGCCCCGGACCTTGGGCTCGGTGTTGGCCTTGGTGTAGCTCCGGTAGAGGAGCACCATCGGCTCGGCCACCAGCGGTCCCGCCTCCCATGCCTCGAGCTTGGCCTCGTCCACCTTGGCGAGCAGCTGCTTGAGGATCGGCGTGGCGACCGCGTCGAGGCCGGCTTCGAGCATCACGTTGGCGAGCTGGGTCTGGCGGATGAAGCGGCCCCGTTCACTGTTCTCGCGGTCGAGGGCCCGCTTGATCCGGTCGATCGCCTTCGGCGCCTGGCCCGCCCGGACCTCGGCCAGCGCCCGTTCCAGCATCGAATCGCGCCCCGACTCGCTGCCGGCGCCCGCCACCGGCGCGGCGGGCATCACCGCCCCGCCGATGTCGCCCTCTCCGCCGAGGAGCCCCTCCGCGGTGAGCCATTGGACGGTGGCCGGCCCCGCGGTCGGCAGGTCGTCCATCAGGGTCATCTCGTGCAGCGTCGGGATCTCGGTGAGCAGCGCCTTGAGTTCGCGCCGGATCGCCTGGGCGGCCTGGGTGTAGTCGCTCCCGAGCCCATCGAGGGCGTTGAGCACGTAGCGCTGCAGGTCGAGCCAGCCGCGTCCCGCCTTCGACCCCATGATCGTCTCCGCCACCTCCAGCAGCTGGGCGAAGTCCTGGTCGAGCAGGAGCGTCTTGAGCTGGGTCCGGACATGGGCCGGCGGCGCGTCCAGGAGGCGCGGGTCGGGCGTCGGCGCCTCGGCGCGGAGCTCTCCCCAGCGAAGCGCCCGGAGCATCAGGTAGCTCACCGGGCTGGTCGGTTCGGTCTTCCGGAGGAAGCGGGCGGCGCCGAGGACCCGGCCCGCGGCATCGTTCCGGTCGACCGGCTCGGCGGCGAGGGGGCCGCTCGCGCCGCTCTCCCCCCCGGCCCCCCCCTCGCCCCCGGCATCGGCGGCGGCCTCGCTCGCCACGGGCGCGACCGGATCGGGATCGGTCAGCAGCTTCCGCTCGATCAGCTGCTGGACGGTGTGCTGGACCTCGGTGAGGCTGTCCTTGGAGCCGCGGAAGCTGGGCCCGCTGTCGCCGAACTTCTCCTGGCAGACCGCCTCGAGGGCCTCGACCGCCGCGAGGGCCGCGCTGATGTCCCCCGCGAGCTGGCGGAGCCAGACCTTGGGGGTCGCGTCGAAGCCCTTGTCGAACATGTCGACCGAGACCTTGCCGTCCTCCAACGCCTTCTTGCGGAGATTGGCCTTGTCCTTGTCCTTCTCCGCGTCCTTCTCGGTGGGGATCGAGGGGGCTTCCTTCAGGTTCCAGAAGGTGTGCCCGCTCTTGTTGATCGGCACCGACTTGATGACGAAGTCGAGCCGGCTTCCCATCCAGTCGAGCGGGGTCGCGCGGAGCTCGAGGTCGCCGTCCTCGATCTCCGGGAAGAGCCCATCCCAGAACTGGGTGACGATCCCGCGGGCGAGGGTGAACCCGGCGGCGAAGCCGGCATACCCCTCCTTGCGGAGCAGCGCCTCGGTGAGCCACGCGACCAGCTGCAGGTCCTTCGTCTTGGTCGCGATCGCTTCGCTGGCCAGCTTGATGACCGCCGGCCAGTCCGCCACCTTGCGCGGCCGGTCGTACCCGCCGGAGGGGATGATGTCCTCTTCCCGGCGGGCTTCCTTGATCTTGTCGTAGAGGGGGTCGTACCGGAGATCGGCACCGGCGGGGCTCGGCCCCGCGATCGGGTTCAGCAGGTCGTCGCGCAACGGCATGCGGACCCCGTCAGGCGGCGGTCGGGACTGGGGTAATGACCAGCTCGCGGAGTTCGAGGATAGGCATCTCTTCACCGTCGACGAGGAGCAGTTTCTGACCCAGGGGCGCCTCCGTCCCGTCCTCCCAGCGGACCCACTCGGTGGCCCGGCCCAGCCGGACGGCGGGGTCGTCGGACTCGTCGGTGCGGGGTGCCAGGGCGGGGAGCATCACCTCGCCCAGGTCGAGACCCTGGTATCCCTCCGCGGTCAGCAGCTTCGCGGGGATCCAGAGCAGATCACGGAGCTTCTGCGGCGCCTGGCAGCGGACCGAGGCGACCGACGCGAGCGGCAGCCAGCTGTACTGGCCGGCGGCGAAGATCTCGAGCCGGGGGCCGATCCGGGGATCGGCGTCGGTCAGCGACTTGAAGGGCCTGCCGTTGATGGTCCCGGAGACCGGGGGCAGGGCCTGGTGGTGCCGCGGGTAACTGCCTTCCTGAAACATGGTGCGCCGGGTGCGTTCGGCATGCAGGGCACTGCGGTAGACCAGGGCACCCATGGCGGCTTTCTCGCCGGCGCCGGCCAGGATATCGAGGTGCTTTTCCGCCCGATCGTACTCCCCGGCGAAGCAGAGCAGCTCGAACAGAAAAGCGCGGCGCTGGGCGTCGCCCGGATTGCTCCGGAGTTCGACACCCAGCGACTCGATGGCTTCACCCAGTCGGCCCTCGTCGAGGAGGGCTCGCGCTTTCACCGTCTGCCGGCCTTACGCGACGGCGGCGGCGTCGTACATCGCGACCTGCGGGCCAGCGGCCTCACCAGCGTCGGTCTGCGAGTTGTAGGTGATGGTCACCTTCTTGAACGCGAAGGACGCGCTCTCGGTCGGGACGTCATCACCCCCGGTGCTGCCGGACCACTGGATCGAGGAGACGAACACCTTCTCGAACTCGTAGGTCAGGTACACCACCTGCTCACCACCGGCCTTGCGGAACGACACCGTCGCCTTGTCGAAGTGCTTGCCCTTGCAGCAGTTCTGGAAGAACGTGGCGCTGGCGATGTCGGTCTTCTTCATCACGTTGAACTCGCTCAGGCTGGCCTTGCCCGACCCGGAACCGCCACCGATCGGGTTGATGCTGTTGGCCGCGCCGAAGCTGAACGAGAGGATCTCGATCGCGCCCTCAAACCCCTTGGCGGTCGCTTCACCGGGAACATCGGGCTCGAACTTCAGGAATGCATCGAAAGCCATCGTACTCCTCCTTGAGTTTCCGCGGTCAGGACCGCGTCGCCTGGGTGCCTACCGACTCCCGCCAGAGTAACGCAGGAGGGCCCTCGGGATTCTCAGCCGGTCCGGCTCACTTCGCCGGGGCCGGCAGTTCGGCCACCAACCGCATGGACATGGTCAGCTCGTCCAGCTGGAAATGGGGCCGCAGGAAGGCCACGGCCCGGTATGCGCCCGGCTTGCCGGGCACATCCACCACCTCGACCCGGGCATCCTTGAGAGGACGCTTGGCCTTCACCGCGATGGCAGCGTCGTCGTTGGCGACGACGTAGTTCATGATCCACTTGTTGAGGTACCGCTGCACCTCCTCCTTCGAGGAGTAGCCGCCGATCTTGTCGCGCATCATCGCCTTGAGGTAATGGGCGAAGCGGGAGACCGCGAACAGGTAGGGCAGCTGGGCCGACAGGCGGGCGTTGGCCGTGGCGGCATCGGTGTTGTACACCTTGGGCTTCTGGGCCGACTGGACCGAGAAGAAGCAGGCGTTGGAGCTGCCCTTCTGGTGGACCAGGGGCACGAAGCCCAGGTCGGCCAGTTCCTTTTCCCGGCGGTCGGTGATCGGGGTCTCGGTCGGGCACTTCATGGCGGTATCGCCCGACTCGGTCCGGAAGTTGTGGGTCGGGAGCCCTTCCACCAGGCCGCCGCTCTCCACGCCCCGGATGGTGGCGCACCAGCCGGTGCGGGCGAAGGCCTGGGTCACCTTGGCGCCCAGCACCCACGCGGCGTTGCCCCAGAGGTACTTGGAGTGGTCGGTGCCGTCGACGTGCTCCTCGTAGTTGAAGCTCTCGATCGGCACGGTGGCGCTGCCGAAGGGCTCCCGCATGAGCACCCGCGGCATGGTCAGGGCGACGTAGCGCGAGTCATCGCTGTTGCGGAAGGTCTTCCACCGGGCGTACTCGGTGGTGTCGAAGACCTTGGCCATGTCGCGCGGCTGGTCGAGCTGGGTGAAGCTCTCCAGGCTCATCATGTCGGGGGAGGCCGCGGTCAGGAACGGCGCGTGGGCCGCCGCGGCGACCTCGGCCACCTTCTCCAGCAGCTCGATATCCTGGCCCGACTTGTCGAACTCGTAGTCGCCGATCAGGGCGCCGAAGGGCGCGCCGCCGAAGACGCCGAACTCCTCCTCGTAGACCTTCTTGAAGAGGGCGCTCTGGTCGAACTCCGCGGCCCGCTGCAGGTCCCGCAGCAGTTCCTTCTTGGAGACGTTGAAGACCTTGATCCGCAGGTTCTCGCTGGTCTCGGTGTTGCTCACGAGATAGCGGAGGCCGCGCCAGCTCCCTTCCAGCTTCTGGAAGTCGGGGTGGTGCATCACCTCGTTGAGCTGGAGGGAGATGAGATGATCGATCTGCGCGATGCGCGCGTTGATCATCACCTCGACGTTCTTGCCCGCGGTGACCGACCCGGCGAGCACCTCGCCCACGAAGCTCTTGATCAGGTCCTTGCCGCGCGCCTTCGCGGCCGCGTCCTTGCCGACCCGCCCTTCCTCGACGATGCTGTCGAGGAGCGAGAGCTCCTGGCTCTGGGCCCCCGCCCCTGCCGCTTCCGCCTTGGCGTCAGCCATTGCTGCCTCCTTCCGCGTCGAGCTCGGCCTTGAGCTTCTTCATCTTCTCCTCGTCGCCCAGGGTGTCCGCCAGCACCGAGTCGAGTTTCTCGTTGGTGCCGAGCGCGCCCCGCAGGTCGGCCAGCTTGGTGCGGAGCTCGAGCAGGTCCTTGAGCGGCTTGATCTGGCGGGCCACGGCGTCGGGCGAGAAATCGTCGAGGCTCTCGAACTTGAGGTCGACCGCGAGCTTCCCGGCGTTCGGGTCGTCGCTCAGCTTGTTCTCGACGGTGAGAGCCAGGTGCGGCTTCATGCTCGCCAGCACCTCGTCGAAGTTGTCGAGGGTGATGTCGACGAACTTCCGCTCCTTGAGCTTGGCGAGCGGCTCCACCGGCTGGCCGGTGAAGTCCCCCAGCACTCCCATCACGAACGGGAGTTCCTTCATCTCGATGGCGCCACCCGTCTCGACATCGTAGCTGATCTGCACGCGCGGCGGGCGAACGCGCTCGAGTTTCTTTTGCGTGCTTTCCTTGGCCATACCGCTGACCTCAGTTAGAAGGTAGGAGGCGCGACCGCTCTCGGAATCGCCGAAAAGCGCATCAACCGGAAGGAAGAAGGCTCAACCTACGGTTTGCCCAAGTGATTGTCAAATATCATCCTGCATCCTGAGACGGGGGGTTCACCGGGGCCCCGACGCGGCCGTCGAGCGCTGGGGGTTCATCCGGATATCGTGTGATACGCAGCCGAGCCGACATTCTTCTCACCGGGCGGCAAGGTGGCACGCTGGCAACGCGCCGAGCAGGGGCCGAGGCCGCGTCGCGCAGGTGTCGGCCCGCTCGCCCAAGCCCCGGCTATCCCCACCGGCCCGCCAGCGGCGCCATCGGGCTCGCGCAGGACTGCAGCCGCACCAGCCGGACCTGGTCGGTGTCCTTGAGGGGCGCGAGCGGCATGAACCCCCGCTCGAGGAGGGCGTCCGCCGCCCGCACCGGCAGGGGAGCCTCGCCCGGCCCCACCGCCCGGGCCGCGAGCCCCCGGCCGACCGTCCCGACCGGAAGCCCCGTCACCATGGGGTCGACCCCCCGCATGAGGGACCAGCGGTGTTCGGCAAAGCTCCGCCCGAGTACGATCGCCACAATGAGCGCCGGGTTGCCGAGGAGGAGGGTGTCGGGGCCCGAAGGAGCGAGCTCCTCGAAGGCCAGCCGGTCGCACTCCTCGAGGCCCTTCCCGTACGGGAGCCGGGCCAGGAAACCCGGCAGCACGAGACCGAGGGACCGGGCGAGCGCGGTGCGCTGGACGGCCTGCCACGCCGGGGAGGGCGCGTTCCAGGTCGAGAGCTCCCCCCATTCCGCTCCGACGCCCGCGAAGGTCGTCGACGCCGCCGACACCCAGGGCGCCCGAAGGGTCTGGGCGATGGCGGCGAGCTGCGCCAGCCGCTCGATTTCCGTCTCCGACCCGGTGAAGGTGTAGGCTCCGACCAGGAGGCCCCAGGGCGCGGCCTGGGCGTCACGGGCCAGGAGGGCGAATACCGGACTCGCGCCGGGGTCGCCCCCGGCGGGAAGGGCCCCCGCGAGTTCGGTCTCGCTCAGGTCGAGGAGCTGGACCTTGAGGTCGGGGCCGGTCTCGAGCTGGCGCACCACCAGGTCCACCCCGCGCCAGAGGCTCTCGAGCGCCCGGAACGCCGGGGCGTGGAGGATCGTGCGGAGTGTCGCGCTGGCGGCCGCCTCGACCTGGGCGACCAGCTCCCCCTGCCGGGGATCGGGGTTGGGCACGAGATGCGGCTTGATGATGCGCTGCAGGAAGCCGTGGAGATCACCGCCGGAATCGGCCAGGACCTCTTCGACATCCGTGGGAGCCGCGGCATCGAGGATGTCGCCGAGCAGGCTCCCCCCGCCCTGGGGAGGGGTCGGCGCCGGCGGCGCCGCGCCGCTCAGCTCGGCGGCGGCCGCCTTGAACGTGGCGGGATTGGCGAGCCGTTCGCGCAGCTCCCGGAGCGCCTGGAAGAGCGGGAGCCGCTGGTAGAGGCGGTCGGGATGGAAGTCGTCGAGCGACTCGAAGCGGATCGCGAGCGGTGGCCCGCCGGGCTCCAGCCGGAGATGGAGGGCGACCCCCATCTCGCGGATCACCAGGTCGACGTCGTCGCGGTCCACCGGCCACGCGGGCCGGCGGGCCAGCGCGGCCCCGCTCTCCTCGGCCCCGCGGCTGTGACGGCCCGTGAAATCGCCGAGGATCGCGATGCGAAACGGGGTGTCGTCGAGCGGCACGGCCGGCGTGCTGTCGCGGCCGGCGTTGATGTCCATGTGAAATTCGTGCATGGGTCTCCCGAGGCCTCCAATAGCCAACCGCCTTGCCCCGCACTAGAATACGCTTCATGCGTCAAATGCAACCGGTCCTCTGGACCAAGGGCGCGCTTCTCACCCCCCAACACCTACAGACGCAGGACCGGTTCCTCGAGGATCAGCTCCAGTTCCAGCTGAGCACGCTGGCGTTCTGCCCCTGGGGCTTCAGCCAGCTCGAGATCAACCGTGAGGCCCTGTCGGGTGGCGCCCTGGCGCTCACGCGGGGGGCGGGGCGCTTCCCGGACGGCCTGCTGTTCGACTTCCCCGACTCGGACGTGGCGCCGCCACCCAAGCCGCTCGACACCGCGTGGGAGCCGGACCAGACCACCCTCGACGTGTTCCTCGCGGTGCCGGAACACCGGCCCGCGGCGAGCAACGTGTCGGCGGCGCAGAAGGACCGCAACACCCGCTACCTCGCCGAGGTGCAGCTCCGCCGCGACGAGAACACCGGGCTCGCCGAGAAGCCGATCCAGGTGGCGCGGAAGAACCTCCGCCTGCTGGTCGAGGGAGAGACGCTCGAGGGCCACTCGGTGATCAAGGTGGCGCGGGTCCGCCGCGGCGCCGCCGGGGAGATGACGCTCGACTCCCAGTTCGTCCCGCCACTGCTCGACACCGGCGCGAGCGATTACCTGCTCGCCATCGCGCGGCGGCTGGTGGAGATCCTCTCGGCCAAGAGCACCGCCCTCGCCGGGACCCGCCGCCAGAAGAACCAGAGCCTGGCCGAGTTCAGCATCTCGGACGTGGCGAGCTTCTGGCTGCTCTATACCATCAATACCCATTCGCCGCTGCTGCGCCACCTCTTCGAGGTGCGGCGGGGCCACCCGGCCCAGCTCTTCGAGGCGATCGCCGCTCTGGCAGGGGCGCTCACCACCTTCTCGACCACGGTGCACCCGCGGGATCTGCCGGTGTACGACCACAGCGACCTCACCGGCTGCTTCACCAGTCTCGACCAGATCGTGCGGACGCTGCTCGAGACCGTGGTGCCGGCCAACTGCGTGTCGCTCCCCCTCCGCCAGGTCCAGCCTTCGGTGTACGCCACCGCCGTGGACCAGGACAAGTACTTCAAGGCGCCGGGCCTCTACCTGGCCTTCAGCGCCGAGCTCAATCCCGCCGACCTGCTCCGCAAGGTGCCGCAGCTGGTGAAGGTGAGTTCCGCCGACAAGATCGACCGGCTCATCAAGCAGGCGCTCCCGGGCGTGGCCCTCACCCACGTGCCCAACCCGCCCAGTGCCATTCCGGTGAAGGTGAAGCATCACTACTTCCAGCTCAGCAAATCGGGGCCCGACTGGGAGGCGATGGCGCTGGCGCGGAACCTGGCGGCCTACGTGCCACAGGACTTCCCGGCGCCGGAACTGGAGCTGGTGATCGTGCTGCCGCAGGGGGATCGGTAAGCGTTCCGAGTTCCGCGTTCCGCGTGGCGACGGCCACGGGCCCCGTCACTCGGAACTCGGAACCCGGAACTCGGAACTCCCCTAGAGCCCCGACAGGCTGCTGAACACCACCACCACGATCACCAGCACCACGATCAGCCCCACGACAATCAGGATCACCGGGAGATAGTTGGTCTTCTTCTCCCCATCCTCGCCCGCATCGGCCGCGGGCGCGGACCTGGCGTCGCCGGGCTTGCCCTGGGCCGCCGGCTTGGCGCCGCCCGCCGCGGGCTTCCCGCCTTCCGGCTTGAGGTCGCTGAAGGACACCCGCTGCAGCGCGCGGGTGTATTCGCTGCCGCCCGGTGGTGGGGGCGCGGCGGCGCCGCCGCCAGTGGAGGGCGGCAGCCCGCTCCCGCTGTCGCCCTGACCGCGGTAGAGACTGTCGGTGTAATCCCCCCCGCTCCCGCTCCCGCCCGGAGCGGGCGGCGTCGGGGCGGAGAACATCCGGGTGAAATCGCCGGGCTCGGGCGGGCGTTGGGCCGGGGCGGCCGGGGGCCGCTGGGCCGGCATCGACGTGCCGGTCGCGCCATGCAGTCCCGGCGTCGGTTCGATGCCGCGATTGAGGCGGCGGGAGAGGTCGTCCGCCGGCGGCTCGTTGTACTTGGGCGTGAAGAGCTGCGTGAAATTGCCGGGCTCCTCGGCCGGCGGCGCCGGTGGCCGTGCGGGCGTGCGCGGGGGCGGCGTCGCTCCCGAGAAGAGTTGGGTGAAATCGCCGGGGCCCTGGGACGGTGGCGCCGCGGGCGGCGGCGGGGGCGGGGGCGGCGCCGATGGCCGGAACGGATCCGCGGCGGGGCGGACCGGTGGCGGCGAGGCGAAGCTGGCGGTGGCGCTCAGCGGTTCATCGGCGCGCGGCTTGGGTGGCCTGGGCGGTGCCGGCGGCTGCTGGGCGGCGGGGCGCGACGGCGCGCGCGGTGGAATCGGCGGGGTGAACGCCGGCGTCTGTCCGGCCGGCGGCTCATCGACCCGGGGCGGGACCAGTGGCGCGTCGAACACCGGCATCGTGACCGGCGCCGGGGGGGCCGGGGGCACCGGCGGCGGAGTCACGGGGGACACGGTGGTCGGTGGCACCGCCGGTTCGAGCTTCGGCACCGGCGCCTTCGGGGTCACCGGCGACTCGAAGGCCGGCGGCGTGAAGACCGGCTCGGCCTGCCGAGGGGCCGGTGCGGCCGGGGGCGCGGGTGGCTTGGGCGGCGCCTGGAACAGCGCGGTGAAATCGCCCGCGTCGGGCGCGGCGGGCGCGGCGGC
>DASZPT010000401.1:0-4275 GCA_035549935.1 Gemmatimonadales bacterium
GTGAGGAGCTTGTCGGGGTTGAACCCGGGATCGACCCCCACGAGCCGGGCGAAGCTGCGGATCATGAGCCCGGCGCCGACCAGCAGCATCAGCGCGAGCGCGACCGTGGCGACGACCAGCCCGCGACGGAGCCCGAGACTCCCGAGATCGCCGGCGGCGCCGCGGCCCCCCTCCTTGAGCGTCTCGTGCAGGCTCGACTGCCGCACCCGGAGCGCCGGCGCGAATCCGAAGACCAGCCCGGTGATCGCCGAGACGAGGAGCGTGAATCCGAGGACCAGGGGATCGAGACCGATGTCGGCCGCGGGCGGCAGGTTGGCGGCATTGAGGGCGAGGAGCGCCGGCACACCCCACGCCGCGAGCAGCACCGCCAGCGCACCACCCATGAGGGCAAGCACCACGCTCTCGGTGAGGAGCTGCCGCATGAGCGCGCCGGGCGACGCGCCCATCGCGACCCGCACGGCCACCTCCCGCGAGCGGCTCGCCGCCCGCGCCAGCTGCAGATTGGCGACATTGGCACAGGCGATGAGGAGGACGAGCCCCACCGCGCCGAAGAGCACCAGCAGGGCGCTTCGGACACTGCCCGTCGCCCGCTCGTTGAGGGTGGTCACCGCCAGGTCCCAGTCGGCGGGGAGCTGTCCAGGATTCTCCGCCTTGACCTGGGCCGCGATGTTGTGGAACTCCTTCGCGGCCCGGGCCGGATCGACCCCGGGCTTGAGCCGGCCCGTGAACGAGAGGAACTCGTTGCCCGCGGTCCGCTGTGCCGGGGTGAAGACGTACGGCGCCCAGAGCTGGGCCCGGCGGTTGAAGAAGCCGCGGAAGCCCGCGGGCATCACGCCCACCACCTCGTAGTGCTCGCCGTTGAGGAGAATCGTCCGGCCCACGAGACCCCGGTCGGCGCCGAACCGGGTGCGCCAGAACGCCTCGCTCAGAACCACGACCCGCTCATGCCCGTCGGCCACGTCCTCGGGCAGCAGCGTCCGGCCCAGGGCCGCGGGCACCCCGTAGGTGCGGAACCAGTCGCCCGACACCCGCGTCGCGGCCAGCCGCTCCGCATCGCCGTCGCCGGTCAGCGTGGGGGCCCAGCCGGTCTCTACCGCGGCGGACTCCAGGACCTGCTTCTTGGTCTCGTAGACGAGGAACCCCGGCACCGACACCGGGGCATAGAGGTCGTTGAGGCTGGGGTAGTGATGCTCCACCGTCACGAGCCGCTCCGGCTCCTTGTAGGGAAGCGGGCGGAGGAGCACGGCATTGATGACCGAGAAGATGGCGGTGTTGGCCCCGATCCCGAGCCCGAGGGTGAGCACCGCGACCGCGGTGAAGCCGGGGCTCTTCCGCAGGCTGCGGAGCGAGTATTTCACGTCCTGGAAGAGACTCGCCATGCCGGGACCTCCCATTCAGGAAAAGCCGGGGGCCACACCCGGCTCGCGAGGACGCGAGCCGGGCGGGGGATTCGCTCGAATTGTTCCCGGGATCAGGCCTTGCCGAGCTCGGCGACCTTGTCCTCGACGACGCGGCCGTCGAAGAGGTGAATGGCGCGGTCGGCGTGCGCGGCGTAGCGGGGGTCGTGCGTGACCATGCAGATGGTCGCCCCGGCGCGGTGCAGCGCCTGGAGCAGTTCCATCACGGCCTCGCCGTTGGTCGAGTCGAGGTTACCGGTCGGCTCGTCCGCCAGGAGGATCAGGGGTTCACCGGCCACGGCGCGGGCCACCGCGACGCGCTGCTGCTGACCGCCGGAGAGCTGCGAGGGGTAGTGCTTCACCCGGTGGCTCATGCCGACCTTCTCGAGCGCCGCCATCACCCGCTGCTTCCGCTCCGCCGCGGGCATGCCGCGGTAGGTGAGGGGCAGCTCGACGTTCTCGTAGACCGTGAGGTCGCCGATCAGGTTGAACGCCTGGAAGATGAACCCGATCTCGCGGTTGCGGATCCGGGCCCGCTCCGAGGCGGAGAGCTGCGCGACCGGCTTGTCATCCAGCCAGTACTGCCCGCCCGACGGGGTGTCGAGGAGGCCGAGGAGCGAGAGCAGCGTGGTCTTGCCGCACCCCGACGGGCCGGAGATCGCGACGTACTCGCCCCGCCGGATCTCGAGGTGCACTTCGGACAGCGCGTGGGTCTCGACCTCATCGGTGAGGAAGACCTTCTTGATGCCCTCGAGCCGGATGAGCGACTGGCCGTTGGTGGTCATGCGTTCTCCATAGTCAGACGAATGGTTGGCCCTACTTGAGCTTCACCCGGTCCACCGCATCCCAGCGCGACATGTCGGAGAGGATCACGACGTCGCCCTTGTTGAGCCCGCGGACCACTTCGATCGTGTTCACCGAGTTGCGGCCCAGCTCCACCTTGACCCGCTCCGCTTCGCCGGTCCCGGGGATCAGCCGGAAGATGCCCACCGTGCTGTTGGCCTGGCCGTAGGCCGGCCGCCCGACGTTGAGCACGTTGTCGAGTCGTTCGATCATCACGGTGCCGTCGACACTCAGGTCGGGGCGCGCGCCCTTGGGGAGCGGGCCGTCGAGCGCCACGTCCACCGTCACCGTCCCGTTCTGCGAGGCGGGGTCCATCCGGATCACGTGACCCTGCACGATCCCGTTGCGGGTGTCGATCGCCGCGGACTGCCCGATCGTCACGTCCCGTGCCTGGGTTTCCGGGATCCGGAGCACCGCCTTGAGCCGGTCCGGCTGGACCACCTTGGCGAGCGTCGCGCCGCTGATGGCCCACTGGCCCTGCTCCATCGGCAGCTCCTGCAGCACCCCGTCGGACCCGGCCCGCACCACCATCGCGTTCACCAGCCCCCGCTGGAACTCGGCCACCGCCCGCAGGCGCTTCACCTGCTCCTGCTGCACATCGAGCTGGCCCTGGATGTTCTGGGCGTAGATGTCGAGCCGCTGCTGCTCCACCGCGAGCCGCTGGGTGAACTCCTCCGCCTTGTCCTTCGACCGGGCGTAGTCCGCGGGGGAGATCAGGTCCTGAGCCGCGAGCGCCGAGTCCGAGGCCGCCTTGCGGAGCGCCTCGCGGTACTCCGACCGGATGTTGGCGACCACGCCTTCCTGGTTGAGCTTCTGGGTCTCGAGCGTCGTCTTGAGCGAGACCAGCTGCGCCTCGGCGTCGGTGAGCTGCCGCTCGGCCTGGAGCAGCTGGATCTGCACGTCCGGATTGCTGAGCTCGAGCAGCACCGTGTTGGCGGTGACCTTCGCCCCCGGGAGCACCAGCTTCTTCTCGACCCGGCCCGGCGCGATCGCCGAGACCCAGCGGATCTGCTCCGGAACGAGGGTCCCGGGGCCGCGGACCTCCCGCACCATCGGGCCCTGGCGGACGGTGTCCATCCACAGCGTGCCCGCCTCCACGGTCGGAGCGGCCGGCTTGAGCCGGGCCAGTCCGACAGTCGTCACCACCAGGGCGGCGATGCCGCCGCCGATATAGATGAGGCGGCGCCGATCGGGCTTCTTCTCGCGCGGAATATCCACCGGTTACCCCAGGACTCGTTGTAGACGATTGCGGCGGCCACCAGGGCTCGCCCTCACTAGTGGGCAAGGTAAGAAACGTGCCGAACCCCGCGCCGGTTACAAACCCGACAAGTCCTTGCCAATCAGGTGATTGACGCAGGCGCCCCCGACCCCGCCCCACCACGCCTCGTTCGCTTCCGGGACTCGCTGTCCCACAACCGGACGGACCGGTCCCCCCGCCCATCGTGAGGCACGCGCGCCGTGTGCCCCCACATCCGGGGTATGACCGCGCGATCGAGGAAATGGTTGTAAATGCTACCGTGCGTGCAGGATTCGCCCCTGTCGACGTCCCCTGTCCTGAGGTACCTTGCGACTCCCGACGTCCGCCGTTCGCTTCACCACGCCTCAACCCACGCACTGCCATGCCTCACCGCCGTTCCTGCGGGACGACCGGGGTGCATTCGCGTCGGTCCGCGCTGGTCCTGCTGATGATCCTGTCGGCCTGCAGTCACCAGGATCCCTTCCCGAGCGGCGACCCGGTCGACAACGGTCCCCGCTCCACCACTCCTCCCGTCCAGCTCACCTTCAGCCCCGGCATGGACTGGTCCCCCTCCTGGAACAGCGACGGAACGCGGATCGCCTATTCCTATAACAGTGAGGAGGGCATCCCGGGCGACCGCTGCCTGGCCGGCCTTCCCGGCGCCGGCGGCACCCGGAACCCGGTCAAGTGCTTCGTGGCGCAGGACCGGGACACGGTGCGGGCGCTCGGGCCGGTGGCACTGGGCCCGGGCACCCTGGCCGCGTGGGTCGACGCGCAGAGCCTGGTCGGGCACAAGGT
>DASZPT010000402.1:0-6721 GCA_035549935.1 Gemmatimonadales bacterium
TCGAGGCGGACCGTGGTCCCCTCCGGGATCACCACCGAGTCACCCTGGACCGGCACGACACCGCCAGGCCAGGTGGTGGGATCGGACCAGGCCTTGGCGTCGGCGGTCGGGATCCCGCCGGGGTCGGTGGGACCCGAGTCCCGGGCGCACGCGGCGAGCGAGAGCGCGAGAGCGACAATGCGGCGACGGGTGGTGCGCATGGGTGCCTCTGGGGAGTTCCGAGTTCCGAGTTCCGAGTTCCGAGTTCCGCGTTCCGCGTTCCGAGTTCCGAGCGCCGGGGGGGGCCGGGAACGGGTCGAGGGGAGCGAGGCTTTGGCTCGTGGAACGAACGGAGTCTGAGCGAACGATGACGCAGGACGCTACAAGGTTGGTTCGGGGCAGGCGAGGAACAAGGTCACAGACCATGACAGTGTTCGCCTTTGCGACGGTCAATGTGATACGTCTCACACCCTGCCCGACCGTGGACTCGGAACCCGGTAACCCGGAACTCGGTCCTCGCTCATGGCCCGCCTGTTGCCCTCTCGGCCGTGTCCATCGGGGGGCTTCCCGCGTCTCCCGCGCATCTCACTGTCTCGTCGAGGGTTCAGTGCGGCTGTTGCATCTCCTGGGGCTTGGCTATGCCGCGGTTTGCGGCGTCGTGACTCTGAAGGCCATGCGCCCCGCTCCCGGCGGGGGCGAGCCGGTTACGCCGGTGCGGCCCGTGGCCGGTGACGCGGGACTCTGGTTCCAGCAGGCGAAGCCGTTCTGCAACGCCCTCGAGGTCGTGTCCCGCATCCGCAACGACCCGCCGCCGGCGGGACGGGATGGAGCCGGCTACGCCGCCTCCTGCTACGCGCTCGCCGGGAACATCGACAGTGCCCGCGCCGCGCTCCTGGCCCTGCCGGCGGGGGACCGCGGCTACGCCTCGTCCATCGTCTTCAACATCGGCCACCCGGTGGCGGACGCCGGCGATGACCGTTCCGCCGGCCCCATCATGGAGCTGGTGCTCGAGTTCACGCCCGACAACTACATGGCGCTGTATCACGCCGGGATGTCGGAGTACGCACTGGGCCAGCACGGCCGGGCGCTGGCGAGCCTGCGACGGTTCCTGGAGCTCTACCAGGAGGACGACGGCTGGCGGGCGAACGCGCTCGAGGTGGTGGGGCGGCTCGAGGGAGGGAAGTCGTGAGCTTCTCCCCTGGCATGGTGCTGGAGGACCGCTACGAGATCCGCCGGGAGATCGGGCGGGGCGGCTACTCGATCGTCTACCTGGCCCACGACCGGGCCCTCGGTCGCGAGGTCGCCATCAAGCTGCTGGTCCCGCCCCCGGCCGCGGCGAACACGGCGCGGGAACGGCTCCGCCGCGAGGTGCTCGCGGCGCGGGATCTCGGCCACGACAACATCGTGGCGATCTACGACTTCGTCGACGCGGGCGAGCGGGGCTCGATCGTCATGGAGTACATCGACGGTCCCGACCTCGCCATCAAGGTGACCGAGAGCGGACCGATGAGCGCCGACAGCGCCGCGGGGATCGGCCGCGAGGTGGCCAAGGCATTGAGCGCCGCGCACCGGCGGGGAATCCTGCACCGTGACGTGAAGCCGTCGAACATCCTGCTCGATCCGGACGGCCACGCCCGGCTTACTGACTTCGGCTCCGCCAGGCTCGAGGGGCTGTCCGGGGTGACCGGCACCGGCGCCCTGGTCGGGACCCTCGACTACCTGGCGCCCGAAGTCGTGGCCGGTGGCCGGGGCGATGCGCGGGCGGATGTGTACGCGCTCGGGATGACGCTCTACTTCCTGGTGACCGGACGGCTCCCCGACCGCCCCTCTCCGCATCTTCCGCCACCACCGGCACCCGACGGCTACCGCCCCTCCCAGTGGCGACCGGGGCTGCCGGCGTGGTTCGACGATGCCGTGGCCTGCGCCACCACCGCGCTCCCGGCGGATCGGTTCACCTCGGCGGCGCTCCTCGCCGACGCCCTCTCGCTCGAGGCGACCTCGGAGTGGCGGGCACCGAAGGTGTCGCACCACCTGACCTTCTGCCTCCTCTGCGGCGCGGACGAACCGCTGGGCCTGGGGCTCTGCAGCGGGTGCGCCGGGACCACGCCGCAGGCGCTCGACCGATTGGTGATGGTCGAGCCGCCGGCCTCCCGCGGCGAGCGGGAACACACCCACGCCCGGCTCCGCACCCTGGCGGGGAGCGGCGCCACCCGGGAGGCACTCGAGGCCGCCGCCCGCGGAGAGCGCGCCGTCGCGCGAGTACCGGTGGCCGGCGCCGACCGGGTGCTGCAGCGGCTGGCCGCGGAGGGAATCAGTGCGCGGATCGCCCGTCCGGCATGGGCCCCGCTCCCGCGGAGCCTCTATGGCGTGGCCGGCCTGGTCGCGGTCACGGGAGGTTTCGCGGGGGCACTGGTGGCCCCGGTCCTTCTCTGGCTCAGCCCGATCGTCTCGCTGGCCATCGTGCTGGAGGCACAGCGCCAGGTCCGCCGCCCCCTGCTCCAGGCGCCCGGCACGAGCGGGGCGCTGACCGGTATGGCCCGCGAGCGCCTGGCCCTCACGGTGTCGCGCCTGCCGGGCGGGACCGCGCTCTCGCTGCTGGCGGATCTCGCCCGCAACGCCCAGGCGGTGCTGGCCCGTCTACCCGACACCGCCGCCGCCGACATCCGGGGCGAAGTGGAGGAGCTGGTGCTCCACGCCTGTGACGCGGCCGGCGACCTGGCCGACCTCGAGGACAGCCTCGAGCGGCTCGAGCGCCAGCGCGCCCGGCCCGGCCGGCGGACCTCCGGCAGCTGGCACTCGGCGATCGCCCGCGCGGAACGGAGCCGCGATGCCCTCGTGCAGCGACTCCTCGACGCGATTACCACCCTGGGGGAAGCCCGGCTCCGGGCCGTTGAAGCCACCGCAGCCGACACCGACCGGCTGGCGGAGCTGAGCGACCAGATGAAGGCGGAGGTGGTGGCGTACGCGGAGGCGAGGCGGGAGGTGGAGGCGCTGCTGTAAAGCCGTTCCGCGTTCCGCGTTCCCCGTTCCGGGTGGGAGGACTCGACCACCCCCTGTCCCGATCAGACCTCCAACGAGGAACGCGGAACGCGGAACGTATACCTTCATTCCATGACCCACCGCCTCTACTACACCGACAGCTACCTCACCGAGTTCGCGGCCCGCGTGGTCGACGCCGCCGAGGGTGGCCGCCGGATCTATCTCGACCAGACTGCGCTCTACCCCACCTCGGGCGGGCAGCCCCACGACCTCGGCACCCTCGGGGGCGTGGCGGTGGTGGACGTAGTGGACGAGGAGGAGCGGATTGCCCACCTGCTGGCCGCGCCGCTCACGCCAGGCGAGGTGCGGGGGGTGGTGGACTGGACCCGCCGATTCGACCACATGCAGCAGCACACCGGGCAGCACCTCCTGAGCGCCGTGCTCGCCGACCTGTTCGGGGCGAACACGGTGAGCGTCCACTTCGGCCCGGAGAGCTCGACCCTCGACCTGGCCCTCGATGCGATCTCCCCGGAGCAGCTCCGGCGGGCGGAGGTGCGCGCCAACGAGGTGATCACCGAGAATCGCCCTGTGACGGTGACCTTCGAGGACGCGGCCAACGCGACCGGTCTCCGGAAGGCATCGGACCGGACCGGTACGCTCCGGGTCGTCACGATCGCCGGCCTGGACCGGAGCGCTTGCGGCGGGACCCATGTCCGGGCGACGGGCGAGATCGGCACGCTGCTTGTCCGCCGGAGCGAGCGGGTGAAGAAACAGGTCCGCCTCGAGTTTCTTTGCGGCGCGCGGGCGATCCGCCGGGCCCGGGCCGATTTCGATCTCCTCTCGGAGGTCGCGAGCGAGGCCTCGGCCTCGGTCGATGAGGTACCCGCGGTGGTGGCGGGGCTCCGGGGCCAGCTCAAGGCGGCGCTCGCGGCCCGGAAGGCGCTGGCGGACGAGGCGAACGGCTACCGGGCGGCAGGACTGCTGCAGCGGGCGGAGCCCGGCCCCGAAGGGGTGCGACGGGTGTACGCTGCCCCTGCCGGCGCGAGCGTCGAGGATCTCCGCGGCCTTGCTCAAGCGGCCACCAGTCACGCGAAGGTGCTGTTCGCCGGTGTGGTCGCGGACCCGCCGACGCTCCTGATTGCCGCGAGCGCCGACGCCGGCGTCGACGCCGGCGCCATGCTCCGGGAGATCCTGGGGAAGATCGGCGGCAAGGGTGGAGGCACGCCGCGGATGGCGCAGGGCGGGATTGGCGCGCCGGGCGAGCTTCCGGCAATCCTCCGGCAGGCGGGATTCGAGCACGCCTGACGACGCGCTCCGACCGCGGTAGCCTGGCTCATATAATAGAAGCGGCCCGGCCGCTCACTCGAGCAACCGGGCCCGCCCCTCCCCATCCCCGCCCTATTGCCGGACCGCCTCCAGCGAGATCTCGATCTCCACATCGTCGCTCAAGAGCTTTCCGGCCTCGACTACCTGGTTCCAGGTGATCCCGTAATCCTTCCGATTGATGTAGGCGGTGCCATCGAAGGCGATCCGCTCCTTGCCGTTCATGTCACGCTGCAGCCCGCGATACTGGCCCTTGAAGACGACCGGGTGGGTGTTCCCCTTGATCGTCAGCAGGCCGCTCATCTCGAAACTGTTGCCCTCGCCCGTGACCAGGCCGGTGCTCTCGAAGGTCATGGTGGGGAAGCTGTCGACGGCGAAGAACCGGGAGGAGCGGAGATCCATGTCCCGTGACGGATTCCCGGTGTCGATGCTCTTGGTGCGCACCGTCACGTTCACCGTGCCGTGGGTCCAGTCGGTGTCCTTGGTGACGATGATCCCTTCCCAGTCGGTGAACTCCCCACGGACCCGGCCCACGAGGTGGCGGATGCGGAATCCGACCTCGGAGTGCGCCGGGTCGACCTTCCAGCCCGAGCCCACCGGGACCTTGGTGTACGTCCTCCCCTGTGCCTGAGCCGAGGCTCCGGCCGGCAGCAGCCAGGCGAGCCCGGCCAGCAGCAACACGACTCTCACGGCACGCATATCCCGTCTCCCGTCCATGGTTTGAATCCCGGGTCCAGCATGAGGGGAGTATGGTCGGCGGCCTCGTAAGGAGCCGTGGATGGTTCATGAGTGGCTCTTCATGGTCGCTGGGCCAAAAGCGCGGCAAGCCGCTGGCTGAAATCCGCCGACCAGTGGGGAGCCGAGGGCGTCCCGGCGACGGTCTGGTTGTAGTCCAGGAGAAGGCGGGCAGGGTGGCAGGCATCGGCGACGACGCGTGCGCGTCCGAAGCGGCGCTCCACCGTGCTCCACATCCGATAGCCGACGGTGTACCACGGCCCCTGCACCCCGAAGAATTCCATGCCCGCTGCGGTCACGGAATCGCCGGCGGTCTTGCCATCGAGAACCCCGAGGAAGAACCGCTCGACCTCCCGCATCTGGTCCGGCGCGTCAGCCATGTCGCGGTCCCAGCGCTCCCGGTCGGCGGCGGGACTCGTCTGGTGGGGGTGAACGGTCGGGCCACCGGCCGCGGCGAGCATGGCCAGACCCTCGCCGAAGGCGCTGAGCCATTCGCGGGCCGCGGCCGCTGCCTGGGTCGTGTCGGCGAAGAGGGTGTCGGGAGCGACCCGGCAGGCGGCACCCAGCCCGATGTGATGCAACTCGTGGGCGACGGTGTTGGCGAAGGCCGGCGCGGCCACGTCGGGATCGAGGTAGAGCATGATCGCCGGACGGCCCCGGACGTCAAAGACGAAACTGTTGGTGCGTGGCTTGACCAGCAGGTAGATGGTGGCGTCGAGCGTGGTCCCGGCCGGGAGGTAGGCGAGCGCCCGGGCCCCGGCATCGGCCACCGGCAGCTGGCGCCATGCCTCGAGCGTCCGGCGGAACTGCTGCCGCCGGGCAACGATGGAATCGTTGCCGAGATAGGCCCGCATGTCGTCGAGCGAAAGGGTGCGCCGGAGACTCTGCTCCCGCGCCACCAGCCGGGTGAATCCTTCGGTCGCCTCGAGGCGGGTCCAGAGGGAATCGGGGACGGCGCCGCCCGCCCGCGCATCGAGGATGGCGAGCGCCGCTTCCGCTTCGCCCGTGTCGAGACGGAGCCGGAGCGGCCCGGCCTGGGCGGCCGCGGAGAGGGGGACCAGGCAGAGGGCCGTCAGCAGAAACCGGGACATCACCAAGCCTCCGGGAGGAGCAGGTTCAGGGATACGGCAAGACCAGACTCGTCAGACGACGCGACCGCGCGTAGGGTTGCGTGACCCGCGTCACGCGCGTGCCAACTCCTCATCGGGCCGAGAACGAATCGTCATCCCGTCGCACATCCGCGCGCCATGATCGCTCCCTAGACTCTCATCACCCTCGCATCGAATGATGCGAGGGTTACCACTCACCCGAAGGGAGCTCCGCCATGCGTGCGAATCACGGCCCGACCATGGGCGGCGCGTGGGTCCTGACCGCCGTCCTGGTCGCCACCGCCTGCCACAACGAACCCAAGACCCGTCCCAGTTCACCCGGGCTCGAGCGCCAGCTCAACGAGATGGCGATCACGGCCGAGCGGGACAGCCTCCTCCTCGAGGTGGCGGCCAACGGGAGGCTCCTGACGGATATCCAGACCGAGCTCGCGAAGGTGAAGCCGAAGGCGGGGGCCCCCGCCGGCGGGGTGGAATCGCCCTCGCTCGAGGTGACGAAGGACCAGCGGGCCTACGCACTCGACCGGGTGCGGGAGATCACCACCCGGATCCGGGAGGCGGAGACTCGGCTCGCCTCGAGCGAGCGCCGGGTGAGCCGG
>DASZPT010000403.1:0-31946 GCA_035549935.1 Gemmatimonadales bacterium
TGATGTCGGGTTCCTGGTGCAGGGCACGCTCTACCCCGACGTGATCGAATCGATGTCGCCGCTCGGCGGTCCCTCGGTGACGATCAAGACCCACCACAATGTGGGTGGCCTGCCCGAGAAGCTTCCCTTCACGCTGATCGAGCCGCTCCGCGAGCTCTTCAAGGACGAGGTCCGCGCGGTGGGCCGGAGCCTGGGACTGCCCGAGGAAATGGTGGGCCGGCACCCGTTCCCCGGGCCGGGGCTCGCGATCCGCATCCTGGGCGAGGTGAACCGCCACCAGCTCGACGTGCTCCGGAAGGCGGACCACATCTACATCGAGGAGATCCGGGCGGCGGGTCTGTACGACGAGATCTGGCAGGCGTTCGCGGTGCTGCTCCCGATCCGCTCGGTCGGGGTCCAGGGCGACGAGCGGAGCTACGACCAGGTGGTGGGGCTCCGCGCCGTGACGAGCCGGGACGGCATGACCGCGGACTGGTATGCCTTCCCGCCCGAGGTGATGGCCCGGGTCTCGAATCGGATCGCGAACGAAGTGGAGGGGGTGAACCGGGTGGTGTACGACGTGAGCTCGAAGCCCCCGGCGACGATCGAGTGGGAGTGAGGAAGGGAGCAGGGGGAAGGATCTCCCCTCTCCCTTGTTACACCCCCTTCTCCTCCAGCAGCCTGAAAAATTCCTCCGCACTCTGGAGCCGGGCGAGCCTCTCGGGCACGTCCGGCTCTTTCGCGAACGTGGCGATCTTGCCGAGCACCGGCAGGTACTGGTTGCTCACCTCGATCGGCGGGGCGACGATCAGGAAGAAATGGTGCACGGGGCGGTCGTCGAGCGCCTGCCAGGCCACGCCGGCGGGGAGGAACCCGTAGGCGAGCCGGACCCGGTTCACCACCAGGGAGCGCCCGTGCGGGATCGCGATTCCGCGCCCGACGCCGGTGGAGCCCAGCTCCTCGCGGCGCTTGAGCACCCGGAGCAGGGTCTCCGACGAGCGCTCGTCGAGGCGGAGCAGGGAAACCAGCGCCGGCAGAACCGCGTCTGGCGTGGACGCCTCGAGCGGCAGGGCGATACTGTCGGATGAGAAGAAGTCGCGCAGGGCCATGGGGCGTGAAGGTTACGGAAACACCACGCCGCTGTAAAGGCGAATATCATGCGATTGCTCCCCGGCCTCCTCTGCGGGCTCCTGCTCGCACCGCCGCCGCCGGCGGCGGCGCAGACGGCTTCCCAGGACAGCATCCTCGCCCTGGCCCGGCGGTGGCTCGGCCCTGCCACCCTGGAACGCCTCCAGTCCCTGCGCGCGGTCGCGGCGGTAAAGGGCCCGCGCGGCCCGATCCAGACGGTGATCCGCTCGCGTCTCGCGGGACTCACCCGGTTCGAACAGTTCGATGACCGGGGGCCGCTGTTCATCGCAGGGGTAGGACGCCGGGGACCCTGGACCTGGTCGGTGCGCGAGGCCCGGGCCGACACCCTGTCGGCGGCGGGGGCCAGCGTGATCACCGGGCACGAGTTCCACCTGCTGGTCGCGTATCCCGAGCGCCGGTGGACGCCGCGGGGCAGCGCCCGCCTGGAGGTCGCCGCGGGTGACACTCTCTGGCGCCTCGAGTTCACGGACCGGCTGGGCGCGCCGGTCGCGGTGCGCTACGCGCAGGATGGCCGCCCGGTCGACCTCCTCCTCGTCAATCACAGCGGCGCCGGCTCGCCCGAGGTCCGGGTCCGGGTGTTCGACTGGCCCGCCGACGAGCCGCGGCTCTTCCGCTACGCCGTGATCCTGCACGGCAGCGAGACCTGGCTCTACCACTACCTCATGCTGGAACCGGATTCGGCGTCCACCGCGGTGTTCGAACCGTCTCCGCCGGTCGATGGGCCGAAGCGGCGCGAACGGGAAGAGGGGTGCCCGTGATCCGGCGGAGACTGCTGTTCCCCGCGGCCGGGCTCCTCGGGATCGTGACCGCGCCCGCCCCGGCCACGAGGGACGGCCTGGCGCTGGTGGACGTGACGATCCAGCCGCTCACCGGCGCCGCCCCGCTGGTCCACCAGACGATCCTCGTCGAGGACGGGAAGATCACCGCCGTCGGACCCTCGGCGTCGGTGCGACCACCCCGCGGCGCGAGCGTGATCCAGGGGCGCCAGTGGGTGGTGATTCCCGGCCTGGCGGACATGCACGCGCACAGCCTGGTGCGTGATCGGTGGAAATTGCTCGGCTACGGGATTACCGCCGTCCGCGGCATGTGGGGCGTCCCCGAGCACGAGGCGCTGCGCGACAGCGTGGCCCGGGGCGAGACCCCGGGGCCGTGGATCGCGCTCGCGAGCCCGGGGTTGGATGGACACCCCGCGAGCTGGCCGCTCACCCAGTTCGTCGACTCACTGGCGGATGTCGTGCCGGTGGTGGAGCGGCAGATGGGGCACGGCTTCCGCTGGCTCAAGATCTACTCTCGCCTCTCGCTCCCGGTCTACGATTCGATCGTCGCGACGGCGAAGCACCTGCATCTCGAGTTCGTGGGCCACGTGCCCTTCGCCGTGCCGGTCGAGCATGCCCTGGCCCTGGGGCAGCGCTCGATCGAGCACCTGAGCGGCTACAACATCGCCCTCGACCAGTTCACCGACCCGCCCGGCGCCGACTCCTCCCGCATGATGGCCCTGGTCGGGGCCACCGTGGCCGCTGGGACCTGGAACTGCCCGACCCTGGCGATCACCGGGGCGCTGGCCCGGCGCGGTCCGAATGCCGATCGTGTCATCGCCAACCGCAGGCGGCTGGTGGCGGCGCTCTATCGCGCCGGGGCCCGGCTCCTCGTCGGGACCGATTCGGGGATCGACATCGTCCCCGCGGGGGCCGCCCTGGGCGATGAACTCGCGGAATTCGTCGCGGCGGGCGTCCCCGCGACCGAGGCCCTGGCGATGGCGACCCGCGGCGCCGCCGAGTTTCTCGGGGAGGCGGATGCCTGGGGGAGGATCGCTCCCGGGATGCGGGCCGATCTGCTCCTGCTCGAGGGCGATCCGGTGCGGGATCTCGGCGTCCTCCGGCGGCCGGCGGGGCTGGTCCTGCACGGCCGATGGGTCTCGGGGGACACGCTGGCGGCGTGGCGGGAGCGCTAGGGCGGGCCAGTTGTCACCATGGTGGCTCGCAAGTATTTTGTTTCCATGCGGTTACCGTATTTCTCCGGCCCCAATATCCCGCTCCTCCTCGCCCCGATGGCCGGGGTGTCCGAGGCGCCCTTCCGTCAGGTCTGTCGGCGGATGGGTGCGGATGTGGTGCTTTCCGAGTTCCTGAGCTCCGAGGCGATCCGCCGCCGCATCACGCGGACACTCGAGGGCGCCGAGTTCGAGGAGTGTGAGCGGCCGATCGGCATCCAGATCTACGGCGCCGATCCCGCGGCGATGGCGGAGGCCACGCGACTCATCACCGAGCACTACCGTCCGGAGTTCATCGACATCAACTTCGGTTGCCCGGTGAAGAAGGTCGTGCAGCGGAACGGCGGGTCGGGATGTCTCCGCGACATGGACCTCGTGGAGCAGATCATCCGCGCCTGTGTCGCCGCGACCCATCTGCCCGTCACGGTCAAGACCCGGAGTGGCTGGAACG
Source organism: Gemmatimonadales bacterium (assembly GCA_035549935.1). GTDB lineage: Bacteria > Gemmatimonadota > Gemmatimonadetes > Gemmatimonadales > GWC2-71-9 > JADJOM01. The sequence goes on from DASZPT010000403.1 coordinate 3,567, forward strand.
ACCAGCTGCGCGATCCCGTCGGCATCGCGCTCCGCATGCAGGATGCCGGCGCGAAGGCATTCACCCTGCACGCCCGGACCCGGACCCAGATGTTCAGCGGCAAGGCGAACTGGGACGAGATCGCGCGGGTGGTGGAGGCGCTCGAAATCCCCGTCATCGGCAACGGGGACATCCAGACGCCCGAGGACGTGGTCCGGATGGTGGCGCACACGCGGTGCGCCGGCGTGATGATCGGCCGTGGGTCGTTCGGGAATCCCTGGCTCTTCCGGGACGCCCGGGCACTCCTCGCGGGCGAGCGGCGCCCCCCGGCCCCGGACCCGCCTGAGCGGTTCGCCGTGGCGCTCGAACATGCGCGGCTGGCGCTGGCGCTGCAGGGGGACAGCCGCAAGACCGTGATCGAGTTCCGCAAGCACTTCGGGTGGTACACCAAGGGGCTCCGGAGCGCGGGCGAGCTGCGCGCGCGGCTCTTTCAGGTCGAGTCGATGGCCGAGGCGGAGGCGATCTTCGGCGAGTACCTGGCGCCGGCCGCCAGCGTGGCGTGAGGCCGGAGCGGCTGGAGCAGCTGCTTGGCGAGATCGCCGCCGGGCGCACCACCCCGGCGGACGCGCTGGCGCAGCTCAAGCACTTTCCCACCGAGTCGCTGAGTTTCGCCCAGCTGGATCACCATCGGACGCTCCGCCAGGGGCATCCCGAGGTGGTCTTCTGCGCCGGGAAGACGGTGGAGCAGGTGGCCGGGATCTGTGAACGGCTGGCCGCGAGCGGGGCGGGATTCCTGGGGACCCGCGCCACCCCGGAACAGGCCGAGGCGCTGGCCCGGCGGTTTCCCCGCGTGGAGTGGAACGGGCTCGCGCGGACGGTGCTGCTCCGGGCCGACCACCCCGTGACGCTGGCGGGGACCGTCCTGGTGGCCTGTGCCGGCACCAGCGACCTCCCGGTCGCGGAAGAGGCGGCGGTCACGGCCGGCGCGCTGGGCGCCACGGTGGAACGCCTGACCGACGTGGGGGTGGCCGGCCTCCACCGGCTGCTCGCGGCGAGCGAGACCCTCCGGCGGGCCGATGTGATGATCGTGGTGGCAGGCATGGAGGGCGCGCTGCCCAGTGTGGTCGGCGGCCTCGTCGGCGTCCCTGTCATCGCCGTGCCCACGAGCGTGGGGTACGGCGCGTCGTTCGGGGGCGTCGCGGCCCTGCTCGCGATGCTCAACTCGTGCGCCGCGGGCGTCACGGTGGTGAATATCGACAACGGATTCGGCGCGGCCGTGGCCGCCATCCGGATCCTGCACGCACGGGGCCGGTAGCAGCGTCGCGCCCCGGGGTGTCACCCGGTCTCATGTTCAGCAGAGTCTTCACCTCGGCCAACCCGCCGTTCGTGTGGATCGACGCGGTCGATCCCACCCGGGCGGAGCTGGAGCAGATCGCGCGGGAGTACGGGTATCCGGAGACCGCGGTCTCCGACTGCCTCGACCCCGAGCATCTGCCCAAGTTCGAGCGTTTCGGTCCGAACTGCTTCGCGATCCTGCGGGCCTACGACGAGCGGGCCGACCTGATGGCCGATACGGTCCAGGCGCTGACCCGCAAGGTGGCGCTCTTCTGGGGCCCGACGTTCCTGGTGTCGATCCACCGGAAGGAGCAGCCGTACCTCTCCGCCGTGATCCGGAGCTGGAACGAGGAACATCCCCCCGGCGTCGAGCCCGGGAACAACGGGATGTACACGATCGAGCTCCTGGCCGAGATCGCGCTGGCGGTGGTGCTCTCGTACGAAGCGCCGCTCGAGGGGGCGGAGGCGCGGATGGATGCGTTCGAGGGGACGCTGCTGCAGCACACCGATGTCTCCTCCCTGCTGCACCAGATGTACATGATCAAGCGCCGGGTCGCGCTGCTCAAGCGTCTCCTCTGGCATACGATCAGCGTGAGCAACCGCTTCCCCAGCGCCCAGGAGAAGGGGCTGCCCCTGCTCCAGGATCTCCGGGAGAATGCCGAGAGCATGCACTTCTACGCCGACGAGTTGCTCGAGGACGTGAACAATCTCCTCCACATGCAGCTGTCCCTGGCGGCCCATCGCACCAACGAGGTGGTCCAGATCCTCACGGTGTTCTCCGCCTTCTTCCTCCCGCTCACGTTCATCGTGGGCGTCTACGGGATGAACTTCCAGCACATGCCCGAGCTGTCCCAGCGCTGGGGCTACCCCGCGGTCGTGCTGCTCATGTTCGGCGTGAGTGCCGCGATCTGGACCTGGTTCCGCCGCCGCGGGTGGCTCAAGTGACGGCGCTCCTCTGGCTCCTGGTGGGGATGGTGGCCGGCGCCCTCGCGGCGCGCGCCTTCGCCCGGCGCAGGCCGGCGGCGGCCGACCCCGGGCCGCGCGGGGTGGAGCCGATGCTGGCGCCCGACCCGGCGCTCCGCTGGCTGGCGCTCGCCCGGCAGGCCCTCGGCGCCTGGGTCTCGACCTCGGTGGGGAACGGGAACGGCGGGACGCGCTGGCAGCGTGCCACCCCCGGCGCCCCGCTGCCGCCGGCGGTGAGCGATGTGGTCGAGCAGCGGCTGGCCGTGCTCTGCCAGCAGAACGGGGCCGGCACCGAGCGGCTGGAGGCCGGCACGCTCCTGTATGCGGCGGCCTCGGGCCTCGGGGCGGGGCTGCTCCTCCCGGCGGAATCGCGGGCCAATGTGCTTCGGGAGGCGCAGCAGGACCTGACCGCGCTGCTCGACGGGCTCGCCCGGCGGCCCATGATGGACCGGGCCATCGCCGAGGACGACCAGCCGGTGGAATCGCTGGGCAGCATCGGGCTCCGACTGGCGTACCAGATGGAGCGGATCCTGTCGGCGGAGGTCATCGTTGCCGCCGAGACGGCGGCGGGAGTGCGGGTGATCGGCACCTCGGGCCGGGCCGACCGCCGGCTGCTCGACAATCTGGCCCAGCCGGGGAGCCCGGTCTACCAGGTGGCGAAGGGGGAGGTCGGCTCCCTCACGAGCATCGCGGATCCCCTCGGGGGGATCGTCCACGACCGGCGCAGTCACCAGACCCCCGCGATCGTCTACCCGATCAAGGCCCGCGAGGAGACGGTCGGGGCGGTGGTCATCTGGACCGACGATGACGGCGCGCCGATCGGCCCCGTGATCGCGGAAGTGCAGGAGGCGCTCCGCAACGCGGGTCCGCGCATCGTCCGCGCGCGCGACAGCGAAGAGCGGGGCAACGCCGCCACCACCGATCCGCTCACCGGCCTCAAGAACCGCCGTGGGCTCGACGAGGAGATGCACCGGGTGGGTGTCGCGCAGGGAACCCTGGTGTATGCCGACTGCGACAAGTTCAAGCTGCTGAACGATACGCTGGGACATCCCGCGGGCGATGCGGCGCTGGTCCACTTCGCACGGGTGATTCACGACACGGTGCGCGGCGCCGACATCGCGGCGCGAATCGGGGGGGAGGAGTTCGCGATCTGGCTTCCCGGGGCCACCCTGGCGTACGGGGCCAGGGTGGCCGAGCGTATCCGCATCAAGCTGGCGACGACCGGGTGGGACTGGCAGGGACGGTCGTGGCCGCTCAGCGCGAGTTTCGGCGTTGCGGCGGTGCCGGATACCACGCGCAGCATTGCCAACCTTCCGGCCCAGGCCGACGCCGCGCTGCTCGAGGCCAAACGTCAGGGCCGCGACCGGGTGGAGACCGCCAAACCCATCGGATGACAGGCGGAGGCCGGAGGGCGGCGGGGCCTTCGCGAGGTGTGTGCTTGTTGGAGGGGGCCCCGCTCCGCTAGATTTCCCGGTGCAACATCAGGGGGCGACAGGCTTCGACGGGTTTGTTGAAGGCATCGCAGCGCGCCCAGGTCCAGGCACCTGGTAAAACCGTCTGGAACGCTTTAACTGCCAACTCTGAACTGGCAATGGCTGCGTAAGCTGAGCTAAGCTCGCTTCATGCACCTTCGGTGAACGGAGCTCGTCCGGGGCGCCGCCACCGAATCGCAAAACCGGGCTGGTGCCTGCCGATGCTCCGACGGCAGGCGCGAGAACCCCAGGGGCTAGAGTCCGGGAAGGTCGGTGCCGCACCGGCCCGGATCGACGCATGAAGCGGTGCCTACGCGCGTAGACGTGGTACTGGAAGCTCACTCGGACGAGGGTTCAACTCCCTCCGCCTCCACTGGTAACTCGAACGGCGTCCCCCCGGGGACGCCGTTTGCGTTTGTGGTCGAAGCCCGCCGGACCGGAGGACCCGGGTTCCGATGTGAAACCAGGCGGGCGGCTCTCCCGTTCGGCGTGTGGCTCACTCACCCGGAGCAGGCATGCTGCTGGTTCTCTCGACCCTGTTGTTCGGTTCCGACTGTACGGTGCCGCGTGGGGGCACGTCGTTGCCGGTGCAGTACCTCGCGGATCGCTTCGCCCTGAGGATCCCGAGCACGGCGGGTCCGCTGCGCTTCTATCTCGACACCGGTGGCGGGGCCAACATGCTCTTCGCGACCGGGGTGAAGCGGCTCGGACTCACCCCGACGCCCGCGGATGGGCCTCCCGGCACCGGAACGATCCCCGCCGCCAAGGTGCCGCTCCCGGAGGGCGTCCCGGTGTTCCCTACGGCGGATCCGGGGGGAGAGCCGGAGCTTTTCGTGCCGCCGTCGAACCCGGAGATGGAGACCGAGGCGGACGGGCCCCTCGATGGATTCCTGGGACAGGCCTGGTTCGCCGACCGGGTGTGGATGTTCGATTACCCCGCGCACGCGCTGGTCGGGTATCGGGACAGTGTGAGTCTCGGGGGGACGGCCTGCTGGGTCGGACTCGGCTTCCAGGTCGACTCCGTCGGGCGCCGCACCGTGAACTTCCCCCGGGTCCCGGCGGTGGTCGACGGCGACACCCTCCAGTTCCTGCTCGACACCGGGGCGATGACCCGCCTCGCGGACAGCGCGCTCGTGGCGATCGCGGATGGCGGTCCGGCCCGGCGCGGGACCAGCTTCATCACGGAGAGCGTGTTCCGTCGGTGGCAGGAGAAGCACCGCGACTGGCGGGTGATCGAACGGGCGGAGCAGGGGACCCACGCGGCGATGATCGAGGTGCCCCGGGTGACGGTCGGCGGGGCGGAGGTGGGACCGGTGTGGTTCACCATGCGCCCGGACCGGGCCTTCCACTCCTACATGGCCCAGTGGACGGACCGCCCGTTGGACGGTGCCCTCGGCGGCTCAGCCTTCCGGACGCTGGCGGTGGTGATCGACTATCCCCGGAGCCGGGCGGCCTTCCTCAGGCGCCACAACTAGTCGCCGCAGGGCACCCGACGAGACAGCCCGCCCTTCCGGTTTCCCGGAGGGGCGGGCTGGTTCCGTGTTTCGGCGAGGCTCGCGTTCGCGCTACTTGCCCGGCGAGACCGGGATCGTCACGCGGGTCTTCTCCCAGTCGAGCAGCAGATTCACCGCGCCCGCCGCTCCGGCTTCCGAGCGGATCGTGAAGGTCTCGACCGCCGAGGTCAGGGCCGAGGCCTTCGCCGTGCCGTGGCCGACCTCCTGTGCCTTCACCTTGTCGGTATACTGCGACTCATGGCCCCACTGGGTGATCGACCGGTTGACGATCACCTGCCACTCCTTCGGGTCCGGGACGGTATAGATCGAGTAGCTGCCTGCAGGCACCGCGACGCCGGCGATGATGATCGGACCGGTCGTGTGGATCATCGTCGGCTCGTTGGCGCCGGTCCGCCAGAGCTTGCCGTAGGGCACGTTCTCGCCCCCGATCATCGTGCGGCCGCCGGCCGACGGGCGGCCGTAGCAGAGCTTGACCTCCGCGGCGCCCACCTTGAACGAGAGTGAATCGAGGGGGCTCTTCCGCGTCGCGAGCGGGAGCCGGTCGGTGTTCATGGTGATACAGGCGAGCGGCTTCTGGGGCAGCACCGCATGCGGGGCGGGCGCCGTCATGGCCAGGATCGTCAGGAACGTCAGCATGGAATCGACTCGTGCGTCAGTGTGAGGATGACATGGTGAGACGGGCCCGGGCCGCGAGTGCCGCGGTCAGGGCGTCCGCCGGTCCAGCGCCGAGGGCGGTCAGGTGGCCCATCTTGCGACCGACCCTCGGTTCTTTCTTCCCGTAGAGATGCAGCTTCACCGCCGGGTCGGAGAGGGCCCGGTCCCAGCGCGGTTCACCGTGAATCCAGAGGTCGCCCAGCAGGTTCACCATCGCGCACGGTGTGTGCAGCGTCGTATCGCCGAGCGGCAGCTCGACCAGGGCCCGGACCTGCTGCTCGAACTGGTCGGTGACGCAGGCATCGAGCGTATAGTGCCCGCTGTTGTGGGGTCGGGGCGCCAACTCGTTGACGAGCAGCTGGTCCCCATCCACCACGAAGAACTCCACCGCCATCGTCCCGACGTAGTGCATGGCCCTGGCGAGCTTACTCGCCGCCTGCCGGGCCCGTTCCGCCAGGCTCGCCGGGATGCGCGCCGGCACGACGGTCGTGTCGAGGATGCCGTTGACGTGCCGGTTCTCCCCGACGGGGAAGGTCACGACCTGGCCGTCCTCCGCGCGGGTGAGTACCACCGAGATCTCGAGATCGAGCGGGAGCCGCCGCTCGAGGATGCATGCCTGGCGCCCGAACTGGTCGAACGCGGCGGTGAGACTGGCGAGGTCCTCCACCGAGGCCTGGCCCTTCCCATCGTAGCCCAACCGGCTGGTCTTGAGGATCGCCGGGGCCCCGATGGTCTCGATGGCCGGCACGAGGTCCGCTTCGGTGAGGACGGCGTGGAACGGGGCGGTCATCAGGCCCTGCTCCCGCGCGAAGATCTTCTCGGCGATGCGGTCCTGGGTGAGCGACACCGCCTCGGCGCCCGGGCGCACGGGGACCATGAGACGGAGGAAGGCGAGCGAACTCGCGGGGACGTTCTCGAACTCGGTGGTGACGGCGCGGACCCGCTTCCCCAGCTCGGTGAGGGCCGGCTCGTCGGTGTAGCCTGCCTGGATGTGGACCGCCGCGATCCGGCCGGCAGGACTCAGCGGGTCGGGGTCGAGGACCACGACTTCGTAGCCGAGCCGCTGGGCTGCCTGGGTGAACATCCTGCCGAGTTGTCCCCCACCGAGGAGGCCGAGGGTTGAGCCGGGCAGGATCACGGCGTCTCCGGAAGGGTGAGACCCAGGACCTTCTCCGTCTGCCCCTGACGGAAGGCGTCGAGCTTCTTCGCCAGGGCGGGCTCGCGGCGTGCCAGGAGGGACACGGCGAAGAGGCCGGCGTTCCGGGCCCCCGCCTCGCCGATGGCGAAGGTCGCGACCGGGACGCCCCCAGGCATCTGGACGATCGAGAGCAGGGAGTCGAGTCCGTTGAGGTGTCGGGACGGCACCGGCACGCCGAGGACCGGGAGGGTCGTCTTGGCGGCGAGCATCCCCGGGAGATGGGCCGCGCCTCCCGCGCCGGCGATGATGCACTGGAGGCCCCGGCTGGCGGCGGTGGCCGCGTACTCGAAGAGCAGGTCCGGGGTGCGGTGGGCCGACACCACCCGCCGTTCGTGCGGAATCTCGAACCGGGTGAGCTCGGCGGCCGCGTGCTTCATCGTGTCCCAGTCGGAGTCGCTGCCCATCACGATGCCGACCAGCGGCTGGGTCATCTGCGCCTCGGAGGCGGGGGTGGATGAGTTGCCGGACGAGTAGGATAACCGGGCCACGCCCCGTTGGCCATGCGCCGGCCGCTCATCCCTGCGGGTTGCGGAAGATGAAATACACCGCGCCCAGGATGCAGACCGCGGCGTAGAGATAGTCGACCTTGAACGGCTGTTTCATGTACAGGACGGCGAACGGCACGAAGACCGTGAGGGTGATCGCCTCCTGCAGGATCTTGAGTTGGCCCAGGGTGAGCGCGGTATAGCCGATCCGGTTGGCGGGGACCTGGAGCAGGTACTCGAAGAGGGCGATGCCCCAGCTTATGATGGCCGCGACGTACCAGGGCCTCCCGGCCAGGTTCTTCAGGTGCGCGTACCACGCGAACGTCATGAAAATGTTGGAGAGGGCGAGGAGCCCGGCGGTACGGACGAGGACGGTATTGATGGGAGGCTCCGGATGAGGGTCGAGGCGCAGGGGGGCGATGGAAGTTCCGAGTTCCGGGTTCCGGGTTCCGGGTTCGCGGAGCATGGCAACGCCGGCGGGGCCCCCGCCAACGACTGGCCGCAACTCGGAACCCGGAACTCGGAACTGGCGCCGGCTCAGCTCTCCTGGCTCTTGAACACGACAGCCGCGAGCGCCCCGCCGGCGAACGGTCCGACGATGTAGAGCCAGAGGTTGGCGAAGCTGCCGCCACTCAGGAGGCCGTGCACCAGGGTCGGCCCGATGCCGACGGCCGGATTGAAGGCGCCCCCCGAGACTCCGCCGCCGGCGGCGGCCGCGGTCGCGATCGTGAAGCCGATCGCGAGGCCGTAAAACGAGTTCCCCTTGGTGCCCGGGTGGCAGGCAGTGTTCAGGACCACCAGCGCGAGCGCGAAGGTGTAGAGGATCTCGACCAGGAGTGCCGCGACGACCGTGGCGGTCGGGGCCGGGGCCAGGGTGAAGGTCCGGCCCATGATCACGTAGACCAGGAGGCTCGCCACCACCGCGCCGAGGATCTGGGCCACCATGTAGGGCAGGACCTCGTTGCCGGGAAGCTTCCCGCGGATGCCCAGGGCGAGCGACACCGCCGGATTGTAGTGCCCGCCGGAGATATGGCCTCCCATGTATACCATGATCATCAGCGACGAGCCGATCGCGAGCGGCGCCAGGGTCGACTGCCCCAGGACCGCGAGTCCGATGGTGAGCACCAGGAAGAAGGTGCCGATGAACTCGGTCAGGTACTTGATCATGGGTCCTCGTTCGGGAGGAGTGGGCCTGCGGGCTTCAGCGAGGGTCCTTCCAGCGCCACCAGTCCAGCAGCTCCCGCCTGGGCGAGGGCGTACTGGCGTAGTACACCGCACAGCGGAACACGTAGAGCACACACCTGTCCTGGTGCGCGCCCCGGAGCGCGATGAGCCGGCGGTACATCCGCTCAGGGTCCTTCCCCACGAGGTCGGCAATCCGCCGGATACCGAGGTCGCGCAGGTCGACGGCCATCGCGGGGCCGATGCCCGGGATGGACTGGAGCTCGTCCTCACCGGGCCGCCGCTGGCGCCGTGCTCCGGCGACGGCTACCTTCGCCCCAATCCTCTTTCCCCTCTTCTGGAGTCTCGATGCCATCGGGCGGCTTCTCCTGGGGTGGCTTCTTCGCGCGGCTGGCGGGCGCCGTGCTCCTCGTCTACGCGACGTACAATCCGGAGCGGTTCTCCTTCTTCCACTGGATCTTCGAGCCGAAGGCGGGCGAGTCCGGGGTTGCCGGGCTGGTCCACGGCTTCACGCCTCTCAAGGCCTTCGCCGGGCTGGGGCTCGTGGCGGTCTGGGTCGTCTTCCTGCAGGCGACGCGTCGCTCGCTGGGCGCCGGCGGCGCACTGCTCGTGATCGGGCTCTTCGCGTGTACGATCTGGGCAATGATATACTACGGCGTGATCGCGCCCACCAGCAGCCGGGCGATTGCCCACCTGGTCCTGCTGGCGGTGAGCCTGGTGCTGGCGATCGGACTCAGCTGGTCGCACATCACGCAGCGGCTCAGCGGGCAGACCGATACCGATAACGTCGGATAGGCGGGGCGCCGGACGCCGGGGCCCCCCCCGATACTCAAGTTCGCTTCCGCCCGCTCCCGTGTCGTCATCCTGATCACGCCGCCCGGCGCGTTTCCACGCGCGTCCTACCGCCCACCCCGCTTCTCGTACGTCCCCATCAACTCCACCCGGCCCAGGACGTGGCTCTCCATCGCGGCCTCGAGGGCGCGCTTGGTCGGCGTGCCCAGTCCCTCCAGGCGGACCCCCAGCGCGTAGAGCTTGAAGAAGTAGCGATGCCGCCCGATCGGGGGGCAGGGGCCGCCCCAGCCGGTGCGATGCCAGTCGTTGAGGCCCTGGCCGGTGCCGGGGGGCAGGGCCGAGTCGGCCACCGCCTCGGGGAGGCCGCCCTCCGCCGGCGGGAGATTGTACAGCACCCAGTGCACCCAGGTTCGCTTCGGCGCGTTGGGGTCGGGAGCATCCGGATCATCCACGATCAGGGCGAGACTCTTCGTCCCGGCGGGGAGCCCGCTCCACGCGAGCGGGGGCGAGCGGTCCTTTCCTTCACAGGTGTAGGTCGCGGGAATCACGGCGCCGTGGGTGAATGCCGGGGATTCGAGTCGCATGGGTCACCTCGTACTGCTCGGGGGGCCACCCAGGGTGGCCAGGCGCCGGCGGCGGCGCAGGGCCACCAGGGTAAGCGTGAGGATGAGTCCGATCGCCAGGAGCGGCAGGACCACCGCGAGCACCGCGGTGACCACCGCGCCGACCAGCTCGAGTGTGGCGACCACGGGGTTGCCGGCGCCGCCGGTGAGCGCGGTCGACTTGAGCCGGAGCAGGACGGAACTCGCCTGGATCGCGCCCGCGAGTCCACCACCGCCGATGATCGTCACCGTCCACTTGATCAGCGGGGGCAGGTCGGTCACCACGGAGGCCGCGGCCACCATTCCCGCCGCCACCGCGGCCGGCGTTGCCAGCAGGTCGAGCGCGTGGTCCAGCCAGGGGAGGTAGTAGGCGCCGATCTCGAGGACGGTGGCGGTCCCGAAGGCGAGGAGCGCGGGTGTCGAGGCCAGCCAGTCGAACCCACTTGCGAGCGGGAGGCGGCCCCAGTGGGCCGCGAGGCCGGCGATGAGGAGGGGGGTGAAGACCCGGAAGCCGCACGCCGCCGCCAGGCCCAGGCCGATCGCCACACTGATCAGTCCCCCGAGCCCCTCGGCCGGCATGGGGCTCAGCGGTCCTGGCGCAACCGTCCCACCCGGTCGTTGAGCTGCTGCATCAGGATCTGCAGCTCGGAGTGCTCGGGGTGGAGGATGCGCCCCGACTCGCTGTCGAGGTCGGCCAGGATGGTCTTGAGGATGTCGATACCGCGGCGGAGCCGGAAGCGGGTGATGAAGGCGGGATAGTTCGTCGAACGCGACGCCGAGAGCACCGCCCAGACGCTGGTCCGCAGATTGTCGACCGCGCCCTTCAGGTCTTCCAGCCCTTCGGCGCTCTGCCCGCTCTTGGCGAGCTGGGCGTCGACCGTGGTGAGCTGGCGGCGGAGATCCTCGATCTGCTTGAGCAGCGTGTTGTCGGTCATGGTCGGGTGGGGATGGGGTCGTGAGGCGCTACAGGGTCTTCCGCACGCGGTCCAGCCCTTCGCGCACTTCGTCCGCCAGTTTCTCCGCGGCGGTCCCGATGTCGTGCATGGCGCCGCGGGCCTCGACACCGGCGGCATCGGCCCGCTGCCGGAGGGTCGCGAGTTTCTCGTCGAGCCGGAGCTTCTCCCACTCGTCCCGGGCCTCGGCCCGGGCCAGGTGGAGCCGGACCTTGAGCTCGTCGCGCTGCCGTTCGAGGTCCGTGAGGATCGCCTGCCACCGTGCCCGCAATTCCGACATACCCACCTCCGCCGCCGGGGATTCGTCGTGTCTCGGGAAAAAGATAGCCGGGCCGGGCTCAGAGCGGACGGGGACGCCGGTGCCGGACGACCAGGTCGCGCAGATGCACGTCGGCGAACTCCCGGAACTCGCCCGCGTCGAAGAACGTGCCGTAGCAGACGGGGCACGACTCGAGCCACAACTCGGGCTGGGCCTTGTCGACCATGCGGATCATCGGCTCGCCGTCCACGGGGCAGCGGATCAGCCCCACCTGGTCGTAGCGCTCGCCGGTCCGCGGATCCCCGGTATCGACCACCTCGGCCTGCCCGGCCCGCTTGAGGTCCTCGTGCTCGAGCATGTCGAACCAGAGGCCCCGGCACCCGGTGCAGCGGTCGACCTCGACATCCACCAGGGTCACCGCCTCCATCGCCGCATGGCACTTGGGGCAGTGCAGGGGCCCAGGTGGACGCAGCGTGAATTCCGCTTCAGGGGTGTCGGCCATTGGTGAAGCGTGGGTCGGCGACCGGCGTCACGCAAGGGGCCCGGCGTGCTCGAAGGCGGTGGGGTGGACCTCGCGTGTGGCCTCGAAACGGCCGGCATAGCGCTCGGTGTGCGCCTGCTGGAGCGCCGGGGCGAACTCGCTCCGGTAGCGCGCCAGCGCCTCCGCGGATCGGGCCTGGTAGGCGAGTCGCCAGCCGACGCGTGGCTGGTCGGGTTCATCGGTGAGCCGCTCGACGGTGCAGCGGCGGAAGCAGCCAGTGGCCATGATCTCGGGGACATGCACCGACTCCATCCACTGGAGCCAGTCGGGCGCGGCGGCGCGGTCGACCCGGACCGTCACGGTGTACATCACCGGGGCCTGCGCCGCCCGGGCCTCCAGGGCGAGGCGCTCCAGGACCTCCATGGCGCGGTGGGCGAACGCGACCGGGACGAAGAGGTGGTCGTGGAACGCCGCCGAGACCGGGTTGCAGGGGATCCCCGCGGCGGCGAGCTCCGCGCTCACTCGCGCGAGGAACCCGACCGCGGCGAGGTCGGACTGCACCGTCAGCTCGATGCGCCGCGCCACGAAGTCGGGGGTGAGCCCCGCCCGGGATGCCTGGTCCGCCTCTAGGATCAGCGTCCTGCCCTCGCGTTCCTCGAACACGCCCCGCGGGGTGAGGCCCTCGAGCGAGGCGTCGCGGGGCGGCCGGCAGAAGACGTACGTGGCGGCATCGAGCGCGGGCGTCATGCCGGCGAGGAGGCGCGCGAGGTCCCGTTCGCCCCGAAGAGGCTGGTGAGGTTCGGTCATGCGGCCGCGGTCATGGTCCGGGGCAGGCGACCCGGCTGTAGCGGAAGGTGATGGTGCGCAGGCGGTCCCGGACCGTGCCGCTCAGGATGGCGAGGAGGGAATCGCCGCCCACCCTCGTGTAGCGCACCTGCTGGGGATAGTCGTGCGTGAGGTTCTCGAACACGACGGCCGAATCGCCGGCGGCGGTGGCGAGGAAGGCGCCGGGCTCCTGGCCCGAGGGCGCGGCCTCGTAGAGGAGCCCGCCGCGGGGGGACACGCGGATGGTCATGTGTTCGGTACTGCGGGTGGAATCGCCCTCGATCGTCCGGCTGATCCCGATCATGGTGCCGCCGGCCGGCGCCAGCCAGACCTCCTCGACGCTTACTCCCGCCTCGAGCTGTCGCCAGCAGCCGGCCATCCAGGCGAGGGTGGTCACCTGCTGGGCCGGGAGCGGGGCGGCGCCCAGGAGCAACGCCGCGACCGCGAGGCCGCCCAGGCTACGCGCGCTGCTCATCGAGGTCCACACCCCAGCCATCGTACACCCCCTCCTCCGATTCCGCCAACGCGGTGAGCCGTGTCCGGGCCTCGTGCAGGTCGGCGAGGCGAAGCGCCATCGGACGCCGGGCCAGGCAGAGCCAGTCGTTGCCCTCCGCCTGCGAGAGGGCCGTCTCGTAGCCCAGCGCCCCGAGCGTCTGGGCCACCCGGTCGGCGCGCTCACGCGCCGGCAGGTAGAGGTAGAACTCCACCGTGGCCGGGCGTTCGAGGTCGGCCCCGGTGGCGGCGACCTCGCGGAGCGCGTCGGCGTCGGGATCGGGCGGGGCGCGGCGCGCCGCTTCCTGCCGCTGGTGGCCGCGGACCATGAGGAAGAGGCCCACCAGGCCGATGGCGAGGAGCAGGGAGAGTGACATCGTCAGCGCCGCGCCGGGAGCCGGACCCGGTAGGCCGCCAGCTTCACGCGGCCGCCCTGGTCCACCCGGACCGATTCGGCGAGGAGTCGGAGCCGCTGCTCCGCGCCGCCGGAGACCATGGGAAGGCTGATCCGTCCCGCGGCGTTGATCACCCGGTGCCAGGGTACCGGGCTCCCGTCGGGGAGGGCGTGCAGGGCGTAGCCGACCTGCCGGGCGCGTCCGGGGAGCCCCGCCATCGCCGCCACATCGCCATAAGTGGCCACCCGGCCGCGCGGGATCCGCCGGACCGCACGGTAGATCCGTTCGTACGAGCCGGGGCCGCGGCTCATCGGGCGAGGGAGCGCGCCATGATCAGGTCACGCTGGGGGTCGTCCCCGACGTGAAACAGGAAACGTCCCACGGCCTCGAACCCCTCCTTCCGGTAGAAGGCGATCCCCCGGGGATTCTCCTCCCACACACCGAGCCAGAGGGTCCGCGCGCCGCGGGCGCGCGCTTCGTCGTAGACCGCGGACATGAGGCGCTGCGCCAGGCCGCGACCATGCCAGGCCTGGTCGACATAGAAGCGCCAGAGCTGGAGCGGGGCAGGACCGGTCACCTCGGCGGGCACCTCCCCGGTGCGAAGCGTGGCGTAGCCGGCGAGGGTGCCGCGATCGTCGGCCACCAGCACCGAGATGTCGGGATCGGCGAGTTCCCGCGCCTGGATCGCCGGCGAGTACGAACGGGCGAGGTGGGTGGCCAGATGCTGAGGCTGGTTGGCCGGGCCGAACGCGGCGACGAAGGTGCGCGCCATGAGGGCGGCCAGTTCGGCGGCTTCTTCGGGACGGGCGCGGCGGACCTGCACGCCGTCCGGCGTCACAGGCCGAGCTGGCCCCAGTCGCGCGGCCAGTCGATCGCGCCCCGGCCGCTCGCGTTCCAGCTGCCCGCGCCGGTCGAGACGACCACGAACGCCTCCGTCCGGCACAGGACATAGATCCCCTGGTAGCGCCCGAACAGCATCATCGGCTTGTAGCCCCGCGCGGGGTCCTTCTCCTCGAGCGTGACCCGGAGCTGCAGTCGCGCGTCGGTCACCAGCTCCCAGTCGAGCTCGAGCTCCCGCATGGCCGCCATCATGCGGGCACGGGTGAACCCCGCAATGGCCATCGTGGGGTGGTAGCGGAACCCGTGGCGACAGGAGCCCTTGAGCAACTCCATCTCGTAGGTGCCGGCGCCGACCTTCATCAGGATGCGGGCATCGTGGACCAGCTCCCGGGAAACCGCCACCAGCATCGCGGCCTCGGCTACGGCATCGAGCGGCGGGTGCGAGGGCGATGGGGGGCCGGCCTCGGCGGGGGCGTCGGCGTCGCGGGGGTCGTCGGCCATGTGGGGGAATTACGAGGCGCGGGCCGGAACCATCCGGAGGAGCCCATCGAAGGGATGCGCGAACTCGAGGCCGGCGTGCCCCGCCGGCTGGATGTAGCGGAGCAGGAGCTCGCGCAGGGCCATCTCGTGGGTCGGAATGTGCTCGTAGGCCACGATGTGCACCTCCTCCCGCACCTCGCGCCAGAGACCCAGGATCTTCCGCTCGCGGGTCCGGACTTCGATGCGCAGCAGGCGTCCCTCCGCGTCATAGGCGACCGGGTAGCGCCCCTCGCGCACGTCCTGCACCGTCAGGTCCCGAAGGGCCTGCGTCAGGCTGTTGTAGACGAGGAGCGCGCCCCGCGCGTCGATGATGATCGGGGACCGGATCATGGTCAGGTAATGAGCCCTCCCGGCCGCTCCCTGTCAATCAGGGACCCGCCGGTGGCTCCACCGGGCGCTCCCGGCTACCCCTAGCGGACGTGCTTGAAGGTGATGCGCCGGACCGCCAGCGACATCGTCGATGGCGAGACCCCGTACCGCTCGGCGATCCGCTTGATCTCCTTCCCCTCCCGGTAGAGGCGGCGGGCCGCCCGGACCTGGGCCTCCGTCAGCTTCGCGGCATAGTTGTCACTGCCCTTGCGATGCGCGCCACCGCCGTAGCGCTTGGGCTGGTGGCGGGAGGAGAAGCGGGTCTTGAACGATGGGTTGCTCTTGCTCTTGCGCGGCATAGAACGAACGGATCCAACCGTGGTGCGGGGGATGGTGCGAGGAGGGGCACTGCGGAGGGCATGCTGTCCTTCCTCCAACGATGGTACCTGACTACCCCTGCAACCTATGAGCGCGGCGCCGCGCGGGCAACACGCGGCATCCACGCGCCCTTACTCCCCTTTGACGATGCCGATCGGGCTGTTGCGGTCACAATCGACCCGGAGCAGCTGGTCGCCGCGGACGCCGTACACGCCCTCGGGCGTGACGGCATAGTCACCCACGTGGGCCGGCTGCCCGGCGGCGCCGGCGATGGACCGGACCAGCGACAGCCGGGCGCCGGTGGTGGGGTCCGTCAGGTTCGCGCGGCAGCCCTCGTCGTGGGCCCTGGCCGAATCCGCGGTTGTGAAGAACGGCGGCGTCCCCCGGGCGGGAGAGGGGACCAGCCGCCAGGGCTGGCTCGATCCGCACCCGAGGAGAACGAGGGCGATGGGGGCCAGGTGCCTCATGCGGGGGCCTGAGCCGTGATGACCGTTGCCTGCATCGGGATCCGGAAGGGGGCCTTGCCCCCGGCCCGCTCGAGTTTCGCGGTGAGCCGGGCAACGAGGGGCCCGGGGTCGGTCACGCCCCGGTCCATCAGGGCGCTCCAGGCGGGGGTGCCGGTGATCATGCCGGTCGCGGCCTCGAGCGCGGAGGGAGACACTCCCTCGCGTACCACGGTTTCGAAGCCGGGTTCCCCGAAGCCGGCCGCGCGGAACATGGTGCGAAGCGCGCCGTGGTCCGTCAGGCTGAAGGGGATCCGGTAGAAGCCCGGGGGATCCTGGGGAAAGAATTCGGCGAGGACGTCGTGCGGAAGGCGCCCCATGGGGTTGGACTCGAAGCCATCCCAGACGTTCGTCAGGCAGTGCCCCCCCGGACGCAGGACCCGCCGGGCCTCCCTGAGGCCCTCCACCTTGTCCTGGTAGAACATCAGGCCGAACTGGAAGATGACGAGGTCGACGCTCGCATCGGGGAACGGCAGGGCGCAGGCATCCGCCGGCTGCCAGTTCACCGTGCCGGGGTGCGGGTCGCGCTCGCGGGCCCGCGCGAGCATCGCGCTGCTCAGGTCGGTCGCGACGATCGTGGTGCCGGCGGGCAGCACCTCCCGGAGCCGCCGGGTGAGTGCGCCGGTGCCGCACGCCGTCTCGAGCACCGCCCGCGGGGCGAGCCGCGCCGCGCGGGCGCCCAGGTCGGCGGCGTAGGGCTCGAAGATGAGCGGCACCAGGCAGGTGTCGTACGCCACCGGAATGCTGCCGAGGAAGGCGCTGCTCCCGGGTGAATCAGCGATCATGGTTGCTTCCCACGGACCTGGTTCACGGATCGGCACGACGAGTCGTTCCCCCGGCGAACTGCGCCAGCACATCCTCCTCCGGCGGGACCACCTCGAAGGCGCCGGCCACGTCGGGCGGTATCCGCTCCGGCCGGCCGGTGCGCGTGCTCACGAAGACCCAGAGGGTCTCGGCCCGGGCCAGCGTCGTGGCGTCACGCTCGCGCCAGAACAGGTAGCGCCGGGGGGAGGTGTGCCGGGCGAAGCCGGTGACCCAGGTGAGCAGGGTGATGGTATCGCCCGCGAAGGACGAGGCCAGATACTCGATCGTGTGGGAGCGGACCACCCAGCCGGTCCCCGTCGCCTGATAGCGCTCGAGCGGCCAGCCCTGCGCGGCCGAATGCTCGATGGCGATCTCCTGCATCCAGCGAAGGTAGGCGAGGTTATTCACGTGCCCGTTGACATCGATTACGTCGGGGGAAACCACGAACGCGCGGACGAGGACCCGGGGCATGGTGGCTGGGAGAGTACCAGCGAAAAACCCGCCGGCCAAGGGCCGGCGGGTGTCACCTGCTGGGGGACGCGGGCGCCTAGAAGGCGTGGGTGACCGGCGGGAGCCGGTACTCGTACCGCGCCTTGCCGCTCAGGTGCCGGAGGGCGCCTTCCCGCGCCAGCCGGTCCTGCGCGAAATACAGGACGGCCCGCACCTTCCGGCCATGGGCCAGCACCTCTTCCTCGGTGCAGCCGGTGGACTCGATGATCTCGTCCATGAGCTTCCGGTAGCGACGCGCGTTCTTGATGGCGAGGTCGTCCGCGGCAACGGCGTGGCACATCTGATCGAACGCGCTCTCCCAGACCACGGACAACGATCCGGAGTTGACCGGTACGCTCTTGCCCTTGGCGGTGTAGGAGATGGCGCGCTGACGCTTGGTGTCCTGGCTGGTGGCGGTCATTCCGTCTTTCCTCGAGAAACCGGTCCCGGTGCGGTGCGGCCCGGTCAGTACAGGGAACATGAGCTTTTCAGGAAGCAGAAAGATAGCCTCCTGCGCGCCGCTCTGCAGGCGTCCGGCTCGGCGCAATTGCCTAAGCTGTTTTCTGACAATGGCTTGGATGCTGTGGCCGGGCTGCCGCCGGACCGCCTAGAGGGCCGCCCGCGATCCGATCCGCTCGACCGCCTGCCGGTAGCCGGGATCCATCTGGCCGGGGGCATTGACCGCGAAGCCGAGGTCCCGGATCAATCCGTCCTGGAGCCGGTAGGCCCACCCGTGCACCGTCAGGTGCTGGCCCCGCTTCCAGGCGTCCTGCACGATCGTGGTCCGGCAGACGTTGGAGGCCATGTGCAGGGCGTTGAGCGCGCAGAGCCCGTCGAGCCGGGTTGGCTCGTCGGGGAAGCTCATGAGGAGGTCGTAGTGGCGGGTGGCGACGTCCTGGATGTGGCGCAGCCAGTTGTCGATGAGCCCGAGGGGGCGCCCCTGCCAGGCGGCGGCCACCCCGCCGCAGCCGTAGTGCCCGCATACGATCACGTGCTCGACCTTGATCACGTCCACCGCGAACTGGAGGACGGTGAGACAGTTGAGGTCGGTGTGCACCACCACGTTGCCGACGTTGCGGTGCACGAAGACCTCGCCGGGCAGGAGGCCGGTGATCTGGTTGGCGGGCACCCGGCTGTCGGAGCAGCCGATCCACAGGTAGCGCGGGCTCTGCTGGCGCGCGAGCTCGTCGAAGAAAGTCGGGTCCTGCCTGGTGATCGAGGCAGCCCAGGCCCGGTTGTTGGCGAAGAGCTCGTTGATGTCGGCCATGGGGCGGAATGGTGGAGGCGGGTGGGTTGAGCGTCAACCGCGCGATCGCGCGTCGAGCAGCTCCGCCAGCAGCGCGCGGCCGGCGGGCCAGTCTCCGAGGCCGCTCGCGGAATTGATGTGGCCCTCGGCCCCGATCATGACGAGACGGCTGCCCCACGCCGCGGCGAAGGTTCGCGCCCGGCCGGCCGAGACGTACTCGTCATCGGTACTCGCGACCACGATAGTGGGGAACGGGATGGGCGCCAGGGGCATCGGCGACCACCCGGTCGGGCCCCTCGGATAACTCGGTGCCTCGGTGTCGCTCGGTCCGACAAGCAGCGCCCCCCGCACCCGCCGCCCCGTCGCGTGGGCCCAGAAGGCCACGAGGGCGCAGGAGGTGCTGTGGGCGGCGAGCACGACCTCCTCGCCGACGCGGCTCACCGCCTGGTCGAGGGCGGCGACCCAGTCGGCCCGCGCCGGTGTCTCCCAGTCGCGCTGTGTGAGGCGCACGAAGGACGGGTCGGCCCGCTCCCAGTGGCTCTGCCAGTGCTCGGGTCCCGAGTCGTAGAGCCCGGGGAGGAGGAGGACCCGTACCGTCATGCGGCGGGAGGCGCCGGTCGCTGCCGCCGGGACCAGTAGGCGTAGAGCCCCAGGGTGAGCAGGCACCAGCAGAGCCAGTTCGTCACGGCGAGGATCAGGGCGCCCCGGGGCTCCATCGGGATGTGGCCCCCGATGACCCGGGACCGGAGCACCATGCCGTTCGAGAGGCCGCAGCAGAGTCCCGCCGCCGAGAGGACCTGGATGGCGGGGAGGTGATAGAGCGCGACCGGAAGTTCCCACCAGGCGGCCGCATCCACGAGGCGCGAGCCGAAGTACGGAAACCCGCGTCCCAGGAGCAGGCCGCCCAGCGCGAGCTGGAGGACGAGGACGCCGGCGGCGAGCTGGACGAGACGGCGCACGGCTCAGGCCGCCTGGCGGCGGCTCCGCACGAGGAGGATGAGCCCCAGCAGGGCCAGCACGCCGCCCACCGCCGACACCCGGCCGCGCTGGATCCGCTGCTGGCTCAGGACCGGGAGCGAATCGATGACGACCCGTCCGCCGGCGGTGAGCTGCACCGCCGCGGGCATGGTCCGGAGGCTGCCCCAACCGACCAGCGCACGGACGGTATCGCCGGGGGCGAGCGATTGGGGCGAGGCGGACGCGCCGGGGGGGATCGAGAACGACCGTCCCGCCGGCATGCCATGGAGGTAGAGGGTGACGGTGCGGCTGGCGTCGCTTCCGGGAAAGCTGCGGCCGGGTCCGGGGCCGGGGGTGGCGGAGTCGAGCACACCGGTCCACGCGACCGTCGGTACGATGGGCGCGAGAATCACCTGGCCATACCCGAGGATGATCCCGCCGGCGAGGAGCAGCACCAGTGGCAGGATGCGGGACGAACCCGCGGTGGGGGCGTCAGTCATCGGCCGGACCATGGAGAGGGTGGGCGCAAGGTACCGGGGAGGTGGAGCGGATGACAGGGATCACGGGGCCGGCTTGCCCGTGATGGCGCAGGCAATATCCTGGGCGCGGAGCCGCGCGAGGTCGATCGCCTGCCAGTCGGAGTCGGCCGGCGGCTCGAGCCCCATGACGATCGCATCGACATTCGTGCGGCGGTCCACCTCGAGGCGGCTGATGCCCTTGAGCAGGATCAGCGAGGGCGACCCGTTGGCGCCGGGCAGGGTGACCGCCGCGCCATAGCAGGGCGTCCCGCGCACGTTGGCGGTGGCGAACTTGCCCAGGTACACGCCGGGACCCAGCGATGGCGCGCGGACCCGGACGGTCGCGCCCGGGTGCACCAGCAGCGGCCTGGGCGCGTCCTGCGCCGCGAGCGGGGCGGCCACCAGGGCCAGCAAGGCGTACCACGATCTCCCCATCGGTCAGCCTCCGGCGCGCTTGATGGTCCAGCCGCGCGGCCTGAGCGCCTCGATCACCCGGTCGCGGTGGTCTCCCTGGATCTCGATGACCCCGTCGTGCACCGTGCCGCCGGCGCCGCAGAGGCGCTTGAGCTGGCCGGCGAGAGCGGCCAGCTCGTCCGCGCCCAGGGGAAGGCCGGTCACCACGGTGACCCCGGCGCCCTTGCGGCCCCTGGTCTCGCGCCCCACCCGTACGATGCCGTCCCCGCGGGGCGGCGCCTCTTTCCGCCGACACCGGCAGTGCTCCGCGGGCTGCCGGCAGGTGGGGCACATGCGGCCGTGGCTGGTGGAGTAGACGAGGCCGCCGTGTCCCGCTGCCTTCTTCTTCACGATGAACGCGTCCGGGTCGGGGGGCTAGGACGTCGCCTGCAGGAACTGCAGGACCACGATCTCCTCGCGCCGCAGGGCCGCGGTCGGCCGCTCGCGGCGGTGTTCGGGCGGGGCGGCTTCCGGCGCGGTGACGCCATTGAGGTAGGCGTCGAGGACCGCGGGATGCACGTAGTACTTGCGGCAGACCGCGCGGGTGTTGCCGAGCCGCTCCGCCACCACGTCGATGGCGCGGATGATGTTCCGTTCCGCCTCCTTGCGGGTCGGCGCCGGGCCGGCCTCCCGGAGCTCGCGCGCGGCCAGCATCGTCCCGGCCCAGGTGCGGAAGTCCTTCGCGGTGACGTCCTGACCGGCGATCTCGCGGAGGTATTCGTTCACGTCGCCCGAGGCGACGGTCTGGCGCGCGCCATCGGCGTCGAGATACTGGAACAACTCCTGCCCGGGGAGGTCCTGGCACCGCTGGATGATCCGCGCGAGCCGCCGGTCGGTGAGCGCCACCGAGTGCTTCACCCCGCTCTTGCCGCGGAAGGTGAACCGCAGCGCCGAGCCCTTCACCTCGACATGGTGGCCGCGGAGCGTGGTGAGCCCGAAGGAGCGGTTCTCGCGCGCGTACTCGGCGTTGCCCACCCGGATGAGGGTCTTGTCGAGCAGCCGCACCACGGTCGCGAGGATCTGCCGCCGGGTGAGGTCCGGGGCGCCCAGGTCCCGCTCGACCCGTTCGCGGATCCGGGGGAGGAGCTCGCTGAATTCGAGGATGCGGCGGAACTTCGAGGAGTCACGCGCCGCGCGGTAGGCGGGATGATAGCGGTACTGCTTGCGGCCCCGGGCGTCGCGTGCGGTGACCTGGATATGCCCCGTCGGGTCGGGGCAGATCCAGACCTCGGTCCAGGCGGGGGGAATGACGAGCGCGAGGCACCGCCGGCGGGCCGCCGCATCGGTGATCCGGTTTCCCGCGGGATCGTAGAAGGCCCACCCCGAACCCACCCGTCGGCGGCGGATGCCGGCGACCCCGTCGGTGACGTAGGTGAGGCCGGCGCGATCAGCGGCGGCACGATGCTCCGCTGCGCGGGAAGAGAGCGCCGTACGAGTCTCCTCGGGAGGTCGTCGAGGGGCGGGCAGCCATGATCAGGGTGACGACGGAGTATATCCGCCCGCCCCGGGTGGGGGTCAAGTCGGGCGGGTCAGACGACCAGGCGTTCGTCGTAGGGGACCCGCTCGCCGTACTCGAGGTAGCGCCGCAGGAGCCGGAGGTACATCGCCCAGCAGAACGAACTGATCCGGAAGTGCTCCGTCACCGCGTTCCACCCGGCATGATAGAAGTGCAGCTGGGTTCCCGCGCCGCCGGGGGAGAGCACGAAGCCGACCCGGGTGCCGAGCCAGTCGACCATGGCCTTGGTCAGCCGGAGCTCGAAGGCCTCGTTGGGCCGTGCGATCGACACCACCGCTCGCCAGTCGTACTCCGGGCCGAACCAGAGCTGGTATTCCGACCCGGGCACCGGGGCGCCGAAGGAGCGCGCGGTCCACCACTGATCGAGGCCGGCCGGCGTGGTGATCGCCTCGTAGACCCGGGCGGGCGGGACCGCGATCGGGAAATCGTGCAGGATGTCGGCGGTCACGGGACCTCAGCCCTGCTCCGCGCGGGGCGGAGCGCTCAGGTGAATTTTCTCGAGCGTCGCGTCCGGCACCGGCGTCAGCGACTGGAGCCACGCGGCCCAGACCGCGAGGTCGTCCTTCGTGATCAGGCGCGCCGGAGCCTGCCCGAAGAGCCGGCCGTTGCAGTCGGTGAAGTGGTCGGGGAGCTGGGCGCTCACGGCGTGGCCGGTGGTCTGATCGATCTGACGGCGCAGGAGTTCGGCGGCGGCCTCCGATGCGACCAGGAAGACGTAGTTGAAGCACTGGGGCGTCCGGTCGAGGCCGTGCTGCACCATCTGGGGCCAGAGCAGCTCCGGCATCCGGCCCAGGCCGAGCCAGACCTTCGATTCCCAGGTGAGGGGTGCGGCCGGCGGGAGCGGCGGGCGGGAGAGGCGCTGCAGCGCGGTGAGGAGCGGCATGTCGCCCTCGGTGAGCGGCAGCTCCAGCTTCCCCGCGGCCTTGAGCAGGGGCAGGAGCTGTTCCGCCGCGGCCTCCACCGGGAGGGTGCCGTCGCGGTACTGGCGGATCACGGCCTCGGGATCGGTCATCGCGCGGGTCCCACGACGGGGGGCGTCAGGCCGGCCCGGATCCGGCCGGGGACCGGCCGGCCAGGTGCCGGGCGAGGAAATACACCACCGCCAGGTTGACGGCGATGATCACCACCTTCATCACGCCGGGCCGGTGAGCCACCTCCCAGACCTCGATCGGTACGAAGGACGCCGTCGCCACGACAGTGAGCCACTCGGCCCACCGTCGCTTCATGAGAAGCCCGACCCCCTCCACCGCGAAGAGCAGGGCATAGAGCAGGGTCCCGCCGACCAGGACCTGCGCCGCGGTGGGCGGGAGTCCCAGGAGCCAGCTCGCGGCCCGCCGGGCCACGTCCTGCTGGCTCTCGAGCGGCATGTCGTCCACCCATTCGCGCACTTTCGCGGCCACGGTGGGCCGGATCAGGTGCATCGCCGCCAGCGCCAGCGACGCGATGAGCAGCGACTGGGTCAGCTTGAAGATGCCGATGACGCGGAGGGAGGTCGCCCCCTTCGGGGCGCGGGGAAGTTCGGGAGGCACAGTCCTGAGTGTCGAAGCGGGTGCACGGCAGCCGGCGTCTCACCGAATTGTCTCCTCAGCCGGTTGGTTCCGCCAGTCCGCTCGACGAAGCGCGGCGCGGCGTTCCAGGTAGTGATGCCAGAGGATCCGCGCCGCCACCGATCGCCACGGCGCCCAGCCGCGGGCGATCCGCTCCGCGCGGGGGATGGTGGGACGCTGCCGGAGCCCCTTCACCTCCTGCATGGCCTGAAGGAGTGCGATGTCGCCGGGCGGCCAGACGTCGGGCCGGCCCAGCGCCATGAGGAGGTAGATCCCCGCGCTCCACGGTCCCACCCCCTTGAGCGCCACCAGGCGGGCCTGCGCGTCGGTGTCGCTCGCGCGGCCCAGGCGCGCGAGGTCGAGCCGCGCCTCGAGGAGTTCCACCGCCAGGCCGTGACAGTAGGCCGCCTTCTGGCGGGTGAAGCCGAGGTCCCGCAAACCCGGGATACCGAGCGCATCCACCGTTCCGGGCGTGACCTCTCCCACCCGGCCCCGGAGCCGCTGGTACATCGCCCGGGCAGAGGCGAGTGAGACCTGCTGCTCGAGGATGATGCGGAGCAGGGTGGCGAAGCCGGGACGCCTGCCCCAGAGGGGCGGATGCCCCCAGCGCCGGACCACGTTGGCGAGATCCGCGTCCCGGCGGCAGAGCTCGCGGGTGGCGTGCGCCAGCGTCCCGCGATCGAGGCGGCGCACCGGGCCCCGGCGGCTCGCGACCGCGAGGCTCACGCGCCCGGCCCGGCGGGGCCGAGTGTCAGGATCCGTGCGCCGGGATGCCACCGGATCCGCTCGATGGCAGCGTAGATCGGGCCGGCGTAGCGGCGCTCGCTGTCGGAGCGCCCGCAGAACCGCGCCCCGCGGTAGCGCCCATCGGCGGTCTGCAGCGACACCGAGATCTCCGGCTCCGTCCCGCAGGACGGTTCGGCGGCGGCACTGTCGTCGGCGACGAGCCCCCGCGCGACGAGGTCCCCCGCGATCTTCTGGAATCCCTCCGGCCCCAGCCGCCCCATGTAGGCGCCCGGCACCGGCAGCGAGGGCGCGCCGACGTAGAGCGCGTCCCCGCTCGCGGTGACGCTCAGGGTGTACTCCGGGGCGCCGGGCGACCCGCGGCGCAGCAGGACCTGCGTCACGAGCAGACCCGCCGGCGTCGTGGCCGGCGCGGGACAGGACTGCGCGAGCTGGGTCGGGTGACAGGCGAGGAGCAGGAGCGGGAGCGGCAGGTAGCGGCGAGGCATCATGGGTTCCTCCTGTGTCATCGAAGGTACACCGGCCGCCATGGGAGAACCAAAGCAGGGCGCCGGGCGTTCCCGATGGGTCTTCCACCCCGGGTCGCCGATGCGTCGAGGTATGCCGTTCCTGCTGCTCTTCCTCCCGGTGGGCCTCGCGGCCCAGCGGCCGCTGCTCGATCTCTCAGCCGGTGCGACCGATCATGCCTGGCGGGTGAGTCTCTCCGGGGCCGGAACGGTGGCGCTCGGTTCCCTCACCGTCGGAACGGGAGTGCGTCTGACCCGCTACGGGGGGGATGCGGCGCGCTACCGGACCCATGAAGCGCCTCCCGCCGGCGCCTCGTCCCGCCTGCCACTCGCGCCGGGGGTCTGGTCCCTCAACCTCGTCGTCCTGGGCGACCTCCACCTGGCGGGGCCGATCGGGGCCGGGGCCAATCTCGATGTCGCGGGAATTGCCTGGGGCCGCTCGCAGCGCGCCGGCACGGTCAGGCTCGCACCTGCCCGCTGGTCGCTGTTCCGGTATGGCGACAACGACCGGGGCTCGCTCACCTCCGAGTTCTTCGTGCGGGCCACGACCCGCAGGCTGGCCTGGCGGGCCGGGGTGAGCCACTACGTCACCGGCTATCGGGTCGCGGGGGGCGGCGCCCGCTATCTCAGGTTCGATACCGTCCCATTCGTGGCCGTCACCTGGCGGGTGTGACCCCGAGCGGAGGTGGCCCACGGGGTGGTGGTGAGCTGCTGCCAGACCTTCCGGCGCAGGACGCGGCGCCACCAGGCGGGCCGTGGTTGCAGCGCCCGGAGCTGGCTGCTCTCCCAGCCGCGGGCGGGATCGAGGGCAATCACCGCGGCGAACGGCCCCCGCCCGGTCAGCGCGCCGAGGCGCTGCGCGTGCACCCGGAGGAAGTGCGCCGCGGCCGCGGTTCCGCTGTCGCCCAGGCCCATGACAACCCAGAATGTGCGATGGGTCGCGGAATGCCGCCCCTTGTAGATCAGCCCGAAGTCGAGGCCCTCGCGCGCCTCGAAGACCTCGCCCCCGCTCAGGCGGAACGCCGCCGGCTGCCGCACCGCGACGAGGCGGGGCTCGCAGGTGTCGAGGATCTGGGTCGCCTTGTAGTGCGGTCCGACCGCGATCGCCGGCTCGCTCCACGCCTGGCGGTTGGGCTCGCCGGTCACGACCCGCAGCGAGAGCCGGCGGTTGCTGCCGAGGAGGAGTTGCTGCAGCTCGCCCAGGGCCTGTACGTCGAGGGCGTCATAGACCTCGGGGACCTTCACCCACTTGTGGACGGTGAGGCCCTCGGTCGGCTGGCGGGGATCGGCCGGGGCGCGGGAGAAGAGCTCGTTGCCCGGGACGAACATCCCGCGGAGGCAGCAGGCGACCTCGTGGGCGCCGGAGCCCAGCGGGTGAATCAGTGCGCGGACCGCAGGGTGAAGCGCGCGGCGACGCGCGACGCGCCAGGCCAGCAACAGGGTGAGGGAGACCGCGGCGCCGAGCAGCACCGGCATGGGCAGCTCGCCCCACGGGGGAAGGAAGAGGTCGAGCGCTGAGAGAAGCATGGCTGCTAAGGTGCCGGTGGGTACGGGAGGCGACAAGCCCGTCAGGCTGTGGCGCGCGCCCGGTGACGCAGGTCCTATCGCGCGGGCGGGTCCCCCGCTAGGGCACCTCGAAGATCAGTCCCTCCTCGTCGTAGTAGCCCTCCCCGTCCGCCTGGAGCAGTCCCTCGCGGCTGTCGAAGAGCCATTCCCAGACCGGGTCGAGCGACTCGAGGGACTCCCGCCCCTGGACCTGGCCGGAGACCGCAACCGCGAAGATCGTCTGCACGGTCGCCAGGGCGTCGGCTACCCGCGCCTCCCCCCGGCCGCTGCCCTCCGAGGCGGCCTCCTCGAGCTCGGCCAGCTGGTCCTCGAAGGCTTCGTCGTCCTGGGTGATCAGCTGGATGTCGCCCACGACCTCGGTGCCCAGGCGCAGCGTCCCGCTGCCCTCCCGGACCTCCAGGCGATACTTCCGGTTGGCGGCCCTGAGGGAGGTGACGAGATCGTCGAGATCGAGCGGCCCCGGATCGGTGACCAGAAAGCGAAGATGGTAGCTCATGCGCTCGCGTCCTGTGGGACAGGCCAAACTATTGCGCCTGTCCCGGTCGCGCGAGAGGGGCCGCTCAGCGGATCGGGCTGGTGCCCATGCGCCGGATCCGCCATTCGCCATCCGGCCCCGGAACCCACTCGGCGGTGAAGTAGCCGCTCACCTCGACCGTATCTCCAGCGGGGAGGCGGACGCGCTGGGCATAGCGGCCGTGCTGGATGCCGCTGTCCCCGGCGATGCGCGCCGAGTCGACCACCAGGGTATGGGCGAGGACCCGGTAGTCGTCGAACCGGTGGAGGAACGCGCGGATCGCGTCGCGCCCGGTGATGGTCGGCTGTCCTTCGGTCACCAGTTCGCCGTCAGCGGTGTACAGGCCGGCGATGCTGTCGCTCGCCATCGCGCGGACGAGGCGGCCATAATGGGTGAGGGCGGCGTCGAGGGACCTGGCACGTTCCTGCTCCCGGCGGGCCCCGTCCGCGGTGCAGGCGGCGAGGGCCAGGAGCAGGAGGAGCGCGGCTGGGGCGGGGCGGGGCACGTGCCCTAAGACGTTCATCGCCTCGCGAACCGCACGCCGGCGATCGGGCGCCGGATGGGGATCATGGGGCGGACTCAGAGCAGGGCACGGACCTGCTCGACCAGCGCGGCGGCATCCTGCCGGTCACGCCGCGCGAGCCAGAGCGACAGACGCCCACCGTCCTCGCCCGGCACCATCCGCAGGGCGTCGAGGTCGTTGCCGACCAGGAGGAGTCGGGGGAGGACCCAGCTGCCCTCGAGCCGGATCTCGCGCAGCCGCCCGTACGGGAGGACCAGCTCCTCGTCCGGCAGGGTCAGCGTCTCGTCGCCAATCCCGGTGAAGCCGAACTTTTCCACCCTCGCGGTCCCGGTCCATGCGAGATGGAGCCCTTCCTCCGCCGCGCGGAGGAGGCCACGGAACTTGAACGTGGTGGTCGCGAACCCGACCGGGGTCACGGAGTCGCGGGTCGGGACCTTGAGCACGAATGGGAGTGACGGCATCGCCCTCGACGATACTCGCCTCCCCCCGTCGGATGGAATCCCCGAGGGGAGACGGCCCGGCTAGCTTTCGCCCGGACGGAGACCGGTGACCTCACGCGGAGGTGGATGGTGACGGACCCACTCGGCTGGACCCTCTTCGCGACCGCGCTCGGCCCCTGTGCCATCGCGTGGGACGGGGTCGAGCTTGCCGGCGTGTCGCTGCCGGAGCGGGATGAGGCGGCGACGCGGGCACGGGCGGCCCGGCGGTGGGGCAGGAGCCGGGAGCGTCCCGCGCCGACGCCGGTCAGTCCGGTGATCGAAGCGGTCGTGACCTACCTGGATGGCGGCCCCGCGGAGCTCGGCGCGATCGCGCTGCCACTCGAGCGCGTGCCGGCGTTCGCGCGCG
>DASZPT010000404.1:0-8126 GCA_035549935.1 Gemmatimonadales bacterium
GGGGGCAAGGTCTATGTGGTGCTGCGGGAAGGCGAGGACCAGCAGAAGATCGGGCGGTACGAGGTGAAGTAGGTCGGGGGTCGGGGGTCGGGGGTCGGGGGTCGGGGGTCGGGGGTCGGGGGTCGGGCGGGAATGTAGCGACGGACGGGCGAACGGGCGGGACGCTGAGGAGCGGGACGTAAGTGAGCGGTGGCCCGTCAGCGGGCGCGAACCGTCTCGCGAACTTGAGTCCCGCGACGAGGTGTCCCGCCCGTTCGTCCGTCTACCCCTTTCCTCGCCGGATTCAGAGCCCGCCGGCGTCCTCGTCCTTCCTGGGGGCGTCCTCGCTCCACCCCGCCGGCGGCTCCGGCGGATCGGTCTTGCGCCGATTCCGCCGCCGTCCCTCCTCGTACCACTTCCGCGTGATCTCGCCCGCGAGCTCCCGGTTCCCCAGCCCGAACGCAAGGCCGGCGGCCAGCGCGATCGACCCGAGGATCAGGGTGAACGCCGAAGTGACGATCTCCTCGCTCACGCCCACCTGCTGTAGCGCCATGAACACCGCGATCATCACCATCACGCCCTTGATGATCTTGGCGACCGTCACGACCCCTTCCACCGCCCCCGCCGACGCGACGATCAGCGCCCGCACGAACTCGCCGATGATCATGCCGAGGATGATGATCACCGTCGCGGAGATGAGCGTCGGAATGAAGCTCAGCATCCGGCCGAACATCTCGCGCACGTTCTCGAGGCCCAGGGCCGAGCTCGCGAGCAGGACCGCCACCAGCATGGTGAGCCAGAAGACCAGCTTCCCCACCGCGCGGACGGGGTCGAGCCGCATCCGGCCGACCGCCTCGGTGAGCCCGCCGGCGTCCGCCAGGCGCTTGAAGTGGAGCCGCTCGAGCGTGCGGTCGGTCCACCGCTGCAGCAGCCGGGCGAGGAAATAGCCCGCCAGCATGATCGCCGCCGCGGCCAGCAGGCCCGGCAGGACGTCGAGCAGTTCTCCCCATCCCAGGAGCAGCCGCTCCCAGAGTTCGTTCATCGCGCCACCTCGATCACGATCTTCCCCAGTTGCTCGCCGGCCTCGAGCCGGTCGAATGCCGCACGGGCCCGCTCGAACGGAAACACCCGGTCGATCTCAGGCCACAGCTTTCCTTCGCCGGCCCGCGCCGCGATGGCGCGGAACTCCGCGGTCGATCCCATGGTCGACCCGAGAATGCTCCACTGGTACCAGAAGAGCTTCCGGACATCGGTGGTGACCATCGGGCCGCTGGTCCCGCCGCAGGTGACCAGCCGCCCCAGGCGGCCGAGCGCGCGGAGCGACTGCTCCCAGGTCGACTGCCCTACGCTGTCGACCACCACCTCCACCCCCTGCCGGTCGGTGAGCGCGCGGATCTCCTTCGCCACGTCCTGCCTCGCATGGTTGATCCCCACCTCGGCGCCGAGCTCCCGGGCCCGGGCGAGCTTCGCATCCGAGGAGCTGGTCACGATCGGCCGGGCCCCAAGATGCCGGGCAATCGCGAGCGCGGCCAGCGCCACGCCCCCGCCGATCCCCCAGATCAGCACCCGCTCCCCGGCCTTGAGCCCGGCCCGGGTGGTGAGCATGCGCCAGGCCGTGAGGGTCGCGAGCGGAAAGGCCGCGGCCTGGGCCCACGACATCCCCGCCGGTACCGGCGCCAGGTTCCGCTCGGGCACCACCACGAACTCGGCGGCCGTGCCGTCGCGGTGTTCACCCAGGACCTGGAAGCCGGGACAGAGCGGTTCCTCGCCGCGCCGGCACCAGGGGCACGCGCCGCAGGAAATCCCGGGGTTGATCAGGACCCGGTCGCCGGGACGCACCGACGTCACCGCCGGGCCGCAGGCCTCGACCACCCCGGCGCCATCGGAGCCGACCACCCGGGGGAAGCGGTAGTCGACCCCGGGAATGCCCTTGATGACCCAGAGATCGAGGCGATTGAGCGCCGCGGCGTGAACCCGGATCCGGACCTGGTCCGGCGCCACGAGGTCCGGCGCCGGCAGGTCCTGGAACTGCAGATGATCGAGGCTGCCGGTGGCAGTGAGGGTCAGCGCTCTCAAAACGAGGGGCTGGTGATCCGTTCTCCAGGGAGCAGTCGTACCGTGGTTTCGGCGCCGCTCGCGAGCGCGCGCCACTGGAATGTAAACTCGAGCGCGTTGCGGTTGCGTTCCGAGGGGCGGGTTCCGACCCAGGCGAGGCGGCTCCCGTCCCGCGAGAGCGTGACGCCCTGGAGCGTGAGGTCGCTCGAGAGGAGCGCCGCGGGCGCCCCCTGCCGGACCACGCGGTCCGGCTCATTCTTTCCGTTCCCCTCCTCCGCCCAGCCCAGCTCGCCCGTGGCGAAGTAGAACGGGTGATCCTCGAGCCGGTCGCGCGTCGTGGTGACCGGCACGGGCTGGCCGCCGTCGAGACTCATGACGTAGATGTCGGACTGCCCGTCCCGGGCGCCGGGGTAGCCGGTGAAGGCCACCTTCGCGCCATCGGGGGAGACCACCGGCTGGTCGGCGCCGCCCGGCAGCGTGGTGAGCTGACGGACCTCACTGCCGTCGGTCTTCATCACGTAGAGCTGACGGCTGCCGCTCCGCCCCGAGACGAAGACGACGCGCGCGCCGTCCGGGGTCCAGGCCGGCTGCTGGTCGACGCCGGGGTCGGTGGTGAGCCGCACCGGGTTCCGCCCGTCGGCATCGGCGATGAAGATGTCGAAGTTGCCGCTGCCGAAGCCGTCGGACGAGTAGAGCATGCGG
The DNA here is from genome assembly GCA_035549935.1 of Gemmatimonadales bacterium. Classification (GTDB taxonomy): domain Bacteria; phylum Gemmatimonadota; class Gemmatimonadetes; order Gemmatimonadales; family GWC2-71-9; genus JADJOM01. The sequence continues at coordinate 2,737 of DASZPT010000404.1, forward strand.
GTGCGGTCGGCGGAGTAGACGCCGTCGACGGCGTTGGCGAAGCTGTCGGCGACCACCGGGAGGAGGGTCTCGGGCGCCCCGAGACTCAGGGTGTAGATCCCGTATTTCCCGCCGCGGGTGGATGCGACGAGCAGGTCTCCGGTCACCACCACCAGCGCCTGCACCGGCTGCCCGCCCTTGGGCTGCGCCGAGATGGTGGCGCGGCCGGGGGTGAGCGCCTCGATCGCCCCCTCGGGCGACACCTTCGCCACGGCGGCGTTGCTGGTCACCCACTCGAGGCCGCTGGCGGCGCCGAGGGGACGGCCCTGGTCGTCCAGGTAGCTGGCGGTGAGCGTGGCCTTCTCGCCCGGCCGCATCGCGAACCGGGTCTGGGAAAGGCTCACCGCGCCGGGCAGGACCTCGATCGTCCAGCCCTTGGCCACGAAGCCGCGGGCCGCGAAGGTGAGCATCGTGGTGCCGGGCCGGCGCGCGGTCAGGACCCCGGTCGCGGGATCGAAGCCGGCTACGGCGGTGTCGGTGACGGTCCAGACGATCGGGACCCCTTCGATCGGGACCGAGTCGACGGTCTGGGGAATCAGGGTGAATTCCTTCGTGGTCTGCACCGGGAGCCGCACCTTGTCGGTGAGCCGGGGCGCCACGAGGAAATGCGAGACATGCTGGTGCACCACCACCGGGATCCGCCGCTCCTGGAGGAAGCCACGGACCACGACATCGGTGTGGCCCGGGGCCAGCGCCCGCACCACCCCCGCGGGCGTGACCTCGATGACGGCGGGATCTTCCGCGCTCCACTGGAACCCGGAGGGATCGAGCGGGCGGTTGCCCAGCGCGGGGACACTCGCCCGGAGGGTGTCGGCTTCGCCGGGCGAGAGCAGCAGGTTGTCGCTGCTCAGCGCGAACTGGGTCATCCCCACCGACACCGGCACGCTGAGGGTCACCCCGCTCGCGGCGATCACTTGAATGACTCCCTGGCCACTCCCCATCGCGGCGACGGTCCCCGACGAATCCACCAGCGCCACGACGCTCGGCTGGAGCGAGCGCCAGACGAGTTCCGGCTCGGCAACCTCCGAGCCATCGGCCCGGAGCGCCCGGATCCGGATCGCGCCCCGCTCCGAGGGGAGCAGGGTGAGCTGCGCCGGCTCCGCCACGAGGCGCGCGATGTCGGACACCGGCGGGGGCGGCGACATCCCGGCCGCGACCGCGGTGACCGCGCCCGAACCGGCCGGCTTCGTCACCACCGCCTGCGATTCCGCCCCACCGCTCACGAGCACCACGACGTTCCGGGACTTCTGACCCGCCTGGACGGTGAGCAGGGTGCGTCCCCGCCGCCCGGCCGTCACGGTTCCGTTGGAGGCGATCCTCGCGACCGTGCTGTCCTGGGTCCTGAACTTGATGGCCAGGATGGCGTTGCCGGATTCGTCGAAGGCCTGGACCGTGAGTCCCTGGCGCTCGCCGGACTCGATCCGCAGGGTATCGGGAGTGACGTACAGCTCGGTGACGTTCTGGGCCGCGAGGGGGGCGGCGCCGAGGAACGCGAGCGTGGCGATGACAACTGTCGAGCGAGTCATGACTTGGCTGCCTCCGGTGATAGGAGTCACCGGCAGCAAGGGCCAGACCACGACACCTGCCTATTTAACGCTATTGTTTACAATAAGTTAGAGCGACAGGAAGTTGACAGTACTATGGGGGGATCGGCAAATGCCAACCTCCGGGGCGGCCTGCGAGGAGGGCCTACAGCCAGTACCCGCCGATCATCGTCGCGTTCGGGTTCGCCAGGGTCTGCTCCATCAGCCGACTCCAGATCCGCTGATAGTGCTTGTCCTGCCCGTGGCGGGTCTCGAGATCGTAGCGCCGCTGGATGAGCCCCGCGCGCGTCTCGAAATGCCGGGTGAGCAGCAGGTCCAGCCCGGCCTTGAGCAGCGCCTCGCTGTCGGCCCGCAGCTTCCACATATGCATGAGCACCACCCGCCCGATGGCGTGCGCGACGTCGTAGTGGAACTGCTCATGGGTCAGCAGGTCCGCGGCCTTGGCCTTGTCCTTCCGCGCCTCCGAGTCCTTCCAGATCCGCGCGTCCGGCTCGATGGTGAGCGTGATGCTGTCCGGCAGGGCGAACTTGCCGTCCTTCCTGACCGGGGTGTAGTCGGGATACTCGTAGGTGAAGTCGACCTTCGCCGAGCGCTTCTGGCCGTTCTCCAGGATGGGATCGTTGACCACCTGGAAGTTGCTCCAGGCGAGCTTCGACGGCTTCATCACCAGCGTCATGCCCATCGCCGCAACCGCCTTTCCGCCGGCTCAGAATCCTGCCACGATCTCCGCCCGGCTGTAGCCGTCCACCCGATCCCCGGGCTCGGGGAACCGGACCGGCACCAGGCGTTCTGTCCCGTGGCGCACCCTGATGTTCGCCGTGGTACCGGCCGGCCCATCCAGTAGAACGACAACCGAGTCCCGAACCCGACGGAGGTCGACCAGCCGGATCCCGGTGGATCGGTCCCCACGTTCCGCCGTCACCGGCGGGAGGAGCACCTCGTATCCCGGCAGGTACTCGATGGTGACATCGGCATCCCGGGTCATGAGGACCCGCGCCTCGACCACGGTGCTCCGCGCACCCTCCATCGGGAGCGGCGCGGGCTGCAGGGCATTCTCCGACCGGACCGCGGTGACGCGCGCGCCGGGCGGGAGATGCGGCGCGACGATGATCGTGTCCGCCACCGCGCTTCCCGCCGAGCGGTGCACCATGATGCGGAGGGTCCCGGGACCGCGGAGGATCCGCACGTCGTAGCGCCGGTCGCCGAGCGCGAGGTTCCCTGCCGCGAGGCTGTCCCACTCCGCCGGGAGCTGTGGCGCGAGCCGCGCCGTCAGGCCGGCGGCATCCGGCTCCCACCCCAGCATCCCCCGCACGAACACCGTCGGGAGGAACGAGGTCCCGAAGAACTGCTGGGGTACGGCCGTCTCGAGCGGCTCGTCCTGGGTGCCGCTCAGGACCTCCGGATTCCGCCCCAGCCCCTGCACCGATCCCGTGCCCACGAGGGCCTGGAGCAGCTGGAAGCCCGCCACGGGGTTCCGGTAGCGGTACTGCGCCAGCGCGTCGAAGCCGGTGACAAAGGGCCAGACGGTGCCGTTGTTGTAGTGCAGCGGATCGAACAGCGCGCTGGTGGCGCCGAGCGATCGTGTCCCCCAGTCCGTCACCAGGGCCGACCCCGCGAGGGCCGATGCCCCCTGCATGCCCGGCTCATCCTCGAAGAGCCCGAAGCTCATCGCCGTCGCGGGCCATACCGTGAGCTCCGGCCGCACTGCGCCCCCGCTCAGGAGCGCGAAGGCATACAGCCGCTGCTCCGGCAGCCAGAATCGGGTCCGCAGGGTCGCGAGGGCCCGCTCCCGGAGTGTCCGGGCCTCGATCGCGACCGGGTCGCCGGCGGGCTTCCCGCCCCGTGCCCCCGGTTTCCTGTCCGGGACCCGGACCGCCTCCGCCATCCGCGCCAGCCGATCGAGCGCCTCGACCCAGACGGCGCTCAAGTAGATGTCCGACTCGACGCCAACGCCCAGGTCGCCCACCTCCACCGCCCCCAGCCCGCCCTTGCTGTTGAGCATGAGCCCGGTGCCCGGATCGACCGTCCCCTTGCACCACTGCCAGGCACGCTGGATCGCCGGCCACATCCGCCGGATCGTGGCGAGGTCGCCCGAGGCCTTCCAGTACTCTCCCCAGGCGAGGATCCAGTAGGGCGTGGTATCGGCGTGGTAGAACGCATAGGGGTAGTCCTCGAACCAGCGGATCCGGCCGGCGCTCTGCGAGATCTCATGGGGGATCTTCCCGTCGGCCGACTGGTACTTCGCGAAGAACTCGAGCCCCTGGCGCGCGAGGTCGAACTGCCCGGTCGCGTCCATGCCGAGCGAGTTCACCGCCGCATCCCCCCCGAAATACCACGCGAATCCCGGACGGGCGCCCCGGGACTCGCTGGGCCCGTATCCGGCCACGGTCCCGCAGCCGAGATCGGGATTGCACGCGAGCGCCTCGTCGAGGTTGAGCGCCGCCCAGCGCATGGCGCGGTTGAACCCGGCGTCCGGTGACGAGACCTGGAGCGAGTGCGCCAGCACCTCGCGGGCATGGGCCTCCCGTTCCTGGTAGAGCCTCGGGATCCCGGCCAGCGCCGAGCGGTAGAGCGCCTTCGCACTGTCACGGGAGAAGGCCCCGCCCACGATGACGATCGGAATCCCGCGCACGTGGAGGGGGGTCAGGGTGCCGGCCGGCTCGCCCGGGCGGGGCATGATCGCCTGGGTCGAGTCTCCTATCCGGATGCGAAGCTGGCTGGGCGCATCCGGGACATCGTGCGCCGGCTGATTGGTGGCCGAGACGGTGAAGGGACTCCCCACGAGCGCATTCAGCTTCCGCTGGCTTTCGGAAAGGATGAACGCCTTCGTCTCCTGGTCCCAGTAGACGTACTGGCCGCCCACCGCGCCCGGCCACGCGAGGGTCAGGTCGGAGATGAACTCGGCCAGCACCTCGACCGGCCGCACTGCATCCACATCCAGCAGCATGATCACCACCGGCTGGTCCACCGCGGCGAAGACCCGCTGCCGCACCGTGAAGGCGGGGTGGGTGTAGGTGATCACCGGCCCGGTGGGGGTCACCTCCACCCGGCGCGCCAGGCGCCGTCCCGCCAGCGGCTCGTTGAACAGCGGCGTCTGGAAGCGAAGCTCGAACCCGTGAAGCAGCTTGAGCGGCCAGGCCCAGATCTCGAATCCTCCCTGTTCGGTTCCCATCGCAATCGCCCGGCGGCCGATCGCACTTACGTAGGCGCCGGCGCGTGCCGGACCCTCGAACTCGATGCCGAAGGACGACGGCGTGATCGGCCTGGTGAGGGAGTCGCTTCTGTTCTGTGCGGAGAGCGGCGCGGCGAACGCCGCGACCACGATCAATGCCCGTAACCGACTCACAGACAACATGTTACGGCCTTGGAGCAGATTCACGTACGGCCACCTTTCCGGTCCGGGTTTGCCGCGCACGGTGGTGCGACTGTCGTCTGGGAGAGTGATGTGCTCCGCTAGTTATGTGTGCGTTGCCACGCCTTGCACAAGAGCGGAAGAAGTGCATCTTTGCAGCGTCCCTGTTTTACGTGACGGGCTGCAATGCCCGCGCACCGGCGGCGGGTGTCTCGCCGCGGCAGTCTCTGGAGGAAGCCCATGGCCGAGCTGCACGATATGGAGATGAGCTGGACGGATTCCGGGTGGATGGATCCCGCGCCCACCCCATTCGAGCCCCCGGCGGCCCCCGCCCCGGCGGCAGAGACCCCCGCCGCCGCTCCGGCCGCAGCTCCGAAGCCGGCAGCCAGGCCGAAGAAGAAGGCCGCTCCGAAGAAGAAGGCGGCGAAGAAGCCGGCCAAGAAGGCCGCCAAGAA
>DASZPT010000405.1:0-22539 GCA_035549935.1 Gemmatimonadales bacterium
AACCAGGTGGCGCGCACCCCGGCGGCTCGCTCGATCTCGAGAATCCGCGCCAGGCTCTGGCGCACCGGGCTGCCGGTAAGGCCGGCGGTGGCGGCGGCCACCGCCTGGGCGGCGCGGGCGACCTCGCCCTTCCGCACCAGCTCGGCCCACCGGAGCGCGGCGAAGAGCGGCCACCCGGACACGATGTCGAGGTCGTGGGTGATCGCGGCGGCCCAGCGATGTCCCGACGGCCATGGCTTGGCCCGGAGGACCGGGCCCCCGCCCGCCGCCCGACGAACAGCGGACACGAGCGTCTCGGCGGCTTCCTGCAGCGGCAGCGTCCGCTCGGTGCGCTCCGCCACGGCGGGATTCTCGGAAGCGGGAATCCGCCCGTGGCGGTCCCGCGCGGCGGTCCGCTGTTCCGCCGCGGCGCCGCCGAGGCGGACGACGTGATCGAGGAGGCCGCGGCCGATCCGGACGGCTCCCGGCTCGGCGACGACGTCGTGCGAGCCGGCGTCCCCCACGGTGGCGGTGACCCCCCCGCGGCTGTCGTCGGTGGCCGGAACCAGGCGCGCGAGATCGACCAGCAGGTCGAAGGCCCACCGCTCCGCCGCGGTTGGATCGCCGTCGAGACGCGCGCGGATCACGACCAGCCCGGTGGTGGGGTCAGGACCCGGAGTGTCTTGGCGGGTTGTCCGGCGACGATGTGCAGCGGCGGGACGTCGCTGGTCACGACGCTGTTGGCGCCGACAATGGCGCCCCGACCGATGGTGACGCCGGGCAGCACCACGACGCCGGCGCCGAGCCAGACGTCGGCCTCGATGACGATCGGGCCGGTCTTCTCCGGCGCGAAGGGGCGGATCAGCGAGTTGTTGGGGTGCGAGGTGGTCACCAGGGTCACGCGCGGGGCCATGCTGACCCGGTCGCCGATGGTGATGAGGCCGCGACTCCGCAGCTCTTCGGCGATGATGATATCGTCGGCGATGTAGACGTCGCGACCGATGGCGAAGCCGCACCAGCGGAGCAGCAGGACCCGCCAGGCCGGGAAGAACGCGTTCCGGGCCCAGCGCTTGAGCACCTTCTTGCGGAGCCGCCAGAAGAAATCCATGCCCTACCCGAGATACCGGAAGAGAGCGGAGCCCATGCGGGCCACACCCCGGGGGAGCCTGCTCCACACCTTGGCGGCGAGGGCCAGGGTCCCGGTGTCACGGCGGGCCTGGTTGAGGCCACCCGCCGACGGGAAATAATCATAGACCAGCGGCACCGTGGTGGAACCCCAGCGCAGCTTGAAGTCCGCCAGGCTGGCCTGCTCGGGCGCGGTGCGGCCCAGGTCGAGCACGACGTTGGCGGCGACGGCGGCCTTGAGGCCCGTCCAGAGGAGCACGTGGGTGGGCCGGTAGTCCTTGACCAGCGCCGGGTCGGAGGCGCTCAGGGCGTAGATCCAGTCGCGCGGCCCCTTGTACATCACGAAGCCGGCCGCGATCCGGCCATCCGGAATGCGGGCGAGATAGAGGTCCACCAGCCCCTCCTGCTGCAACCCGCGGAGCAGGCCGGTGAAGAAGCGCCTCGGGGGCGCCGGCACACCATGCCCCTGCTGCACCGCCTCCTCGAGGCCCGCCATCGCGAGCCAGTCGGCCTCGGTGGTCCCCATCACCACCTCGACCCCGGCCTTCTCGCCCTTGCGGATGCGTTGCTGGACGCTGGTGCGGTCGAGGCGCTTCCAGACCGACTGCTCGCCGCCTTCCGGCGAGATGCGGTAGGTGGTGTACCGCTCCGACCGCTGGAAGCCCGGCGCCGGGGCGAACCCGGGACCGAGCGCCTTGACCTCGAGGCGACGGGCCTTCCGTTCGGGCACCAGCGCCTTCGCCCGCTCGAGCACCGCGTGCGCGGCGGCTTCCTCCGTCGCGATCGGCCCCGCGATGAAGCTGAAGGGGTAGCTCACCAGGCGGCGGCCGCCGGTCAGGCTCGGCACCTCCGCGACGGCGAGACCGGCCTGGAGACGGTCGTGGCTCGCGGCGGTGATCCAGTGGGTCCGGTACCGCAGGCACGCGGCGAGCCCGCTGATCCAGCGGGCGTCATGATAGAAATTCCCGTGGTCGCGGGCCAGGTCCTGCCAGCCGGCGGGCGGCTCAGTGGCGACTTGGACGGTGTACGGCGGCATCGAACAGGGAGAGAAATCGGTCGACGGCGGAGTCCAGGGCATACGTCGCGCTGACCCGCGCGGCGCCCTGCTCCGTGAGGCGGTTTCGATAGTCGGCGTCCTGCAGGAGTCTCGCGAGGCGATCGGCGAGGGCCTGGGGCTCGCCGTCCGGCGTGAGGAGTCCGGTCACTCCATCCTCCACGACCTCGGGGATCCCGCCGGCCGGTGTCCCGACCACGGCGGAGCCGGCGAGGAGAGCCTCCACCAGGACCAGCCCGAGCCCCTCGGCCTGCCCGCGGCTCGTGAGCACGGTGACCGTGGCGGCCCCATACTCCGCAGGCATCCGCGACTGGGGGAGGAACGGCGAGATCGTGGCGAGGCCCTCGAGCCCGAGCGCGGTGATATCGCGCTGCAACGCCTCGCGAGCCGGCCCGCTGCCCAGGATGCGCAGTTCGCAGGCGATCCCGCGGTCGCGCAGCGTCGCCACCGCGCGGATGAGGACGTCGACGCCTTTGCTGGGGACCAGATTCCCGGCGAAGAGGATCCGGGGCGGATCGGCCTTGGGGGTCGCGCGGCCGGCGGCGAAGAGGTCGAGGTCGACCGGCATCGGCGTCACGGCGACGGCCCCCTCGCCGAGGGCGAGCTGTCGTTCGATGTCCCGGGCCAGGAAGCGGGAGGCCGCCGTCCATCGGGCGGCGCGTGCGGCCACCCGCCGGCCCACGCGGCGAAGGATCCCGCCCCGCTCGAGGAGCCGGGCATCACTGCCGTGGCTCGTCACCACGAGGGGCACCCCGGCTCCGCTCGCGAGCCAGCCCGCGGGGAACCACCAGTGGGCGTGGGCCACATCGGGGCGGAACTCGCCGGCCAGGCGGCGAATCGCGCGCCGGAAGCCCCAGAGATACGGGGGGAGCGCGAGCACCGCGGGCGCAAGCAGCAGGCGCCCGACGCGAGCATCGCCGCGGTACCCGATCCGCTCGAACCGCTCCGGGGCATAGCGAAAACGCTCGACGGCCACCCCCTGCTCCGCCTCGCGCTCGGCCGCGCCGGGGGCATGCGGCACCACGACGGCGACCTGGTGGCCCCGCCGGGCAAAGCCGAGGGCGAGCTTTCGCACATAGGCGCCGGCGGGATCGCCGGCAAAGCGCGGGTAGTTGTGCGCCGCGACCAGGATGCGCATCCGACCGGGTCCGTTCGGACGATCAATCGGCGGGCGGCACCTGCCGCCGGGAGACATCGCGCAGTTCCTCGCGCAGGCCGGCGATCATCTCGCCGATGAAGCCGAACCCGAAGAGGGCGATGCCCGAGATCACCATGGTCTCGACCAGGTTGAGGAACGGCCGGAAGCCGATCCCATAGCCGAAGCGCATCACCAGGGCAATGACGCCGACGACGAACCCGATCAGGAACAGGACCGCCCCCGCGACGCCGAAGAAGAGCAGCGGCTTGCGACCGAAGCGGAGCTGGAACCAGACGGAGAGGAGATCGAGCACCCCGATCGGGATCCGCCGCCACGTGAATTTCGAGACGCCGGCCACCCGCGGATAGAGCGGGACCGGCCGGCTGGTGAGGCGGAAGCCGTCGGCCGCCGCCACGACGACCATGTAGCGATGCCAGTCGGGGCGCAGCGGGTGACCCAGCTGCACCTCACGCCGGTAGGCCTTCACCGAGTTGAGATCGCTGACGTTGAGGCCGAACAGGAAGCGGCAGAGCCGGTTGTAGACCCCGGAGACGAAGGCCTTCTCGTACTTGCCCTGCTTGGTGCCGGTGACGATATCCGCCTCGCCCGCGAGAATCGGCTCGACCAGCGTCGGCACGTCCTGTGGATGGTACTGCAGGTCTGCCGGATAGAAGACGAAGATGTCCCCCCGGGCGACCGCCCCGGCGGAGGTGAGGGCATCGGCGATGCCGCGCTGCCGCCGGTGAGTCACGACCCGGAGAAAGTGGTATGTCCGCGCGAGGTCGGCCAGGACCTCGGGAGAGCGGTCCCGCGACCCGTCGTTCACGATCACGACCTCGAAGGTGAACGACCGGCCTCCCAGGTGCTCGCCGCACAGGCGGACGAACTCGGGGAGATTCTCGGCCTCGTCCTTGGCCGGCACCAGGAGGCTGACGTCGATCGGCACCTCGGTGGTCATACCCGCTTCCGCATTCTGGCGGGCAGGATCCCGAGCTGGTCGCGATACTTGGCCACGGTGCGGCGGGCGATCTTGATTCCCTGTTCCTGGAAGAGGTGCACGATCTGCTGGTCGGTCAGCGGGTTCGCGGTGGACTCCTCCGCCACCATCTTCTGGAGCTTGGCGCGGATGGAGCGGGCGCTGGCATCCTCGCCGGAGGCGGTGGAGAGGGCGCTCGAGAAGAAGAACTTCAGGGGCAGCACCCCGCGCGGGGTCTGCACGAACTTCTCGTTGGTCACCCGGCTCACGGTGGATTCGTGCATGTTGATCACCTCCGCGACCTCGCGGAGGGTGAGAGGCTTGAGGTACTCGATTCCCTTCTCGAAGAAGTCCCGCTGCCGGTCGACGATGAAGTTCATCACCTTGAGCATCGTCTGCCGCCGCTGCTCGATGGCCTGGATCAGCCAGTTGGCGCTGTTCATCCGCGAGGCGATGAACTCGCGGTGCTCGGGGGTGAACTTCTTCTTGTCACGCGCGAGCGCCTGGTAGCTCCGCGACAGGCGGAGCCGGGGCACGCCGGTGTCGTTGAGGAAGACCCGGTACTGCCCGTCGACCTTCTCCACGACCAGGTCGGGAATGACGTACCCGTCCCCGCCGCTCGAGTGCTTGAGCCCGGGCTTGGGATCGAGCCTCGCGAGCTGGTCCGCGGCGGTCTGCACCGCCGAGGGCTCGACACCGAAGCGGCGGCCGAGGTCGTTCCAGCGGTGCGCGATGAGGTCGGGGAAGGCCTCCTTCACCAGCCGGTAGGTCAGCGTGTCGGTCTCCTTGCGGTCCTCGAGCTGGATCAGGAGGCACTCCCGGAGATCGCGCGCGGCGACGCCCGGCGGATCGAGCCGCTGGAGGATCTTGAGCATCTCCTCCACTTCGGCCATCGTGAAGTACGGGATGGCCGGCTTGGCGGGCGCGGCGGGCGCCACCGGAGCCGGCACGGGCGCCGCCTCCGCCGGGACCATCACCGGCGCGGCCGGCTGCTCCAGCGTGTGCTCGATGCTCTGCTCGGGCGAGAGGAAGGCGCTCGCCGAGTATCCGCCCGGGGCGGCCTCGTCGTCGTCGAAGTCACGCTCCTCCTCGCCCTCGTCCTCCTCGTCCCCGGGGGAGGGCGGGAGCCGGCTGGCGGCGTGGCCCTCGAGCAGGTCGTTGACCTGCTTGAGGATCTCCTCGGTCGTGGCGGCGAGGTAGCCGTCCTCCTTGATGTTCCCGAGGAACTCCTCGGAGAGGAGCTGCTGCCGGGGGGAGAGGTCCATCAGCATCAGCTGCTCGCGCAGGTGATCGATCAGGTCGGCCGACTCGACCGTCACCGGCTCGGTGTACTCCTTCTCCTCGTACTCCTCTCGCGCGCCGCCCGACACCTCGAAGCCGTTGAGGAGGATCTCCTCCCAGTCGGTCTCGTTCTCTTCCTTGACCTTCTCCTTCTCCTCTTCCTTCGTGGGCGTCTGGTCGCCCTGGGTCACGTCCTCTTCCTCCGGCTCCACCAGCTCGAGGAAGGGATTGGTGAGGAGCTCCTGTTTCAGGTGCTGCTGCAGGTCCATCATGGGCATGTACAGCATGTCCATGGCCTGGTACAACCGCGGATTGATCCGCAGGTCCTGCCGCAGGGAGGTATGCTGGGAGAGACCGGTTCTCATGCCGCCGACTCCAGGCGCGCGCGCAGCCGCGCGGTCAGGGTGGGCCCGAGATACAGCTGCGCCACCCGGTCATCGAAGACCAGGTCGCGCACCGGGCCGGACACCTGGACCTTCCCCTCGAACATGATGTAGGCGCGATCCACGATGTCGAGCGTCTGTTCCACGTTGTGGTCGGTGATCAGGACGCCGATGCCGCGATGCCGGAGCCCTGCCACGATGGTCTGGATGTCGTGCACGGCGATCGGGTCGACTCCGGCGAACGGCTCGTCGAGCAGCATGAACTTGGGCCGGGTGACGAGTGCCCGGGTGATCTCGAGGCGCCGTCGCTCGCCGCCGGAGAGCGAGTACGCCTTGCTCTTCCGCAGGTGCTTGATGGACAGTTCGTCGAGCAGGGTCTCCAGCCGCTCCTTCCGTTCCTGGCGCGAGAGATCGAGCGTCTCCAGGATCGCGAGGATGTTCTCCTCGACCGTGAGCTTCCGGAACACGCTCGGTTCCTGCGCCAGGTAGCCGAGCCCCTTCCGGGCGCGGCGGTACATCGGGGCACTGGTCAGGTCCTCACCATCCAGCGTGACCGTGCCGCGATCGGGGCGGATCAGCCCGGTGATGAGGTAGAAGGTCGTGGTCTTCCCGGCACCGTTGGGACCGAGGAGCCCCACGATCTCACCCTGCTGGACGTGCACGCCGACGTTGTCCACCACCTTGCGGCGCTTGAAGCTCTTCTCGAGCCCGGTCCCCTCGAGCACGCTGCCACCCGCCACGGGGCCGGCGCCGGGCTGCGAGCGGCTGGCCCGGCGGCGCATGCCCTGGATCCCGGCATCGAGGAGACGTGCCCGGGTGCTGGTCCGGTCGTGTCGCGCGGTGTCCCACCAGGGCCCGACCGCCATCACCCGGGACCATTCTTCCGCCGGGTTCGGCGCGATCCACCCCTCGTCCGCGAGCCGCGGAAGGACCGAGCGGGTGAGGTTCTCGTGCACCTCGTCGCTCGACAGTTCGGGTCCCGCTTCGTCCGCCTCGGTGCGCGCCGCAATGACGGTCTCGCGGTAGGAGGGGCCCAGGGTGGCGAGGTCGACCGCGCCATCCTCGCCCGCGTCCCGCACGATGGCCGCGAGCGCGAGCGGGACCGACGGGTCCCGTTCGGCCAGGCGGTCCAGCATGTCGCTCACCGGCTCCTCCGGCCCGGCTTGGGCGCCTTGGTCGTGTCGGGCGCCACGACCGGGAGCGGCTCGAGATAGATGCCGTCCACCTGGCCGTGGATGTCCACCCGGTCGACGCCCCGCTGCCCCGCCGGCTTCATGGTCACGGCGATCCGGTCTCCCCGCGAATAGTTGATCGACGGCAGGCCGCCCGGGATCTTCGACTCCGCGACCCGGTAGTAGGAGCGGGCCGAGCCCGATGCCTCGAGGCGCTCGAGCCTCGTGCGCTTCGTGCCCGCCGAGTCCCACTGGCCGAAGGTGGCGACCACGGTGTCGCCCGACATCCAGTCCCGTTCGTGCCCCAGGCTGTCCACTCTCGGTTTCCCTGGCACGGTGCTGTCGACGAGTACCCGCGCTGCCGTGTCGGGTTTACCGCCCACCCAGGCCTTCCGGAACGACCGCAGCTGCGTGAGCAGCTGCCCCGGGGTGTCGAAGGCGATGCTGTCCCCCCGAACCTCATAGTCGGTGGCCAGGGCCCGGGGCCTGATGCCCTGGCCCCAGGCGAGGGTCTGGACCAGCGCCCGGTGGTCGACGTCGAGGCCGATCGTGTCCGCCACGAGGTCGATCTGTGCGCTGACCGCATGCCCCTCGCCGAGGGCCTTCACGTAGGTGATCTCGCGCTTCTCGAGCGTCAGTTCGATCCGCTCGCCGGTCAGGTTGAAGGAATCCTTCCCCAGACCGCGCATCTCGGGCATCTGGGTCTGGCCGACCAGGACCCCGAAATTGCCGGCGCCACTGTCGAGGAAGAGCGAGTCGCCCTTCGCGGCGAAGTCACTCCGGTTGATTGTCACATTGCCGCCGGCCCAGGTGCGGTCGTTGCCCTTGATGCGCACCCGGTCGCCGACGATCACGTAGGGCTCGCCCCGCTTCCCCGCCGAGTCGGTGGTGACCGACTTGATGGTCGGCCGCCCGACGGCGTAGAGCTCGGCGGTGTCGCGAGTACCGGGGAGCGCCCGGTAGTAGTCGAGCGACGGGCCGGTCAGGGTCGAGCCGTTCTCCAGGTTCTCTGTCACCACGTTGCCGCGCGCTTCCCAGCGGTCCGCGTTGCGGTAGTAGGTGCCGCGATCGGCATCCATGGTGATCAAGGAATCACGGTACTTCACGTGCCCGATGAAGTAGACCAGGCCGCTGCGCTGCATCGAGATCAGGCTGTCGCTCGACATCCGGATCGAGGTCCCGGCACAACTGAGCCGTACCCCGCCACCGGCGTAGTAGTTGGTGTCCGCCCCGATCACCTGCTGGCTGCCGGTGTTGCCGACATAGTCGACGGCGAAGACACAACTGCGCGCCTTCGGCGCCGGCTTGACGGGCTGCTGCGCGGCGGCCTCCGCGGCCGCCGCGAATCCCGCGAGCAGGGCGAACCCGACCCTTCTCACTGCTGGCCCGGGAGCAGGAAGCCGCCACCGGCCTGCCCGGGGACCTCTCGGCCCTTGGGCTGGGTGGCGCGCACGTTGGCGAACTCCGGGTCGGAGACGAACCCGTTGCCGGTCAGGTGCTGCCCCGGCTCACCCGGCTTGTCGAAGATGAACGGCGTGGTCGAGGAGATCTCGTGCTTCCGCGCATCGTAGCGCAACTGGTCGCACTGGAGCTTCTTCCCGTCGGGCGTCGTGCCCACCACGTGTCCCCAGGCCTCCATCGAGCCGTCCCGCATCTGGTAGAGTCCCGAGTCCCCGACCACGGTCGAGCGCTCGATGCCGTTGGCGTCGTAGAAGGTGACCTTCACCGCCTTGAGCCGGGCAAGCTGGGTCGACTCGTACAGGTACGCGGTGTCGGCCAGGACACGGGTACGCCGGATCCCGTCGGTGGTCAGGTTGAAGTCCATCGACTCGAGGATCTGGTCGGCGGAGTCCGCGGCCGTGGCCGTGGTATTCGGGCGGACGCCGTCATCCCGGCACGCGACGGCCGCCAGGATGCCCAGGATCACTGCACCGAGCCGTATCCTCACCACGCTTCTCCCCGGTCCTCGAGATAGGTCTTCACGGCGGCATCCCAGCGGCCCTGGGCCCGGAACAGCGCCTCGATCGCTTCCCGTACCGCCCCCGCACCGCCCCGGGCCGTCGTGGTGTAGGCAGCGAGCGCCTTCACCTCGGGGACCGCATTCGCCACGGCCATCGGCAGGCCGACCCGGCGCATCACCGGGATATCGGCGAGGTCATCGCCCAGGAAGGCGACTTCGTCCCAGCCGATCCCTCGCCGGAGGAGCATCTCGGTCATTCCCGGGACCTTGCGGGCGTTGCGGTCCTGGATCAGCTCGTCGACATGCAGCTCAGTGGCGCGCAGGATGGTGGCATCCGAGTAGCGCCCGCTGACCCAGGCGAGGGTGAGTCCCATCCGCCGCGCGAGGCCCATCGCCAGGCCATCCTGGATGTCGAACTGCTTGAACTCGATCCGCTGGTCGTTCACCAGGCCGAGGTAGATGGCGTTGTTGGTGATGACGCCATCGACGTCGAGCCCGAGCAGCTTGATCCGTCCCGCGAGGGCCGGGTCGATCATGCCGGCCGGCTCCGGTCGCCGAACATCACCGGGCCGGCGGCCCGGGCGGCGTGCCAGATCTCGAGGGTGCGGCGGAGGAGCTCCTCGAGGCGGCCGAGGGGCCACTGGGTGGCGGCGTCACTCGGGGCCCGCTCCGGCGCGGGGTGCGTCTCGAGGAAGAAGCCGTCCGCCCCGGCGGCGGCCGCGGCGGCGAGGAGCGCCGGCACCTGGTCGCGCGCCCCGCCGCTGCTGCCGCCCGGTCCCAGGCCGGGCTGCTGCACGGCGTGGGTCGCGTCGAAGATCACCGGCACGCCGGTGGCGGCGCGGAGGCGCGCGAAGTTCCGCATGTCGACGATCAGGTCGCCGTATCCGAAGCTGGTGCCTCGTTCGGTCACGGCGACGTCCCGGGTTCCCCCCGACCGCACCTTCTCCACCGCCCCGCTCATCGCCTCGGCGGCGAGCCACTGGCCCTTCTTGATGTTGACCGGCAGTCCGGTCCGTCCCGCGGCCACCAGCAGGTCGGTCTGGCGGCACAGGAAGGCCGGGATCTGGAGCGCATCGACCACCCGCGCGGCCGCCGCGACCTGGTCGGTCTCGTGGACGTCGGTCAGGACCGGCAGGCCGAAGTCGCGCCGGATCGCAGCCAGCGCGTCGAGGCCGGCCTCGAGGCCGGGCCCTCTGGGCGCGTCGAGTCGCGCCCGGTTGGCCTTGTCGAACGACGCCTTGAAGCACACCGGAACCCCGAGGGTCACCTGGAGGCGCGCCAGCGTCTCCGCCACGGCCGGCAGCACCGCTCCATCCTCGACCACGCAGGGGCCGGCGATCAGGAACGGGGCGCTGCCGAAGGACCAGCCCATGCGATCAGCGGACGCTGCCCACCAGCGGCGCGGCGGGGGTCTGGGGCCGCTGGTGCCGGGCGAGCGCCGCGCCGACGAAGGCCGCGAAGAGCGGGTGCGGGCGATTGGGTCGCGACTTGAGCTCCGGGTGGAACTGGCAGCCGAGGAACCAGGGGTGATCCGGCAACTCGACCATCTCCACCAGCCCGCCGTCGGGGGACTGGCCCGAGAGACGCAGGCCATGCTCCGCCAGCACGTCGCGGTAGGCGTTGTTCACTTCCCACCGGTGGCGATGCCGCTCGCTGATGGTCTGGGTGCCGTAGGCCTGTGCGGCGCGCGAGCCCGGGCGGAGCCGGGCGGCGTAGGCCCCGAGCCGCATCGTGCCCCCCAGGTCCTTCACCTCGCGCTGGTTCGCCATGATGGCGATGACCGGCGACTCGCACTCCGGCTCGAACTCGGTGCTGGTCGTCTCGGACATCCCGCAGACATGGCGGGCGAACTCGATCACGGCGATCTGGAGACCGAGACAGATACCGAAGAACGGCAGCTGGTTCTCCCGGGCCCAGCGGATCGCCTCGATCATCCCGTCGATGCCGCGGATCCCGAAGCCGCCGGGCACCAGCAGGCCGTCCATACCCTCGAGGAGGCGCCCCGCGGCCGCCTGGTCGGTGAACGCATCGCTGGAGAGCCAGTGGACCTCGACGCCGGCATCGTTGGCGATGCCGCCGTGGATCAGGGCTTCCCCCACCGACTTGTAGGCGTCGTGCAGGTCGGTGTACTTCCCCACCACGGCAATCCGGACCTTGTGCTTCGGATGGAGGATCCGCTCCACCATGGCCTTCCAGCTGGTGAGATCGGGTTCCTTCGTCTCGAGGCGCAGACGCTCGCAGACCACGCGATCGAACCCCTGCTCCCGGAAGCGGAGCGGGATCTCGTAGATCGAGGCGACGTCGGGACTTTCGATCACGCAGTCGAAGTCGACGTTGCAGAACCCGGCGATCTTCCGCTTGATGTCGGAGCTGATCGGCTGCTCGCTCCGGCAGATCAGGATGTCGGGCTGGATCCCGATCTGCATCAGGTCGCGCACCGAATGCTGGGTCGGCTTGGTCTTGAGCTCGCCGGCGGCCGCGATATAGGGCACCAGGGTGAGGTGCAGGAAGAGGGCGTTGTCCCGCCCGACCTCCTGGCGGAACTGACGGATCGCCTCGAGGAACGGCAGCGATTCGATGTCCCCGACGGTTCCGCCGATCTCGGTGATCACCACGTCCTGGCCGGGCGCGGTGCGCTTGATGGCGTTCTTGATCTCGTCGGTGATGTGGGGGATGACCTGGACGGTGCTGCCGAGGTACTCTCCCCGGCGCTCCTTGCTGATGACGGTCGAGTAGATCCGGCCGGTGGTGATGTTGTTCTGCTGGGAGAGGGAACGATCGATGAAGCGCTCGTAGTGGCCGAGGTCGAGGTCGGTCTCGGCGCCGTCGTCGGTGACGTAGACCTCGCCGTGCTGGAAGGGGGACATCGTCCCCGGGTCCACGTTGATGTAGGGGTCGAACTTCTGCATCGTGACCGAGAGACCCCGTTCCACCAGGAGCCGGCCGAGCGAGGCCGCGGCGATGCCCTTGCCCAGCGACGAGACCACGCCGCCGGTGACGAAGATGTACTTGGTGGTGTTGGTCCCGTTGGTCATCGCAACGCCTCCTGTTCGAACCAGTGGGCTTCCGCGCGGCGCAGGTCGTCGGCGGTGTCGACGCCGGGCTGCGCGGGAGTCGTGAGCCGGGCCACACCGATGGTGAGCCCGTGATGCAGTGCCCGGAGCTGTTCCAGCCGCTCCGCCTCCTCCGCCGGGACCGGCGGCAGCCGGGTCCACTGGGCCAGCGCCTCGCGCTGGTAGGCGTAGACCCCGAGGTGCTGCCAGTAGAGATCGCCCGCGGCGGCCCGCCGGTCCCGCCGGAAGGGGATGGGTGCGCGGGAGAAGTAGAGCGCCCGCCCCGCCGCGTCGGTCACCACCTTCACCCGCGCCGGATCGTCCGCCTCCTCCGCCTCGAGCGGGGCCGCGGCGGTCCCGATGTCGTCCCCCGAGGCCACCCGCGCGAGGGCCCCCTCGAGCGCGGCGTGCGGCAGGAACGGCTCATCCCCCTGGATGTTCACCACGACATCGTGTCCCGAGAATTCGGCCCGCTCGGCCACCTCGGCGACGCGCTCGGTACCGGATGCGTGGTCCCGCGTCATCACCGCCCGCACCCCCGAGAGCTCGGCCACCCGTGCCACCATCGTGGAATCCGTCGCGACCACGAGGTCCTGAACCAGTCCCAGCTGGCGCACACGCTGAATCACCCGGGTCACCAAGGGCTCTCCGGCCAGGAGCTGAAGCGGTTTGTGAGGGAGGCGAGTCGAACCGAGTCGGGCCGGGATGACACCGAGGACGCGCATCACCGAAGCTAACAGCGGGGCGCGGCCGTGTCAAAACTCATGCCGCAGCGGGAGGGGAATGGATCGTAGACGCTATAGCCTGATTGGTCAAGGGGTTAGGCGACAGCCTCGGACCGGCTCGCACGGAACTCCGCGGCCAGCCGCAGGAAGTTCTGGAGCAGCGCCTTCCCGCTCTCGGTGGCGATCGACTCGGGGTGGAATTGCACCCCGAAAATGGGGTGGGTCCGGTGCCGGAGAGCCATGATCTCCTGGGCCCGGGGGCGATCCATCGACCAGGCGGTGATCTCGAGTTCCGCCGGGAAGTCGGTGGGCGAGACGACCAGGGAGTGGTAGCGCATCACGGTCAGCGGATTGGCCACCCCCTCGAAGAGGTCGGTGCCCAGGTGGGTCACCTCGGTGGTTTTGCCGTGCATGAGTCGCCCCGCCCGCACCACCCGCCCGCCAAACGCCTCCCCGATCCCCTGGTGCCCGAGGCAGACCCCGAGCAGGGGGACCGCGCCGGCCGCGGCCCGGATGAGGGGAATAGAGATACCCGCATCGCGCGGCTCTCCCGGTCCCGGTGAGATCACGATCGCATCCGGCGCGAGTCCCAGGGCCGATTCGACCGAGAGGGCGTCGTTCCGGTAGACGACGGGGTTCGCCCCCAACTCGCCCAGGTACTGGACGAGGTTGTAGGTGAAGCTGTCGTAGTTGTCGAGGACGAGGATCATCGGAGCCGGGAGGCGAAGGAGACCTCCCGGAGTCTAGTCACGCGCAGGCCAACCGCAAACCGCGACTCAGCGCGGACGCGGGGCCGAGGCCGGCGCCGGCTTCGCGGGGGGCGCTGGAGGTGCTTCGGCCGCCCCCGCCCCGCGACCGACAGCGGCGCGGTTCTGCTCGAGCTGGTCATGGACCTTCTGGAGCTCGCGGGCCACCATCGTCTGCACCGAGTCGCGGATCAGGCTGCCGAGCCGGGCCAGGGAATCGCGTTCCGCAGGCGAGAGTCCGGAGACCTCCTCGAGGGCGTTGAGCCGTGCCTCGTCGCCCTTCATGCGATCCACCACCGCCCGCATGAGGGCGCGGACCGAATCGGCGCTCCGCTGGACCTTCCGGCGCTGGGCGGCGGGAAGGGTGCTCGCGGAGTCCTCGAGCTCGCTGGAGCGATCCTTGAGGGCATCGGCCGAATCCCCGCGGGCCTCGACCCGGGCCTCAAGCATCTCCCGCATCGAGTCGGTCCGCGCCGCGATCAGCTCCTGAATGGAGTCGCCGCGGGACGAGGTACCGGACGAGGAGATGTCGAGGCCGTGGGAGTTGAGGCGAATGTGGGTCGCGCGCAGATCCGCGACGGCCCGGGCCGGGAGGAGGAGCGGGAAGGTATCCTTTGTATTCTTGATGACCACCACCCCGAAGGGCTCGAGCCCGGCCACCGGACCGGTGGTGGGCTCGCAGCGGAAGGTCGTCCGGTCGCCGATGTTGTCGACGTTGTCGATCGCGAGCTGGCACTGCGACAGACGCTGGGGACTGACCGAATCGGCCAGCTTCACCAGCACCCGGACCCCCGAGACCTGCTCCGGGTCCGACCGGGTGAACTCGACCCGGGAGACGCTTCCCAGCTTCTCAGTGCCGAGGCGGAAGGGCACCAATCCGATCACAGGAATCGGGATGGGATCGGTGCTGTTGATGGTATCGATCACCTTTCCGCGGACGGTACGGAACCCCGTAATGCCGAGCATGCCCACGGCAAAAATGCCGAGGGCGCCGGCGACGATCTTGAGCCAGTAGTTACGCATGATCCCTGCTCCGAATCCGGGTCAGCCCCCGTGGCGGTCGGTGTTCCAAATAGTGACGGTCCCCGGGTAGGCTAGGTTTCAACCGCGCGGTTCCGGGAGAGCGGATGATCCAGGTCGAGAATCTTACGAAGGTGTACGGCAGTCTGACAGCCGTGTCGGGTCTCTCGTTCCGGGTAGAGGCGGGGGAGATCCTGGGGCTGGTCGGTCCCAATGGAGCCGGCAAGACCACCACCCTGCGGAGTCTGGCCGGCATCATTCCCCCGACCGGTGGACAGATCCGGATCGCGGGACACGACCTCGCCACGGACGGGCTCGCCGCCAAGTCGCAACTCGCCTTCATCCCCGACGAACCGCAACTCTTCGAGTACCTCACGGTCACCGAGCACCTGCAGTTTGTCGCCCGGCTGTATCAGCAGCCCGAGGCGGCCGGCCGGATCGCGCCGCTGCTCGAGGAGCTGGAACTCGCGGGCAAGCAGCACGCCCTTGCCAGCGAGCTGTCCCGGGGGATGAAGCAGAAGCTCGCGATCGCCTGCGGCCTCATCCATGAGCCGCGGGTGCTGATGCTCGACGAGCCCCTGACCGGGCTCGACCCGGTCGGGATCCGGCGGATGAAGCGGACGATTGCCGCGCGGGCGCAGGCCGGCGCCGCCGTCGTGCTGAGTTCCCACCTGCTCCAGCTGGTCGAGGAACTCTGCACCCGGGTGCTCATCATCCAGAACGGGAAGCGGGTGGCCCTCGGCAGCGTCGCGGAGATCGTCACCGAGCGCCCCGAGCTGAGCGGGCGGGGGCTGGAGGAGATCTTCCTCTCGCTCACGGGCTTCGAGGAAAGCCGGAGCTGACCGGCGTGCGACCGATCGTCGACGCGGGGCTCTACCTCCTCTCCCGGAGCCTGTGGAACCGCGGCCGCCGGGCGATCGCGCGGCTGCGGCACCCACGTTACGCGCTGGCGCTGCTGGTCGGGGTGGCCTACCTCACCCTCGTCCTCTGGGGCCAGCGGGCCCAGAATGGCGCGCCGGTGCCGGTCCCGGCGATGCAGCTGAGCGGCACGCTCCTGCTGGCGCTGCTGGCGGCCAAGTGGTGGATCTTCGGCGCCGACCGCCTGGCGCTGGCCTTCACCCCGGCGGAGCTGCAGTTCCTGTTTCCGGCCCCGGTGACCCGGATGGGTCTACTGGGCTACAAGCTCCTGCGCGCGCAGCTGTTGCTGCTCGTGAACGTGGTGATCTGGCTGTTGCTGCTCAACCGGGGGCGGAACCCGGCGCTGCCCCTCGGGGCCCACGCCCTCACCCTCTGGGTGATGTTCACGACGATGTTCCTGCATCGGCTGGGCGTCGCGCTCACGCGCGACTCCCTGATGGAGCACGGCCGGGCCGGGGTGCGGCGGCAGTGGCCCGCCATTCTCGGCCTCCTCGCGCTCGGCGCGGTGATCATCGTGAGCGTGCGGCGCACCGCCGCGCCGTTCGATGATGCCGGGACCTGGTCCAGCATCGGCCGGGTCTTCGAGACCGCGCCGCTCAGCTGGGTACTCTTTCCGTTCCGGATACCCTTCCTGCCGCTCGCCGCCCCCGATCTCGCGACCTGGGCGCCGCGGTTCCTCGCTGCGGTGGGCCTTGCCCTGCTCCATCTCTGGTGGGTGATCCGCGCCGACCACGCCTTCGAGGAGGCGGCGATCGAGGCGAGCGCCCGCCGGGCCGAGTTGATGGAGCGATGGCGGCGGCAGGGCAGCCGGCCCCGCGCGCCGGCCCGCGGGTCCTGGGGCGTGGGGCGCCTCGCGCCGACCGGCCACCCGGTCTCCGCCATCATCTGGAAGAACCTGACCAGGCTGATGCGGACCGCGAGCCCGGGCGTGGCGTTCAGCACGGTGGGGCTCCTCGGGGTGATCCTCGCGTTCACCCTCCTCGCGGGCGAGGACCATCTCGAGGTGACGGTGATGATCGGGACGCTCGCGCTGGGCTGGGTGCTGGTGCTGGTGCTCTTCGGACCCCAATGGGTCCGCAACGACCTTCGCGGGGAGCTGGAACACCTGCCGGTGCTCCGGACCTGGCCGGTCTCCGGCGTCATACTGATGACCGGCCAGGTCCTGTCCTCCGCGCTCGTCCTCACCGCGACGCAGGGCGTCCTGGCCATCGTGGGGCTGGCCGCTCTCACGCAGACCACCCAGATCCAGGTGCCGGGATCCACCGTCGCCGTGCTCTTCCTGCCGGGGCTCGTCGTTCTCGGGGCGCTCAACTTCGTGGCGCTCTCGATTCAGAACGCCGGGGCCCTGCTCTACCCCTCGTGGGTCCGGACGGAAATCCGGCCCGCGGGGATCGAGGCGATGGGGCAGCACCTCCTCACCGCCGGGATCTCCTTCCTGCTCCTGGTGCTGAGCGCGGCCGGCCCGGTCGGCCTGGGCGGGGCGGCGGCCTGGGCGCTCTGGGATCGTCTCGCCTGGTGGAGCCTGCTGCCGGCATTCCTCGTGAGCGGCGCGGCCTTCGTGCTCGAGGGATTCCTGCTGATCGACTGGATGGGCGGTCGTTTCGAGGCGCTGGACATCACACCCGCCGAGTGAGGCCGGGAAACCGCGCGAGGCCGGGGGCGTAGTGCGACGCTCCCCTCTTCAGTGAGTTCCCCGATGAGATTCCGGCTCTGTTGGGCGGTGCTGTGCTCCGCGCTGGTCGCCGCGCCGGTGGCGGCGCAGCGGGTTGAAACGGCGCCGGCGCAGTTCCACATGAGCGCCGAGTACCGGCCCATCCAGCTCGCCGCGCTGAAGGCCCAGCGCCAGCTTCTCCTCAGCTTCGCCGACTCGATGCCGGAACGCCTCTACCGCGACCATGCGACGCCGGTCCAGCGCGACTTCGCGGGCCAGTTGCATCACGCGGTGAGCTCGGCGGTGTTCATCGCCTTCGGGTACGTGCGCGGGACCCGGCCGCCCGCGAGCGACACGGGCGCCATCTTCAACACCCGGCAGGGCATGCGCCAGTTCATCAACGCTTCCTACGACTCGCTCGAGGTCCTGCTCGCGAGCCAGAGCGACGCAGACCGCGACGAACGCTTCAAGTTCTTCAATGGCCAGTTCATGCCCCGCTGGCAGCTGTGGGACGAGCTCAACCAGCACACGATCTGGACCGCTGGACAGGTGGTGGCCAACTTCCGCAAGAACGGGATGGCGCCGCCGAGTTTCCTATTCTTCTGACGCCGCGTCGTCCTGGCCGCGGTGCGCGAAGCGCACGAACCGGAGCGCCATCGTCGGCAGCACCAGCAGGCTCAGGAGGGTCGAGGTCGCGAGGCCACCCAGGATCACGATCGCCATCGGGCCCTCGATCTCGCGGCCGGGATCCCCGCTGCCGAGGGCCAGCGGCAGGAGCGCGAGGCCGGTGACCGTCGCGGTCATCAGGATGGGGCCGAGGCGCTCACTCGCTCCCTGGAGGGCGGTGGCGCGGTGCCACGGCAGGCCTTCCACCAGGACCAGGTGCTCGTAATGGGAGACGAGCATCACCGCGTTCCGGGTGGCGATGCCGAACAGGGTGACGAAACCGACCAGGGAGCCCAGCGACAGGAGCCGGTCCGAGAGCGCCACCGCGGCCACGCCCCCGACGAGCGCGAATGGCAGGTTTGCGATGACCAGGAGGAGCCGCCCCGGCTCGGCGAACGCGAGCCACAGGAGGAGCAGGATCACCGACGCCGCCAGCAGGCTGTGGAGCAGCAGCTCGCGGGTCGCCTCGCGCTGCGCCGTCGCCGTTCCGGCGAGCTCGGCATGGACCCCGGCCGGCAGAAGCCCCGGCGCCCGAAGCCGCTCGCTCAGTTCCTGGGTGTACTCCACCACGTTGCGCCCGGCGGTGTTGGCGGTCACCGTCTGCACCCGCCGTGCGTTCTGGTGTGCGATCATGAAGCGGCCTGTCGTGCGGCTCACGTCCGCGACGTCGCCGAGCATCGTCAGGCGTCCGTCTGCGGAGCGAAGCGGGATGCGGACGAGGTCCTCGGGGCGGGTCCGTGCCTCGGGGGCGAGCTGGACCACCACGTCGGTCGCACGGTTCCCCTCGTAGGTCTGGCCCGCCCGCGCCCCCTGGGTCGCGATCTCCATCGCCCGCAGCACGTCATCCTGGGCCAGCCCCGCCCGCGCTACCTGCTCCGGCCGGAGCCGCACCGTCACGCCGGGCACGACCGGGGGCGCTTCGTACTGTACGTCCGCGCTGCCCCGCACCGCCCGCGCCAGCGTCGCCACCCGCCGTGCCGCCGCGTCGAGGCTGTCGAGGTCTTCCCCGTAGAGACGGACCACGACCTGGGCGGTCGAGCCGGTCAGGGTCTCCTCGATCCGCTCGGCGAGGAAGCCGCGGATGGCGAAGCTCACGCCCGGGAAGCCGAGGAGGTTCTTGCGGAGCGTGTCCTCGACGGTGCGCGCCGCCTCGCCCTCGAGCGGCTCGAGCTCGACCTCGATCTCGCTGTAATGGGTCCCCCAGGTATCCTCGGAGAGCTCGGCCCGTCCCGCCCGCTGGGCCACCGACTTCACCCGGGGATCGCGGGCGATCGCCCTGGCGACCATCGCGCCCAGCCGGAGCGATTCGTCCAGGGAGGCGCCGGGGACTGCGGCCATGTGGACCACGTAGTGGCCTTCGCGAAACTCCGGGAGGAAGGTGCTCTCGAACAGCGGGAGCACCAGGACCGCCGCCGTGCAGCTCGCGACGGTCGCGGCGACGACGGCCCCCGGCCGGTCGAGGATCCGCGCGAGCAGGCCCTCGAAGCGCCGCCGCGCCCCGGCGAGCACCACCGACTCGTGGCTGGTGCGGTCCCGCCGCGCGAGCAACAGGAGCGTGAGCGCCGGAGTCACCAGCAGGGCCACGATCAGGGAGGCCAGCGTGGCGAGGATGTAGGCGATGGCGAGCGGCTGGAAGAGCGCGCCCTGGACCCCGCTCATCGTGAGGACCGGGGCGAACACCAGCGCGACGACGAACGTGGCGTAGACGACACTGTGCCGGACCTCGAGCGAGGCATCGAGCACCACGTCACGGACCGGCCGGGGCGAGGGGGCGAGGCGATTCTGGCGGAGGCGCCGGGCGATATTCTCGACGTCGATGATGGCGTCGTCCACCACCTCGCCCAGCGCGATGGCGAGGCCGCCGAGGGTCAGGGTGTTGAGGCTGAACCCGAAGCGATCCAGGACGATGATCGCGGAGAGAAGCGAGAGCGGGATCGCCGTGAGCGAGATGGCCGCGGCCCGCAGGTCGAACAGGAACAGGAGCAGGATCACCGCCACCAGGAGCGCCCCGACCAGCAGAGCGGTCGTGATGTTCCGGATGGCCACATCGATGAACGACGCCGGCCGGAAGAGGTCCGGATGGAGCGTCAGCCCTTCCGCGGCCAGCGTGGGGCCGAGATCCTGCAGCACCGCTTCGACCGCGGACGCGACCTCCTTGGTGTTCGCCCCCAGCTGGCCCGACACGACCACGACGATCCCCGGCTGGCCATCGATGGTCGCGTCGCCGAAACGGGTCGCGGCGCCCTCGCGGACCGTCGCGACATCGGCGAGCCTGAGGACACTCCCGGGACCGGCGCGGAGCACCGTGTGGCCCAGCGCGTCGGGCGTGAGCGACTGTCCCTCGGTCGTCACCACGATCCGCTGGTTCGGGTCGTCGATCACCCCGGCGCCGCGAAGCCCGCTCGCGCGACTCGCCGCCTCCAGCACGTCGGGGAGGCCGAGCCCGTAACGGCGGAGCAGCGCCGGCTGGACCAGGACCTGCAGTTGCCGCACCTCCCCACCGAAGACGGCCACCTTGCTCACGCCGGGCGTCGCGAGGAGGCGGGGCCGGAGCACCCAGTCGACGAAGGCGCGCTGGTCCATCGCGCTCCGCCGTGCCGAGGTGATGCCGAGCATCAGCACGGTGCTGGACGAGGAGGTGAGCGGCGTCAGGACCGGCGCGGCCACGGCGCCCGGCAGGCGGCCGGGGAGCTCCGCCAGACGCTCCGCGATGAGCTGACGGGCCTGGCGGAGGTCGACGCCATCCTCGAGGACAGCGGTGATGACCGAGAGCCCCTGGATCGACTGGGAGCGGAGCGCCACGAGCCCGTTGACGCCGTTGACGGCGTCCTCGATCGGCTTGGTGACGAGGACCTCGACCTGCTCGGGCGAGAAGCCCGGCGCTTCGGTCTGGATGGAGACCTGGGGCGGGGCGAACTCGGGGAAGACGTCCAGCTTGGCCCGGGCCACGACGGACAACCCGTAGGCCACGAGGGTAAACGCCAGTCCGGCGACGATCCCGGGCCGGCGGACCGCGAAGCGGACGATCGAGGTCAGCACCTACTCACCGACCTCTTCGCCCACCACGAGGCGCGCGCGGAACTCCTCGGAGAGGAGCTGGCCGGCGCCACGGGTGACCACCCGGTCGCCGGCCGCCAGACCGCCGGTCACCAGCCACCCCCCCTGCACCGGATGGTCGGTCGGCACGCGCACCCGGACGAAGCGCCCCGCCTCGCGCTCCCGGTAGGTCCACGCCAGGGCGTCCCACTGCACCACCGCCGCGGCGGGGACGAAGAGGCCCCGCGCCGGCCCCCGCTGGTCGGGCAACCAGGCGGAGGCCGCGGCACCGGGGCGCATGCCCTTCCACCCGCCCGCCACGCGGTAGAGGAAGGCCGGCTCGCGGGTGACGGGATCGGCCTCCGGCGCGGGACCGACCAGGGCGCCGCGAACCCGGGGCCCGGAGCCACGGGAGAACGCGAGGGTACCGGGTGGCTCCGGCAGGCTCGCCGCCCAGGTGACCTGGACCAGCGGCGCGTCGTACCGCGTCACTTCGAGAAGGTCCTGCCCCGCCTGCACCATTTCGCCCGGCTGCACCAGCACGCGTGACACCGTGCCGCCGCGCGCGACCATCACCGGTCGCGCGTCACCGATGACCGCGAGGCTCTCCCCCGCTTCCAGCCGCGCCCCGAACCGGGGCCACGGCGCCCCCTCGATGGCGGCGAGGCGGCCGCCGACGCCGGCGCGGACGAACGACGTGGCTTCCGGGTCGACCACGACGGTGGCCGGCAGCTCGCGCTCCGCGACACGGGCGATGGTGCGAAGCTCCGTGGTTTCGAGCCCGATGCGGGTCACGGTCGCCGAATCGAGCGAAATCCCGACCTCCCCATCCTGCCCGGTCAGGTGCGAGGGCTCCGCCTGGGGCGTTCTCTCCAGTGTCTCGTCCCCTTCGGCTCGGCCGCGGCAGGCGAGTACCCCGAGGAGCAGTATCGGCAGCATCGTTCGTCTGAGCATCATCGCTCCTCGCGTCGAGGCCAGTCGCCATCCTGTCGCAGGCCCCATGCGCCCAGCGCCAGATCGAGTCCCAGGCCGGCTTCCCGTTGACGCCGCCCGGCATCGAGGGCCTCGCGTTGTGCCCGCCGGAGTTCGAGGTCGGCGGTCAGCATCTCGAGGCGTCCCGTCTCGCCCCGCGCCCAGGCCGCCCGGACCAGGTCACGCCGCTGCTCCGCTTCGCGGACGAGGGCCGCGACCGAGGTCGCTTCGTCCGTCACCGCGGCACAGCGTGTCAGCGCGGAGTCGACTTCGGTGAGCACCGTCTCCTGTTCCTGCAGCAGACGCGCACCCGCCAGCCGTCTCCTCGCCTCCGCCTCGGCGATCGGTCCGCGATTCCGGGTCAGCTGGAGCGATGGCAGGCCGAGCCCGAGCGTGAACTTGCCGGTCCCCTGGTCGAAGAAGAGCCCGGGTCCGAGCGTGAGGTCCGGCGATGCGTTGGCGACCTGCAGCCGCAGGTCCCCCTCGGCCACCTGGTATTCGGCCGCCGCCCGGCGGACATTCCATCGGGATTCGAGGGCGGAGCGCTGCAGCGCGGCCCTGTCGGCGCTGTCCGCGCCGCAGGGGGGCCACTGGGTCGGGGCCACTTCGAGGCTGGAGTCGCGCCCCGCCGGCAGCCCGACGACTCCGGCGAGGGTCCGGCGCGCCACCCGCGCGCCCTCTGCC
>DASZPT010000406.1:0-1640 GCA_035549935.1 Gemmatimonadales bacterium
AGCCCCATCCGCATCGCCTCCGCCACGTACGCGAAGGGGTGATAGAACCCGCCTCCGTTCGCCAGCACCGCCGCCATGAACTCGGCGGGGTGATTGGCCCGGAGAAAGCAGGAGTGCTGCGCCACCCGGATGTAGGAACAGGAGTGGCCCTTGCAGAAGCTGTAGCCGGCGAACGACATCACCATCTCCCACACCCGCTTCGCCGTGTCGGGGTCGCGCCCGAGCCGGGCCGCGCCGGCGAAGAACTCCTCGGCGTAGGCGGCGAGCTGCTTCACCGGCCGCTTCTTGGAGAGCGCCTTCCGGAGGCCGTCGCCCGAGGCGAGCGGCATCCCCGCGAAGGTGGCGCAGACGTTGACCACATCCTCCTGGTAGACCATCACGCCGAAGGTCTCGGCCAGGGTGTCGCGGAGCGAGGGATCGAGCGGCTGGTAGGGCGCGCCGTGGAGCCGCTCGAGGTAGAGCCGGATGAAGGCGTTCGAGGCGGGCCGGATGATGCTGGTGTTGAGGACCAGGAGATCGAAGGTCTCGGCCCGGGACTTGGCGCAGAGGAGCCGGGAGGCGGGGCTCTCGGTGTAGAACACCCCCATGGTCTGGCCGGTGCGGAAGAGCGCCCGGGTCGGCTCGTCGTCCTCCGGGTCGCTCGAGGTGTAGTCGATCGCGATGCCGGTGTTGACCTTCACCGCGGCGATCGCGTCGCGGATCACGGCGAGCGAGCGGTTGCCGAGGAGGTCGATCTTCACCAGGCCGGCGTCCTCGGCGCCGTCCTTCTCGAACTGGATGACGGGGACGGTGAGCCCGGGGTAGCCGTCCAGCACCTTGGCGGCGGGCTCCACCGGGACGACGTCGGTGAGCGCTTCGGGGACGATGACCACGCCGCCGGGATGGAGCGAGAGATGGCGCGGCACGCCGACCAGCGGCTGGGCCATGCGGGCCAGGTCCTGCCAGATCTTCGGGAGCTCGAGCTGCCCGAAGTTGGGATGGGTCGCCAGCAGGTCGCCGATCGACTCGTCCTCCATGAACCAGGGGAAGCGGCGGGTGATCTCGCGGATCTCGCCCGGGGGGCGGCCATGCACCTTGGCGACTTCGCGGAGCGCGCCGCGGAGCCGGAAGCAGTTGTGGTTCGCCACCATCGCCGCGCGGGGGTGGGGATACTTCTCGAAGACCCAGCCCAGGATGTGATCGCGCTCGTCCCAGGGGAAATCGAGGTCGATGTCGGGCGGGTCCTTCCGCTCGGGGTTGAGGAACCGCTCGAACAGGAGTCCCGCGCCGAGCGGATCGACGTGGGTGATCCCGAGGGCGTAACTCACGATCGAGTTGGCGACGGAGCCGCGGCCGCAGTGGGTCGGCCCGTGCCGCACGATGTCGTGCACCACGAGGAAGTAGTCGGCGAACCGCTTCGCGCCGATGATCGCGAGCTCGTGTTCCAGCCGGTCGCGGGTGATCGGGGCGATGGTGCCGTAGCGCTGCTCGGCGCCGGCGTAGGCCATGGCGCGGAGCCGCTCGAAGGCATCGTCGGGACAGGCGAAGCGGGGGGAGACGACCCGCTCCCCGATGGGGATCCGGTACTGGCAGCGCTCGGCGATCTGGGCCGCGCGGGTGAGGGCGTCGGGGCAGTCGGGGAAGTGGCGGGCAAGGTCGGC
>DASZPT010000407.1:0-9028 GCA_035549935.1 Gemmatimonadales bacterium
TCGCCGAGCGCTCCCCGGTGAGCACCCCCGACCCGCGGTGGGACCGGCTGCTGTATGGCATGCATGCCGTCGAGACGTACCTGGGGGTGAGCCGGTGGGCTGGAGGCGGGAGGGCGGAGGCAGGCGCAGGCGCACGATGAAGTGAAGGCCCCGGTGCGCCGGGAGTGACTCCGGCCTCCGCCGGCCTCCGCCTCCGGCCTTATCTTACCCCATGCCTCCCGATCTCCCCGTCGGCCGCGTCGTCGCGACCGAACTCAAGCCCTCGACACCGCACCAGTTCTACTTCTGGACCGCCCGCGAATCGGATGTGGGGATCGGCGCGATCGTCCGGGTCGACGCCCCCGGGCGCACGGTCTTCGGCATCGTCACCGACGGGTTCGCCTATTCCGACCTGATGACGCCGATGCACGACGTGATCGGCGCCGATGGCGACCCCTCGCTCGCCGGGTTCGCGCCCACCGAACGGGCGGAGATCCGCCTCTACCTCGCGGCCGTGCTCCGGCAGGTGCCGGAGGAGCCGCTCCAGCCGGTCCCGCTCGGCGAGGTCCGACTCGCCGGCGACGCCGACGTGATCTCCGCGCTGCGGATGGACGCCTTCACCGGCGGCGAGCATCCGACCGGCGTGCCCCTCGGGGTCTACGCGGCGGCCGGTCGCGAGGCCCCGATCTACCTCGACGCCGACTTCCTGCTCGGCCCGGAGGCGGCGCACCTGAGCATCACCGGCGTCTCGGGCCTCGCGACCAAGACCAGCGCGGTCGAGTTCCTGCTCTGCTCGATCTTCCAGAAATTCCCGGCGCACAAGGGATCGGTGGCGGCGGTCTGCTTCAACGTGAAGGGCCCCGACCTCTGTTACCTCGACCAGCCCGCCGACCTCACCGACGAGGACCGGCGCCTCTACGAACGGCTGGGACTCCGGGCCGAGCCGTTCCAGGACGTGCACTACTACGCCCCCTTCAAGCCCGACGGGGTGAACCTCAACACCCTGCGGACCCACGAGGCGCTCGCCGGCAACACGGTGCCGCTGGTCTGGGGTCTCCGCGAGGTGCTCGACTACGCCGAGGTGCTGCTCAACCGGGACGACGTGGACGCCAAGGCGGACGCGTTCATCAATTTCCTGGCCGAACGGGTGGTGGGACGGACCTACACCGACCCCACCTTCGAGCACCCGATCGAGGTGCGGAGCTTCGCCGACCTGGAGCAGTTCTTCCGCCAGATCTTCAACTTCATGGAAGCCCGCGCCAGCGGCAGCGAGATCTGGAAGAATCACCACCTCGCCACCATCCGGAAGGTGCGGAACCGCCTCGGCAACATCAGTGTCCGCGCCAAGGGCCTGGTGACCGATGACGGCCACGCGAGTGATCTCCCGTGGGGGAAGTTCGCCGACCGGAGCGTGCACGTGGTCGATGTGGCGGCCCTCGATCCCACGGCGCAGGACCTGGTCTTCGCCCGGCTGGTCTCCAAGCTTCGCGAGCACCTGGAGCGGCGCGACCTCGGCGTCGACCACGTCGTCGTGTTCGTCGACGAGCTCAACAAGTACGCCCCGGCCGACGGGCCCGACACCTACGTCCGCCGGATGCTGCTCGACCTCTCCGAGCGGGGCCGCTACCTCGGCCTGGTGCTCTTCAGCGCCCAGCAGTTCCGCTCACAGGTGCTCCGCCGGGTGGTGGGCAATGCCGGGACCTCGCTCTATGGCCGCATGGACATGGACGAGCTGGCGACCCCCGGCTACGGCATTCTCTCTCCCGCGGTGCGCGCCAAGCTCTCGGCCCTCCCCAAGGGCGAGCTGATGGTGCGGCACCCCCACTTCACCCAGCCGCTCTTCGTGCGTTTCCCCCGGCCGGCGGTGCTGGCCGGACGCCTCGGCGTCGAGCGGTTTCCTCCCGCGCCCGATCTTCCCTTCGGCCAGGCGGTGGCCCGTCAGCTCCGTGCCCTCGACCCGTCCATCACCGCCGCCCGGGTCGAGGTCCTGATCGAGGGGCGCCAGGAGGAGGACGTGCGCCGCGCGCTCCACGCGACCCGCCGCACCCGTCCCGACCGGGTCCTGGCGTTCTTCACGGCCCAGCTCGGGAGCCGGGTGGAGCGGGAGATCGTGCCGACGCGGGTCGTGCCTGCGCTGCGCCGGAGCGACGATCCGTACGCCTGAGAGGCGGGAGGCGGGATGCGGGAGGCCGGAGGAGGCAGGAGGTCAAGTAAGACCTCCGGCCTCCGGCCCCCTGCCTCCGGCCTCCTGCCTCCTGCCCCAACACCCCACCCCCCATGCCCGTATCCCCGAACGACGACACGGTGATGCGCACACCATTGCGGGTGGGAGAGGGATGGGATCTCTGCTCGGCAGCCTGCCGGGTCTCATGAGCGACGAATCGACCGATGGGGCGGCCGCCGCCCCTCCGGACGAGCGCACCCTCATCCTCCGCGTGCAGCGGGGTGAGACCGAGGCGTTCCAGGCGCTGGTGGAGCGCTATGTCCGCCGGGCCCGGGCGATCGCGCTCCGGCTCATGCGGAATGTGGACGACGCCGACGACCTGGTGCAGGACGCATTCCTGCGGGCGCTGCAGCGGATCGACTCGGTGGACCCGGCCCGTCCCTTCGGCCCCTGGTTCTTCCGGGTCTTGACCAACACGGGGCTCGATGCGCTCCGCCGGCGCCGCACCCGCCAGACCGAGGGTGAAGCAACCGAGGTCGTGGCCGATGACCCCTCCCCCGAGCAGCAGGCGGAGCAGGGGGAGATCCGGCGGCGCTTCGAGGCGGCCCTCGACCGGCTGCCGCCGCGACAGCGGACCATCGTCTGGTCGTTCGAGGTCGACGGGCTGTCGACCAGGGAAATCGCGCGGGAACTCGGCATCGCCGAGGTGACCATCCGCTGGCACCTGTTGCAGGGCCGGCGCACGCTGCGGGCCGCGCTGGCGGACCTCAGGGAGTAGCGAGGAGACGATGATGACACGACTGCTGCCCGAGCCGGACCGCGATCCGAAGCTCGCCCAGGCCCTCCGGCGGCTCGACCGGGAGGACTTTCCCCGGAGCGAGGCGGCGCTGGTCCAGCGGATCATGCTGGGCGCCCGTCCGGTACTCGGGGCTCGCCGCCAGCCGGAGCGCGCCTGGTGGGAACAGGTGGCGGGATGGTCGGGCTTCGCGATGCCGGCGGCGGTGGGGCTGGGGATCGCGGCGGCGGCGGTGCTCTACTCGGAGCGGGGCGCGATCAATCCCGCCTGGAGCAGCGACAGCCTCACGGTGACCGAGACGATGCTGAGCGCCGCGACCCTGCCTCGCGGCGAGGTGCCGGTCGAAGACCAGCTGCTGGCCCCGGTGAGCGACGAATGGCTCATCAGCGGTGCGATGACCGCGTCCGGTTCGAAGTGAGGAGTGTGTCCCATGTCTGATCCGATCGCCCCGGTGCCCTCCCCGGCGACGAGCCGGCGGACCGCCGGCCTGATCATGCTGCTGATCGCCCTGGGCGGCGGGCTCGCCGGGGTGGCGCTCGACCGCCTGGTGTTCCTCCCCTGGCACTTCCGCGACCGGCCCTTCGGCCCCGACGGACGGGGCGGCCCAATGGGCATGGAGCATCGTGCCCGTGATCGTTTCGCCCATGAACTGGGCCTGAGCGACAGCCAGCGGGTGCGGATCGACTCCCTGATGGAGCGGCAGATGCGGGAGCTTCGCGAGGTCCGGGGCGAGGTGCAGCCGCGGCTCGACTCGATCCTCACCCAGACCCGGCGGTCGATCGACTCGATCCTGACCCCGGCGCAGCGCGAGAAGGCCCAGGCCCTGATGCGGCAGCGCCGGGAAGGGCGGGGACCGTTTGGCTGGCGCGAGGCGCCCGGCGGGCCTCCCGACCCCCGCGGTCCGGGCGACCGGGGCGGCGCCGCGCCGCCACCATCCCCCTGACTCCCGCTGGTGCCGAGACCTTCCAGCCCTGGAGCATTGCATGACGTCGTGGCGTAACCCGGGTCGCCTCCTGCTGGTGATCCCCCTGCTGGCCGGCCTCGTCGGATTCGCGGGGTGGGGCCCGCAGCCGCGGCCCCCCGCTGGCGTGAAGCTGACGGTTCTCCCCACCGGCAACGAGGTCCGCTACCGGGTGCGGGAACAGCTGGTGAACGTCGACCTCCCCAACGATGCCATCGGGCGGACCGGCGCGATCACCGGCGGGCTGGCGCTCGACGCCACCGGGGCGGTGGTGACGCCCGGCTCGCAGTTCGTGATCGCGGTCGGCGGGCTCACCAGCGACCGGGATCGCCGCGACGGTTATGTGCGGAACCGGCTCCTCGAGGCCGGCCAGTATCCCAACGTCACCTTCGTGCCGACGGCGGTGAGCGGGGTCACGCTGCCGCTCCCCGCCAGCGGCGAGGCCGCGCTCACCATCGCCGGCGACCTCACCGTGAAGGGCGTGACGCACCCGGTGGTCTGGCAGGGCCGCGCGATCTTCGCCCCAGGCCAGGTGAGCGGAACGGCGTCGACCGCCTTCACGTTCGGGGATTTCGGACTCACCAAGCCGCGGGTGCCGGTGCTCCTCAGCGTGCAGGACACGATCCGGCTGGAGTACGATTTCACGTTGGGGGTGGAGAAGTAACGGGTACCGGACGCGTTGTTCCGGTACCCGTTCTCGACTCCCGCCGCCTGATATTCCCCACTCGGGGGGCGGAGGCCTCACCCCTACCCTCACCCCAGGGGAAACGCCAGCCGGATCGTCGGCTCCGCCGGTTTCCGCGCCTCGAGCCGCGGCTCATGGGCCGCCAGCACGTCGCTCCGGCTCAGGATGCCCCGCAGCGTCCGCCGTCCATCGGAGGAGATCACCGGCACCCGGCCCACCCGGTGCCGCACCATCAGGTCCGCCACCTCCCGCAGGCTGCTCGTCTCCCAGACCGCCACCGGCGGCCGGTGGATCAGGTCCCGCACCAGCCGTCCCTCGTCACCCGGCGCCAGCAGATCGCGCCGCGTGAGGAGCCCGACCAGGCGCCCGTCGCCATCCACCACCGGGAATCCCTGGTGCGACGTGCCCGGTCCCCCTTCCGACAGCCACTCCCGTGTGGCCAGCACACTCTGGTCGGCCGGCAGGGTCACCACCTCGCGGGTGGCCCGGTCCCGGGCGAAGACCTGGGAGAGGTGATCCACCGTGTACTCGGTCACCACCGGCACCCCGCGGCGGACCAGCCGTTCAGTCATGATCGTGTCGCGCATCCGGAGGAGCGAGATCACGTAGGCGCCGGTGCAGCCGGCCAGGAGCGGCAGGAGGCCGAGCGGCTGGCGCGTCGCCTCGAAGGCGAAGACCACCGAAGCGAGGAGCGCCCGGGACGCGCCGGTGAACATCGCCGCCATCCCCACCAGCGCGCCGATCCGCACGTCGACCCCGATATCGGGGAAGGCGGCGATCACCAGGCTCGCGAGCACCGAGCCGGCGCCGCCGCCGATGGTGAAGAGCGGCGCCATTGTGCCGCCCGCCGTCCCGCTGCCAAGCGCCACGACCCACGCCAGGCACTTGAGCGCGACGAGGACCAGCGCCGTCCGGCCGATCAGCGTGCCGTTGAGGAGGCCGACGATGTTGTCGTACCCCACCCCGAGAACCCGCGGCTCGAACCACCCGAGGACCCCGACCACCACCGCGCCCAGCGCCGGCCACCACATCCAGTGAATCGGGAGGGTCTCGAACCAGTCCTCGACCCGATAGAGTCCGCGGGTGACGGAGACCGAGAGAAAGCCGACGATCGCGCCGAGGAGCACGTACGCCGTCATCGCCTCCCCGCCGGGCGAGGCGATGATGTCGGGCACGGCGAACACCGGCGCCGCGCCGTGGAAGAGGTAGCGGACCACCGTCGCGGTCGCCGTGGCCAGGGCCACGGGCGCGAGCGAGCCGGGCCGGTACTCGAAGAGCAGCAGCTCGAACGCGAGGAGCGTGGCCGACACCGGCGCGCCGAAGGTCGCGGCCATGCCGGCGGCGGCGCCCGCGGCGAGCAGCGTCTTGCGCTCCTCCGCCGTCACCCGGAGCATCTGGCCCACCAGCGAGCCGAGCGCCCCGCCGCTCGCGATGATGGGCCCCTCCGCGCCGAAGGGTCCCCCCGTCCCGATGCTGATCGCGGTCGAGACCGGCTTGAGGATCGTGATGCCCGGCGCGATCCGGCTCTCGTGGCGGAGAATCCGCTCCATGACCTCCGGGATGCCGTGCCCGCGGATGGCGGGAGACCCGTAGCGGGCCATCACCCCGACGATGAGCGCGCCGATCACCGGGACGAGGATGACCCAGGCGCCCAGGTGGTGGCCGGCGGGCGTGGCCCCGAGGGCGAGCCGGCCGTGGAACGCGATGCTCGTGATCAGGCCGATGAGCGCCGACAGCGCCTCGGCCAGGAGCCCGGCGCCGATCGCGATCAGGAAGGCGGCGCCGGACACGAAGAGCGTCCGCCGGCTGGCCAGCGGCGCGCTGTCGGGCGTGATCAGGCCCGAGGGATCAGGCTGGGGCACAGGGGCCTAGTCGGCGGAGATCGTGAATGGTTTGAGGCAGGACCGGCACTTGAGCTCGCGCGGCATATGGTAGCTGCTGCCGTTGAGCCCCAGGGTCTGCCGGGTCCCGCAGAAGGGGCAGGTCCCCTCCGCCCGGGTGATGATCCGCCGCTGGGTGACCCGGCGGATCCCCACTGCGATCCCGGTGAGGATCGCCACCGGCGGGACGGCGAAGTGCACGATCGGGATCGGGAGGACCGCGACGCTCACGAACATCCCCAGGGCCGGGGCGATCGCCGCGCGCCGGAGCCGCTCCCCGGCGGTCAGGCTCCCGATCTCCACGGTCGCCTGGCTCGGGCTGGTGCCGAACCCGGTGAGGGGAAGGGTGGTGGAGGTGAGGTTCACGCGACCGCCATCGTGTGCCGGCGTCCGGCCGCTTCCATCGCCGCCTCGGCGGCGAGCGACGCGCGGTCCCGCCCCACCGTGGCCACCGCGACCACGCTCTGGCCGACCAGGTAGCGCTGTTCCCACTGATCGGGCGGGAGCCCCTCGACGATCTCGAGCCGGTCCCACGACTCGGCGTGACCGACGTAGCTGATCTGCATGTCGTAGTGCTGACTCCAGAAGAACGGCACCACCGTGAAGGGCGTCCGGATCCCGAGCATGTTCCGCGCGGCCGCTTGACCCTGCCGCATCGCGAAGGCCCAGTGTTCCACCCCGGTCAGCCTGCCGGTCCCGGGATCGGGCCAGCGGGCGACGTCCCCCGCGGCGTAGATCCCGCGCACGCTGGTTTCGAGGTAGGTGTCGACCTGGATCCCGCGGGCGAGGACCAGCCCTGCCTTCGCTGCGAGATCGACCCGGGGCTTCGCCCCGGCGGCGACCACGACCAGGTCGGCGGGGAGCACCGAGCCGTCGTCGAGGGTGACCGAGGACTCCCCGATCTCGCGCGCCACATGCCCGAGGTGGAAGGCGACGCCGTGCGATTCGTGCAGGCGCTGCACCCGGAGCCCGAGGTCCTCTCCCAGTATCTTGCCGAGCGGCCGCTTGTCAGGTGCGGCGACGTGCACCGCGAGACCGCGATGCCGGAGGGCCGCCGCCACCTCGAGGCCGAGGAAGCCGGCGCCGAGAATCACGGCGGTGCGCTCCGGCCCGGCGAGAGCGATGAGCCGGCGGCTGTCAGCCAGGCTCCGGAGGGTCACCACGTTCGGGCGCTCCGCCCCCGGGATCGGCAGCCGCACCGCGTCGGCGCCGGTGGCAAGGAGCAGGGTGCGGTAGGGAAAGGCGCGGCCATCCGAGAGGCGCACGGTCCGGTCGGCGACCCCGAGCGTCACCACGACGCCGGTGACCAGGCGGATGTCGCGTGCGGCCAGGTCCTCGTGCGACCGGATCGGCAGCCATTCCTCCGGCGCGGTCCCCGCGAGGTAGTCCTTGGAGAGATTGGGCCGATCGTAGGGCGCGGCCGACTCGGCGTCGATCAGGGTGAGCTTGCCGCGGAACCCCTCGTCCCGCAGGGTGAGCGCGGCCGCGGTGCCGGCCGCCCCGGCCCCGACGATGACGATGGGCTCGGGGTGCGTGGCGTGGGGCGCGACCGCCGGTGGCGCGGAGGTGCGCTTCGCGCCCGTCACGACGATCAGGTCGAGCCGGCGCTCGGTCTGGTAGCAGGGGATCGGGGCCAGCGCCGGTCCGCCGATCGCGCGGCCGGTGCGGAGATCGAAGCAGGCGTGGTGCCAGGGACACCGCACCGTGTCGCCGACGACGAGCCCCTCCGCGAGCGGGCCGCTGTAATGGGTGCAGCGGGCCCCGACCGCGTAGTAGACCGCGCCCCGGCGGGCGAGCAGGACCGGCTCGTCACCCACATGCCCCTCGATCATCCCGCCGTCGGGGACCTGGTCCGCGGGATACCCCTTGGAGAGATCCGGCCCGGTCACACCGCCCTGGTCGCTCATGCGTCCTCCTCGAAAAAGAACCGCGCCTCGACACCCTCCGCCTCCATCGCCCCCACCAGGTCCTCCACCGAGCGCCGGATGCTCCGGAGCCGGGTCGGCGGCATCCGGCGGAGTCCGTGCAGCAGGCGGCCCTGGGCCGGCTCCGGCGCCTGGGCCAGCACGGCCAGCGCCTGCTCGGTCGGCGCGATGCGCACGAAACGCCGGTCGGTCTCGCTCCGGGCCCGCCGCACGTAGCCCCGCTGCTCCAGCCGGCTCACCAGGAGCGAGGCGCTGCTCTGGTGCTGGTGGAGGTGAGCGGCGAGCTGGTTGACGGTGAGGGGGCCCTCGCGGGCGAGGGTCTTGAGGGCCCAGAGCTGGGGGGCGGTGAGCCCGTAGTCCCGCTTGACCTCGTGGGAGTAGAGCTCGAGCGCCCGGACAATGCGCCGGAGACCGCCCACGATGGCGGTGACGTCGGCGCTGGGGCGTGAGGCGGGCTTCATGATCGTGATTGTATTGATGTCCATATATCGGCGCAAGGGTCACTCTTACTTCCACCCGGTCCACCCTTAGAATTCCCCCCGTGATTCTCGCCCACCTCGCCGATCTCCATCTCGGCTTCCGACAATACCATCGGCAGACTCCCGCGGGCCTCAACCAGCGGGAGGCCGATGTGGCGC
>DASZPT010000408.1:0-12823 GCA_035549935.1 Gemmatimonadales bacterium
TCGGCCAGCGCGATGGCGAGGGCCTGCTCCTGGGTCGCGCCCCGGTTCACCATGACCTTCGCGCGAGTCTTGCCGTTCACCTGGACCGGCAGCTCGACCTGGCTCCCGACGGTGAGGGCTTCGTCCCACTGGGGGTACGTCGCGTCGAAGACACTGCCCTGTTGCCCGAGCCGCTCCCAGCACTCCTCCGAGAAGTGCGGCGTGAGCGGGGCGAGCATGACCACCAGGTCGCGAACGATGTTCC
Source organism: Gemmatimonadales bacterium (assembly GCA_035549935.1). Lineage (GTDB taxonomy): Bacteria > Gemmatimonadota > Gemmatimonadetes > Gemmatimonadales > GWC2-71-9 > JADJOM01. The sequence goes on from DASZPT010000408.1 coordinate 245, forward strand.
GGTCCTTGCACCCGGTGTCCTTGAGGGCATTGACCAGCTCCATCAGCGCCGAGATCGCCGTGTTGTAGTGCAGGACCTCGTAGTGCTCCGCGACCTTCTTCCTGGTCGCGTGCCAGCGCACCACGATATCCTTGCTGAGCTCGTCGCCACTCTCGTTCGAGGCCTCGCCCACGAGGGACCAGACCCGGTCGAGAAAGCGGCGCGGGCCGCTGATGCCGGCGTCGCGGAAGTCGCCGCCCTCCTGGAAGGGTCCCAGGAACATGAGGTAGAGCCGGAAGGTATCGGCGCCCCACTGGGCGATGTACTCGTCGGGAATCACCACGTTCCCGCGCGACTTCGACATCTTCGCCCCGTCCTTCACGATCAGGCCGTGGGCGCGGAAGCGGGTGAACGGCTCCTCGAATGTCACCTGCCCCAGGTCGTGCAGCACCATCGCGATGAACCGCGAGTAGAGCAGGTGCAGCACCGCATGCTCGTTCCCGCCGATGTAGCTCGTGACCGGGCACCAGGTCTCGGTGCGCTTCCGGTCGAAGGGCCGGTCGTCGAACTCGGTGCTGGGGTAGCGCAGGTAGTACCAGGCGCTGTCGAGGAAGGTGTCCGAGACATCGGTCTCCCGCCGGGCCCGCGCGCCGCACTGGGGGCAGGCGACGTAGTACCACTCCTCGTGCCGGGCCAGCGGCGAGATGCCGCTGTCGTCGGGCCGGAAGTCGGGGATGTCCGGCAGGATGACCGGCAGGTCCTTCTCCGGCACCGGCACCGGACCGCAGCCCTCGCAGTAGATGATCGGGATGGGCGGGCCCCAGTAGCGCTGGCGCGAGATGCACCAGTCGTGGAGCCGGTACTGGACTACCGGCTTGCCCTGCCCCTTCTCCGCGAGCCACTCGGTGATGGCGCGCTTCGACTGCTCGGCGGGCGCCCCGTCGAACGGCCCCGAGTTCACCAGCACGAACCCCTGGGTCTCCACCTCGGCCTCGGTGAGCGGGGCGAGCCTGCCGGACTTCGCGTCGGTCTCGGAGGCGAGCACCCGGACGATCTCGAGCCCGTACTTCGTCGCGAACGCGAAGTCCCGCTCGTCGTGCGCCGGGACCGCCATGATGGCGCCGGTGCCGTATTCCATCAGCACGTAGTCGGCGATCCAGACCGGAATCGGCTGCCCGGTGGCCGGGTTGATCGCGTGGGCCCCGATGAAGACGCCGGTCTTGTCCCTGGCCCCGGTCTTCCGGGACACCAGGTCCTGGGCCGCGGCCGCCTTCACGTACGCCTCGACCTCCGCCTTGCGATCGGGCGCGGTGAGCCTGGCGACGAGCGGATGCTCGGGCGCGAGCACCATGAAGGTGGCCCCGAAGAGCGTGTCCGGGCGCGTCGTGAACACCCGGATGCGTTCCGAGTTCCGGGTTCCGGGTTCCGAGTTTGCCGACGCGACGGCAAAGTCGATCTCGGCGCCCTCGCTCCGCCCCAGCCAGTTGCGCTGGGCCGTGAGCGTGGTGTCCGACCAGTCGATCCGGTCCAGGTTCCCGAGCAACCGGTCCGCGTAGTCGGTGATCCGGAAGAACCACTGCTCCAGGAACCGCTGCTCGACCAGCGCCCCGCAGCGCTCGCAGCGGCCGTTCTCGACCTGCTCGTTGGCGAGGACGGTCTTGTCGACGGGGCACCAGTTGACGGCGGCCTTCTTCTTGTACGCCTTCCCCGCCTTGAAGAGCTGCAGGAAGAGCCACTGGGTCCACTTGTAGTAGGACGGATCGGTGGTGCTGAGCGAGTGGCTCCAGTCGAACATCCCGCCCATGCCCTCGAGCTGGCGGCGGAAATTCCGGATATTCCGGGGGATGAGGACGCCCGGATGGGTGCCGATCTTGAGCGCGTAGTTCTCGCTGTGGATGCCGAAGGCATCGTACCCCATGGGCGTGAACACATCGAAGCCCATGAGCCGCTTGAACCGTCCATACACGTCGGCGCCCGTGAAGGCGAACATGTTCCCGACGTGCAGCCCCTCCGCCGAGGGGTAGGGGAACATCATCAGGTTGTAGAAGGGGCGCTTCGGGGAATCGAGGTTCGGCTCGTTGGTGCGCCGCTCGGCCCACCGGGCGCGCCACTTGGCCTCGACCTGGTCGGGGCGGTAGGCGTCAGAGGGGGTATCGCTCATAGGGGCGGGAATTTAGGCGACACCCCACCCGGGGGACAGGAGTTCCGCGTTCCGAGTTCCGCGTTCCGCGGCCCGCCAGCTCCTGTACTCCCAGGACTTTGAACTCGGAACCCGGAACGCGGAACTCGGCACTTTCTCCCGGCCGCTTGCCCCGACCCGGCTCGACCACCTAACTTCCAGCCTCCATTTCACTTATACCCCCGAGCCCGAATGGCTGAACAGCGCCGGAGGTTCGTCCGAAGCATCTATCTCGCGTCGGCCGGGTTACTGGCCCTGCTCGGCGCCCTCGAGGTCGGTGTCTTCTGGCTACTCGGAGCAGACAGCTTCCCTCCCGGCCGATTCTGGCTGGTCGCCGCCGCCGCTCTGGGCGCGTACCTCGTCCTCGCTGCCCTGATCATCATCTTCACGGTCAGCTGGCTCCGCCGGAACATCCTCCGGCCCCTCGGCAACACCATCGTGGTCGCGACCCGGGTGGCGGAAGGGGATCTTACCGTCTCCCTCTCATCCGCCGGCGCCGGCGACGCCAACAGCATGACCCAGGCGGTCGGGCTGATGGTGAGCCAGCTGCGGACGCTCGTGGCCGCGATCCGGACCAGCGCCCAGGAAGCGGCGGCGATGGCCCAGGAGATCTCGAGCAGTACCCAGCAGATGAGCGCCTCCACCGAGGAGGTGTCGGGGACCTGCAACGACCTCACCGATCGCGCCACCAAGCAGGCCGCGGTGGTCCGGGCCGCGGCGCAGGACGGCGACCGCATTCTGCAGATCGCGCAGACCCTGGCGACCAGCGCCGGCGAGGCGGCCGACCGCAACGCGGCGCTGGCCCGGCTGGCCCGGGATCACCGCGACGAGCTCGACGCGAGCTCGAGCGAGCTGCAGCGGCTCGCCGAGGAGATCGAGAAGGGCGCGGAGGAAGCGGCGGCCCTCGCCACCGCGTCGGAGGAGATCGAGAAGTTCGTCACCCAGACCAAGGCGATCGCGCGACAGACGCACATGCTGGCGCTCAACGCCGGGATCGAGGCGGCGCGCGCGGGCGAGGAGGGGAAGGGCTTCGCGGTGGTGGCGGAAGAGGTGCGGAAGCTCGCCGGTCAGGCCGCCCAGGCCGCGACCCAGACGAGCGAGACGGTGCAGATGGTGCAGGAGCGGGTCGCCACCGCGCGCGATCGGCTGCTCCGGCTGGCCCGCGGCGGCCAGGCCGCCCGGGCGACCGCACACAAGGCGGCGGAAGGCCTGGCGCGGGTGGCGGACGAAGCGCACCAGACGGATGAATGGGGACGGCAGATCTCGAAGTCGTCGGGCGAGGTGCGCACCCTGATCGAGGGGATCGCGCTCCGCATGACCGAGGTGTCGAGCGGCACGGAGGATGTGGCCGCGGCGGCGGAGGAAATCGCCGCGAGTGCCCAGGAGCTGTCGGCTTCGACCGAGCAGGTGGCCGGGTCGGCCCACGCGCTGTCCGAGGCCGCGACGGGGCTGTTTTCCCGGGTCGGGAAGTTCAAGCTCGAGTAGCTGCGGCCCCCTCCGGCGCGGGTGGCGGTGTTTTGCTCTGCCCCGCGCGTTTCCGATCCGCCCCCGCCGTCCATCGCGCCCGATATTCCCCCAATGGGGGGCGGAGTCCTCAGCCCCTCGTCACGGCCGGGGCACCAGGCTGTCCCGCATCGCCAGGTGGTATGCCACCGACGCCAGCACTGTCGCCGCCTGCTTGAGATCGTCTTCCACCAGGTAGTCCGCCGTGTCCAGGTGGCTGTGGTGCACCCGGCTGTCGTAGTCGAGCGGGTCCTGGATGAACTGGAAGCCGGGAAGTCCCACCGCGACGAACGAGATGTGATCGGTCTCGCCGGTCGCCGCGAGGGTCACGTGATTCGCCCCCAGATCGGCGAAGGGCGCGAGCAGCGCCTCCCACAGGGGCCGTGCGGCGCTGTTTCCCTGCAGGTACACCCCCCGAATGCGCCCCGACCCGTTGTCGACGTTGAGGTAGGCCGAGAACCCGTCGTAGCCTGGACGGCGGACCCCCGTCTTCCAGTCGGCGAGGTGGCGCTGGACCCAGCCGGTCGACCCGGCGTACACCTCGCTGGGCTCCTCCCCATCCCAGAGGGCGAGCCGGATGGTGCGGCGCGGCCTGAGGCCCTGGGCGACCAGGATCCGCAGCGCCTCCAGGCCGACGGCGCAGCCCGCCGCATTGTCCGCCGCGCCGGTGCCCGCGATCCAGCTGTCGAGATGCCCGCCGAGCATCACTACCTGGTCCGCCAGGTCGGTGCCGGGAATCTCCGCGATCACGTCGTAGCCGACGCTGTCGGGCTGCACCGTATGGGCCCGGAGTGTCGCGGTGATCCGGACCGGCTGACCCGCCGCGTCCAGCCGGAGCAGTCGGTTGAAGTGATCGCGGGTGACGACGAAGGCCGGGACGGTGGCCCAGGGCGTTCCCGGGTAGTCGTACCAGCCATCCACCCGGAGGGATGTCTCGACGCCGCTCGGCTCGATGAGCGCGAGGGCTCCCTCCCGCTTCAGGAAGGCGGCGTAGCGGCGGCGCCAGGCCAGCTGCTCGAGCCAGGGATCGATGTCCTCGCGCGCATTGGCCGGGGCACCGGGATCGGTGAGCCGGCTCAGGCTGTCGAGCTCCGCGTCGGTGAAACGGCGGAGCGGCGCGGGATCGCGCGATACCGGTTGCAGCCTGCCGTTGAGCACGATCCTGCCGCGGAGTTTCCCGGTGTAGCGGACCAGATCGCTGTCGGCAGCGATCCGCACGACGGTGACCGGGCCGGTGACCGGCCGGGGTGTGGCGGGGCTCCACGCGCGGGGGAAGGCCGTGAGGTTGAGATACCATGGCGAGACCATCTCCAGGGCGTAGCGATCGAGCACCCAGGAGGGGGAGTTCCGGCCCCACGGCTCGAGCCGGGCCGTCGGGATGTTCCACTGCCGCAGCCGGTCGCGGGCCCAGCGGGCGGCGCTCAGGTATCCGGGGGAGCCGGCGAGTCTCGGCGGGGACAGGTCCGAGAGCCCGATGGCCGTCGCCAGCACCTGGGAGCGGGTGAGCCCCTCCTCCCGGATGCGGCGATTGGCCGCGGTGTCGATCGGCTCCTGGGCCGCGGCGAGCGAGAGATGCAGTGCGCCGAGCAGCGGCAGCGCGGCGAGGGGGAGGGAACGGGTCGCGAGGGACACGTGGGACTCCGGAGATGACGGGCGGGACAGGGGCGCAACATAGGGAAGCGACGGCCCGCGCGGCAAGTTGACATCCGCCGTGTGCGGTGCCTAAATCCCTCCCTCACGACGGTCACTTTTCCTCTACGGGGAGCGGTCCGTGTCTGATTCCGTCAGTCGCCGTGAGTTCCTGGGCAGCACCGGCGCCGTGCTCGCGGCGGGGGCGCTGGCGCGTCCCCTCGGGGCGCCGGCCGTCATCCTCCCGCCGGCCAGCCGGCCGGCCGCGGTGGGCTCCGCAAATTCATACGAGGGGCTGCAGCTCGCGATCCGGCTGGTGGAGGGGGGAACCGACACGCTGGATGCGATCGTCGAAGGGGTGAAGACGGTCGAACTCGACCCGAATGACGATTCGGTGGGCTACGGCGGGCTCCCCAACGAGGACGGCGTGGTCCAGCTGGACGCCTCGTGCATGCATGGCCCGACCAGGCGGGCCGGCGCGGTGGCGGCGATCGAGGGTATCAAGACACCGAGCGAGGTCGCGCGGCTGGTGCTCAAGTATACCGACCACGTCCTGCTGGTGGGCGAGGGGGCCAGGAAGTTCGCGCTCTCCTACGGATTCAAGGACGAGGACCTGCTGACCCAGGCCTCCCGCGAGAAGTGGCTTCGCTGGCGGGCGAATCGCGGGTCGCGGGACGACTGGCTCGACGTCCCCGAGACCGAGCCGCCGATGGCGCGGCCCACCGGCACGGTGAACCTCAACATCGTGAACCGGCAGGGAGAGATCTCCTCGATCACGAGCACCAGCGGCCTCGCGTTCAAGATCGCCGGCCGGGCGGGCGACTCCCCCATCATCGGGGCGGGCCAGTACACCGACAACGAGGTCGGCGCGGCGGGCAGCACCGGGCTGGGCGAGGCCAACATGATGGTCTGCGGCAGCTTCTACACGGTGGAGCAGATGCGGCGGGGCAAGAACCCGACCGACGCGGCGCTCGAGACCCTCAAGCGGGCCATCGCCATGACCCCGCCCCGCCTCCTCTTTCCCAACGGGCGGCCGCGCTACCAGCTCAACTTCTACGCGCTCAACAAGAAGGGCGAGGTCGGCTCGGCCTCCATCTACCCCAGTACCTACGCCGGGTACGATGGCACCGCCTGGAAGCGCGACACGGCATTTCTCTTCGACAAGGCAGAACCATGATCCGGGCACAGGGGCCGCTCCGCCTCGCGGCGGCCGGTCTCGCCGTGGCACTTCTCGCGCTCGGGCCCGCCGGGCTCTCGGCCCAGGAGGAGTCCAACGGCGCGCCGTGGAAGGACAGTTTCTATCCCTTCTTTCCGTCGCTGGGCAACAACTTTCCGCTGATCGCGCTGCATCTCGAGGAGCGGAAGGCGGCGGACTACTTCGCGCGGAATCCGTACGCCGGCCTCTTCTCGCTCGATGTGGGCCAGGGGTTCACCGGAGCGAGGATGGCGGTGGCACGCTTCCACGCGCCGCTGCTCAAGAAGGACTGGCGCCTCCTCACCTCGCTCGGCAGCACCCGGGAAACCCGGCTGGGCTACTTCGGTCTCGGCAACGACACGAAGGACGACGAGTCGCTGGTCACCAAGAGCCAGCCCCACTACTACGAGGCCCGGCGGACCCGCTACTTCGGGACCCTGGAGATCTCCCGCCGCATCACCGGCCCGCTCTGGATCGCGGGCGCCGGCGGCGTGGAGCACAGCAATCTCGGCGACCTCTCCGACCCGTCGCTCTTCCGGAGCGACTTCGGCACCGGGGACATCACCGACACCGACGTGCGCGGGCGCGTGACACTGGTGCTCGACCTCCGGGACAACGAGTTCAACACCACCCGCGGGCTCTTTGCCCAGGCTTCGCTCGGGGGCGGCACCGGCGGCGACGGCTATTCCCGCGTCACCGCCGATGTGCGGGGCTACATCCCGCTCCGTGAAGGCACCGTCTTCGCCGCGCGGGTGGCAGGCACCGGGATCTCCACCAGGGCGCCGCTCAACGCGCGCTACGAGATGCCGGTCTGGGAAGGTGAGATCCCGGTGCTGGGCGGCACCGGCTCCAACCGCGGCCTCGCGTTCCAGCGGCTGGCGGGGAAGGGCGCGCTCTTCGCGAACGCCGAGCTGCGCCACAACCTGCTCGACCTGGGAGACTTCGGCGCGTTTACCCTGTTCGGGTTCGTGGATGCGGGACGGGTCTTCGAACAGGAGGACTTCAAGCTGACGACCGAGGACATGAAGGTCGGGGCGGGTGGCGGGCTGGCGATCCGGATCCTCCGGTTCACCATCTGGACCTTCAACTTCGCCGGGGGCCCGGACGGCTTCCAGTTCAGCGCGGGAAGCGGCTGGAGCTTCTAGGCGGGGAGGTGGCTACCCGCCGACCCGCTCCCGCACACCCAGGACCGCGCTCACCTCGCGGATCGTGCTTTCGCCATGGTCCCGCGCATACCAGCGCCGGGTCTCCTTGTACCGCGCATCCTTCGGCATCGTGGCCCGGTTGGCCATGACCCAGGCCTGGAGTTCCGCGGGCCGCGGCCCCCAGTGACCGAGCTCCTGGAAATCCTCGTCCAGCACGATGACGATCGGGATCGAACGGGCCCCGTTGGTGAGGTAGCGGTTCATGACCTCGGGGTGCTCGTCCCGGCGGATGATCCGGAGGGACATCCCGCTCACCGATTCCACCCACCGGTTGAGCACCGGCACCGTGTTGGAGGCGTCACCGCACCAGTCCTCGGCGATGACGAGCAGGCGCCGCGCCTGGCCCGGGGGCAGCATCGTCTCGGCCCAGGCGGGCACGCGCGCCAGGCGGTGGATCGTCTCCCACAGCCCGCGGTACTGCACCGCGCTCGTCGCGACGAACTCTTCGAACGGGAGCGCCTGGCTCCACAACGCCCGGAAATTCAGCATCACCGTACTCCTGACAGGACGGCCACCAATCGCAAGCTAGCGATCGTGGCGCGCGACCGCCTGAGGAGAAAGTGAATCCGGCGGGAAAGTTCCCCGCGTCCCCATCGAGGCGTAGATTTCCCGGCATGACCACGGCCCGTACCCATCGTCGTGACGGCGAGGCAACCCGGGAACGGCTGCTGCGCGCCGCGCTCGAGCTCTATGGCGCGAGCAGCTTCCTGAGCACGACGACCCCCGCGCTGGCGGAGCGGGCCGGCGTCGCGGAAGGGACGATCTACCGCCACTTCACGAGCAAGGAGCACCTGCTCAACGAGGCCTATCGCCGGGCACACCGCTGGGTCCTGGGCCTGCTGGAGCAGTTCGATGCCGAGCGACACCTGCGCGGCCCCGAGCGTCTGGCCCTCCTCGGCAAGACCCTCACCGACACGGCGGCCGGCGACCCGGCGCTGGTCCGCATGCTCTTCTCCACGGCGCACGAGCCGTTCCTGGATCCGCAGAGCCGGCAGATGCACCGCGAGTTCCTCGATGGACTGGTGCAGCTGGTGGCGATGGGAAAGTCGGATGGCCAGGTGCGTCCCGGCCCCGCCGAACTCTGGGCCTCGGTCTGGCTCGCGATCGTGAGCTACGCGGCGGAGCGGGTGGCGGCGGGCGAGTGGACCGCGGAGAGCGCGCCGATGGGCATGGCGCTCGAAGCGGCGTGGGATGCCATCGCGGCGAGGCCCGCGGTCACGTCCTAGTCCTAGTGGAGCGCGGAGTCGCGCTGGGTCCCGGTGCCGGGGAACCAGGTGGCCTGGCGCGGATGCGTGAGGGAAGCCTGCCAGCGGATGGTCCTGGTCTTCCCGCCGGCCAGCGGCCGGATCACCAGTCCCCCATCCTCGAAGTACCCCACCGAATCACTGCTCCAGGCGAAGGACCCTGACCCGTCGGCCGAGAGGGTCAGCGTGTCACCGCTGGTGAGCCGGGCGCAGACGCCGGCGCCGTTGGCGCAGGGGCCCACCTCGCCGAGCGGGGGGTCGCCCAGGAGGGTACGGAAGAGGGAATCCGCCCGGGCCCGCTCACTCCCGGTGACGGGGGCGATGGCGAGCGGCGCCGGCGGCGCGGGGGTGCGGTAGAGGCCGGCGGCGCCCCGGAGGAAGAGCGACCGGCCGTCGGGCGACCAGCGCACCGCCTCGATTGCCGGGGGCGCCTCGGTCCGGCGCTCGGCGCCGTTCAGCAGGTTGAGGAAGACCAGCGACGCGGGGGCGGTGTCCCCGGCCGACATCGCGCGGAGGAAGGCGAGCGTCGCCCCGTCAGGCGACAGCGCGGGGGCACGCTCATCCAGCCGGGTGAAGGTCACCTGGAAGGCGGTGCCACTGACGGGCGGGGAGGCGAAGAGATCGCCCTGGCCCGCCTCCCCGTCGGCCACGAACGCGACGTACGCCTCCTGGCCCACCTTGAGCTTGTTGGACAGCGGCGAGAGGGTCCCGCGGCATCCCGCGAGCACCAGCAGCGCCAGTGCGACCATGGGCCCGTGCCTCACTTGACCTGCTCCACCGTCGCATCGAGCAGCCACCATCCCGCCGGATCGACGACCACGCGCTTCGGCGCGTGCTTGAGGCCGTCAACGACGGCGTTCCCGCCCGGTTCCGTCACGTCGACACGGATCGGCTTCCCATCGACCTCGAGCACCAGCCCGGGGATCCGGTAGCGGCCCCAGGCGGGATCCTGCGTCTGGGTGATGTCGAACGTCGCCTTGCCACCCTTGTACTTCCACCGCACCGCGAGCTTCGGGTACCCCGGCTGGGTCAGCGCCTGGCGGAAATACCAGGTGTAGTCCTTCCCGGCGACCCGGTTCACAACTGTCACCAGGTCGTTCGACAGTGCGGTGCTGTCGCGGTAGATCAGGTACCACTGGCGCATCGCGCCGAAGAAGGCGCTGTCGCCCATCATGCCGCGCAGCGAGTGCAGCACCCACGCGCCCTTGGGATAGTTGTTGGTGTTGAGGAGCCCCATCAGGTCGGTGGCGGCGGAGTCGAGAATCGGCCGCTCGGTCACCTTGGAGGCGAAGATCGACGCGCGATGCTTCGCCATCAGGGCCCGGAAGGCGGTATCGCCGTCGGCGTGGCGGATCCAGAGCGCGGCGAAGTAGGTCGCGAACCCCTCCGAGAGCCAGAGATGGTGCCAGTCGTCCTCGGTCACCGCGTCGCCGAACCACTGGTGCGCGGTCTCGTGGGCCACCGTCTCCTCCCGGAGCTGCTTGCCCCGGTAGGCCTTGGTGTCGTAGAAGATGGCGCCGGGGTTTTCCATCCCGCCGAAGATCGTGGTCGACTGGACGTGGGACAGCGCGTCATAGGGGAAGGGCCCCACCAGCGAGCTGAACCAGGTGACGATCGCGCCGGCCCGGCGGAAGGGGCCGGTCACCGCCCAGAGCGAGTCCTCCGGCGTGGTCGCGATGGTGACGGGGACGCACTTGATGTCGCAGGCCTGGTCGCCCAGGGGCGTCATGGCGAGCCGGCCCGCCCCCAGGGCGATGCCGTACGGTGGGATCCGCTGCTTCATGTCGAAGTGCCAGACCGTTCGCCCGTGCGGCAGCGTGTCGACCTTCCAGAGGATCCCGTTCCCCACCACCTGCATCCCGGCCGGCACCTCGACGTGGAGGGTGACGGTCGCCTTGTCACTGGGGTGATCCTCGAGCGGCAGCCAGCGGTGGGCCCGGTCGGGCCAGTTGTCGGAGAAGAGCGTGCGGCGCCCCGCGGCGTCGGTCCCGAAGACCAGCCCGTCCCGGACCATGCCGTGATAGCGGATCGTCGTGTGCAGCGTGTCACCCGCCCCCTTCTTGTGCGGGATGTACACGCCGCCGCCCGGGTTGAGGGCGAAGGTGATGCGGCCCATGCGGGTCTCGCCCTCGCCGTCGGTCAGCACCCGGATCACCCGGAAGACCGAGTCGAGCTGCACCTCCACCGGCTCCGCGCTCCGGAGCACCCAGGTAGTGGTGACGTTGCCGAGAATGTGCGTGCTGGTATCGCTCACGACGATCGTAATGTCGTGGTGAATCGCGTCGTGGCGGGGCCGCAGCGTGTCCGCCCGCACCGCGAGCGGATCCTGGACCTGCAGGGCGAGAAGCAGCGGGAGCAGCATGATCAGGGTTCCGGGTTCCGGGGTCGGAGTGCGCTACAGCTCGACGTCGAGCGCCAGGCGCGCGGCCCGGATCGGCGCGATGGTGTCGGTCACGATCTTCACGTGGACGGGATGTTCGAGGTAGCGCCCGACCGCGGCCATGTCGTCCACGACCACGGTGAGAACATGGGAGTAGTCCCCCGCGCTGGGCGCGAGGTTGGGGCCCCAGTGCACGCGGCGCACCTCGGGGATCACCCCGGCCATGCCGAGCAGGGCCCTGCCCGCCGCCTCGATCCGTGCCTCGGGCGTTCCGGGGTGAAAACGAAAACAGACGATGTGATGGATCATGTCGTGGCTCGGGGCCAAGTTCCGTTCTTCGGGGCGGGGGGTATCTTAGTCGCCCATGGGCAAGCCGCCAGTCGAACTGCAGGCCGCACTCAAGCCCCGCTTCGAGCTCAAGCGGGAGCTCGGCCGCGGGGGCATGGGGATCGTGCTGCTCGCGCACGATACCCGCCTCGAGCGCGACGTGGCCCTCAAGGTACTTACCCCCGAGATCTCCTCGGCGTTCGGGGCGGAGCGGTTCGAGCGCGAGATCCGGCTCACGGCCCGGCTGGTGCATCCCAATCTGGTGCCGCTGTTCGATTCCGGGCAGGTCGGGAAGTCCCTGTACTACGTCATGCCGTACATCGACGGGGAGACCCTGCGCCAGCGGGCCGAGCGGGACCGCTGCCTCCCGGTGAAGGACGTCCTCCGCATCACCGCCGACCTGGCCGAGGCGCTGGCCTACGCCCACGCGATGGGCGCGGTCCATCGCGACCTCAAGCCCGAAAACGTCTTCGAATACCGGGGCCGCTCGCTGCTCGCCGACTTCGGGGTAGCCTTCTCCCCCATGGAGGCGGCGGGTGGCCGCATCACCGAGAGCGGCTCGGTCATCGGGAGCCCGATGTACCTGAGCCCGGAACAGGCCGAGGGGGAGGTGGGGAAGCTCGACGGACGGACCGACCTCTACAGCCTGGGCTGCGTGATGTTCGAGCTGCTCACCGGACGTCCGCCCTTCGACGGGCCCAACGCGATGTCGATCATCGTCGCGCATGTCACCTCCCCCGCGCCGCGGGTCCGCGCGTCCAGGCCGGAGGTGCCGGAGGAGCTGTGCGAGCTGGTCGCCGACCTGATGGCCAAGAAGCGGGACGAACGGCCGCCCAACGCCGGCGCCCTGCTCGAGCGGCTGCGCCAGCTGGAAGAAGGACGGGCGCCGCTGCCGACCAGGGTGTCGCCACCGGGCAGCTCGCCCCTCCCGCCGCTCC
>DASZPT010000409.1:0-1646 GCA_035549935.1 Gemmatimonadales bacterium
GGCACGAGGAGGAGCTGGAACAGGCCTTCCTGCAGCGGGCGCCGTATCTCTTCCACCGGCGGGAGAACACCAGGGTGTGGGACCTGGGACCCCGGAGCTTCCAGTGTTCCCGGCGGGGCGACGCGCTCAAGGTGTGGCTGGTGCTGCAGCGCTACGGCGCCACGCTCATCGGGGCGCTGTACGACCGGCTCTGCGAGACCGCCGCCCGGCTCTACCAGCTCCTGAGCGAGCGGCCGGCCTTCCAGACACTCCATCGTCCCGAGGGGAACATCCTCTGCTTCCGCTACCTGGGGGACGGGCACCGGAGCGACGAGGAGCTCGACCGGATCAACTTCGAGCTGCGCCAGCGGTACAACCGCTCCGGCGAGGGGTGGATCACCATGACGGTGCTCGACGGCCGGCGGGTGCTCCGGACCACGATCATGAACCCGCGGACCGGGGAGGAGCACCTGAAGGCGTTGCTGGATGGGCTGGAGCGGATGGGACGGGAGCTCCAGGAGTAGTCGGGGGCTTCACCGCAGAGGCGCGGAGGCGCCGAGGGCCGCAGAGGTGCTGCCCCCGAAAAGCGAGGGATCCCTGAATCTCGTTTTTACGAGACCAGGGATCCCTCGCGGCGTTCGGGGCGACCCTACCAGGTCACCGTTGCGACCCCCGTGCCTGGCGTCACGCGGTAGAGCTGCGCCCCATTGCCGCCGTTGGCGGTGGCCTGGTTCGACGTCGACAGGTTGAGGTTGAACGTCGCGCCGTTGCTGGATGTCAGATCGACATAGAAATTGGCCGCCCCGATCGACAGCGTCTGGAAGTTCATGTTGGAGACGTTGACCAGGGGCCGGGCCGCGAGACTGCTGCCCGGACCGACCACCGTGAGCATCGTAGTGCCGCCATCGGGAAACCCGGCGAAGGAGACGTTGCTCAGGTTCTCCGCGTTGAAGACCCCCTGCTCGTCGAGCGTCAGCGACGTGTTGTTGAAGGCCAGCCCCGTCACCTGCGCCCGCCGCACCGTCAACGTCACGCCGGGGCTCGAGATCTTCGCCGCCGCACTGGTCGAGATCAGGGAGTCGGCCTGCATGTTCACGTCGAGCGTGATCCCGCCCGTCGCCCCCGAGACGTCGAGCACCTGGAAGTGCGAGCCTGCCGCGCCGAGCCCCGGCGAGCCGATCGAGACCGCCCGGGCCACCGTGTTCGTGAACACCGTCTTGTGCGTGCCGCTCGGCGCGAAGCTGGTCGTGCTGACCACCGCACTCTGGGTGAAGTTCCCGCCGATCTGCAGGGTGCCGGCCGTGAGGAGACCGTCGGTGCTCGCGCCCCCGAAGGTCGCGTCGCCCGTGACGGCAAGGCTGGCGGCATTGTCGATCATCTGCAGTGTGCCGGTCCCGGCGGTGCTGAGGCTGCCCCCGACGTTGAAGGTGTTCCCCGTGGTACCCATCCGGAACACGCCCCCCGGCAGGATCCTGAGATCCGCGCTGATCGTGCCCGTCCCCGCGGGCGCGGTGACATCGTTCGCGACCAGTACGGTCCCGGGGAAGGTCGACGCCGGGAAGGTCTGCGGCGCCGTGCCCAGGAACTCCAGGGTATCGGGGCCCATCGTGCCCCCCAGGACGGATGAGGCGCCGAGCAGGGTCAGCCGGGTGGGCCCGAAGAACCCG
>DASZPT010000410.1:0-3094 GCA_035549935.1 Gemmatimonadales bacterium
TCGGTGCCACCGTGGCTCGAGACCAGGAGATTCGCCGAGCCGACGGGGTAGGCGCGGGCGTAGATCTCGTCCGCCCCGGACAGGTTCGACCGGAACGCCATCCAGCGCCCGTCCGGCGAAAGCGACGGCTGGGACTCGGAGGCCGGCGTGGCGAGTACCACCCGCGGCATCGTGTCGCCCGGCGTGAGGCTCATGATGTCGCGGTCGCTCCGCCGGGCCCACTGGGCCAGGATCCGCCCGTCGGCGGTCCACGCCCTGGGGAACAGGCCGGTAATGTCGGCACCCGAGCCCGCGAGGAACGGCTGGGGAGGCTCACCGCCCTGCCACGGTACCCACCGCACTCCCTGCCCCTGGGTAAAGGCGAGTCGCTGGCCATCCGGGGACCAGATCGCGTCGATCGCGTGGCTCCCGCTGTACGCCAGCGCGAGCTGGCTCCGCGCGAGGTCCGCCACCCAGATGCTGGAGGGGCGCGGGTCGATGGTGAGGGAGAGCCGCTGGCCGTCGGGGGAGAAACGGGGGAAGCGGTACCCGCGCGCGGGCAGCGCGACCGGTGTCTCCCGGCCGTTGCGGTCCGTCAGCACCAGCGAGCGGTTGAATCCGCCGGCGACGTAGACCAGCGTCCCGGTCTGGGAGACCGCGAACTGCGCCGCTCCACTGCCCGGCCCGCGGAACGCCTCGAAGGCCGGCACCGGTTCGCCGGTGACCGCGAGGTGATCGACGTCGAAGGGGATGACCCGGATCCGTCCCTCGGTCTCATCGTAGATCAGGTGCCCGGTGGACAGGTAGCGCGCCTTGCTGCCCGGCATGAGGACGTGCAGGGCGCCGGTGGCGAGCGTCACCACACCGATGCCGCGATTGACCGTCACCAGCGCGTGCCGCCCATCCGGCAGGAAACTCGGCCAGCGCACCGCTGCGGGCCGCGTCGAACCGGGAAGCTCCGTGGCCGTGCTGTCCGGCCGGAGGGGGACGGGTGTGGGGCGTCCGCCCCGCTCGCTGATGAGGTACAGGCGCGCGCCGGCCACCGCGAAGAGGATCGTCCCGTCAGGGCCCCAATTCCCGCCTTCGGCCTGGCCCAGCGAGTCGGCCAGCACCACCGGGGCGCTGCCGTCGCGCGCGATCTTCTCGAGCTTGTCGCCATCGAAGAACCCGATCCACCGCCCATCGGGTGAGAGAAACGGGTGCGTTGCGCCGATGGTGCCGGGCAGTGCCCGCCGGTCGAAGCTGCCGATCGGACGGAGATAGAGTTGCGTCTGACCCGCGGAATCGGCGGCATAGACGATCTCGGTTCCGTCGGCCGAGATGTCGAACGGAATGCCGACCTGGGCGAGGAGCAGGTCCTGGCCGAGCGGGATCGTGGCCCGGGTCGTGGAGGCGTGGACCGCGCCGGATCGCGGTCCGCGTGAGCGCCACGCGAAGGCGAGCGCGGCGAGCGCCACCACGCCGAAGACCGCGGTGAGCCACGACCGGCGGGTGAGGACGTCGCGGCCGGCGGCGCCGGCGGGATCCGCCCGGAGCCCCGCATCGAGCCCGCGGGCGAAGTCGGCGGCGCTCCGCCAGCGATCCGCCGGTACCTTCTCGAGCGCGGTGAGCACCGCCGACTCGAGGGCCGGCGGGATGGTCCGGCGGACGGCCGCGGGGCGCCGCGGCGCCTCGGTCATGAGCTGCGCCACGATCGCCTGGGCGCTCGTTCCGGTGAATGGCGGCGTCCCCGTGAGCATCTCGTA
Source organism: Gemmatimonadales bacterium (assembly GCA_035549935.1). Lineage (GTDB taxonomy): Bacteria > Gemmatimonadota > Gemmatimonadetes > Gemmatimonadales > GWC2-71-9 > JADJOM01. The sequence continues at coordinate 1,725 of DASZPT010000410.1, forward strand.
CAGCACGGCGCCGAGGGCGTAGATATCCGACTCCGGGCCGAGGTCCCGTTCCGCGCTGGCCTGCTCGGGGCTCATGTACTGCGGGGTCCCCAGGGTCAGGCCGGTCTCGGTGAGGCGGGTGCCGCCGGCATTCCGCATCGCGAGGGCGATGCCGAAGTCCGCCACCAGCGCCCGGCCCTCGTGGAGCAGGATGTTCTCCGGCTTGATGTCGCGGTGGAGGACGCCCCGGCGGTGCGCGTAGTCGAGCGCGCTCGCAACGTCGCCGGCGATGCGCACCGCGTCGGGGATGGGGAGCTGCTTCTCGCGCTCGAGCCGCTGCCTCAGCGTCTCGCCCTCGACGTACGGCATGACGTAGAAGAGGTGGTCGCCGGCGGTCCCCGAATCGAACAGCGCGAGGATGTGGGGGTGCTGCAGGTTCGCGGTGGTGCGGATCTCGTTGAGGAACCGCTCTCCGCCGATCATCGCCGCGATCTCGGGCCGGAGCACCTTGAGCGCCACCGGGCGGTTGTGGCGCAGGTCGTGGGCCAGGTACACCGTGGCCATGCCCCCCTGGCCCAGTTCGCGGTCGAGGCGATAGCGGTCCTTGAGGCTGGCGGCGAGGCTGGATGGCTCGGCGGTCATCCGGATCAGGAATGGGGAAGCCGGAATGTGGGCGCACGTGATGCAGGGCGCCAGCCGCCGGGTCCCGCCGGCTTGCCGATCGACCGGTTCGCCATACCATACACCGCCGTGACCTGGTTCCTCTCCCTCCTGAACGGCGCGATCAGCGCCGTCACCGGCGCCGCGCTGGCCGGCTTCGTCGCGAGTCTCGCGGCCGACTGGTACCGCGTCCCCTCCCGCGAAGGCGCCGCGGGCTTCTTCGTCCTCGGCTTCATCGTCTTGGGGCTGATCGCCGGCTTCGCGCTCGGAGTAGCGACCAGCCGGATCGTCGCGGGGCGACCCGACCCCGGCTTCCTCAAGGCATTGGGCCTGAGCCAGCTGGCACTGCTCAGCATCATCTTGGTGATCGGTGGCGCCGCGCGCCTGCTCGCCGATGTGGGTCCGACCATCGACGGGAAGGGGCTCCTCCTCAACGTCGAGTTCCGCTGGCCCGCCGGCGCCGAGCTGCCGCCCGATACCTCGAACGGCTGGTTCCTCCGGCTCGGCTCCGCGAGCGGTGGGGTCATGCGGACGAGCGAGGTGGGCCCGCTCTGGCGGGAGGACGCGCGCCTCGAGGACGGCCGGTGGATCGTCCCCGGGGCGGTCAACCTCTTCACCAGTCGCGGCCGCCGCCTCATCATGGTGGAGCCAGCGGGGGTGGTGCCGACCGGCTTCGACGTGCCGGTGCCCGCCTGGCCCGGGCGCGGCACGTTCGAGTGGAGTGCCTGGCT
>DASZPT010000411.1:0-3832 GCA_035549935.1 Gemmatimonadales bacterium
GACTGGGGCGGCAGGGGTCGAACCTGCAACCTCCCGGTTAACAGCCGGGCGCTCTGCCAGTTGAGCTACACCCCAAAAAGCAAAACCCGTCACGAGGACGGGTCGGCGGCATACCAGCGCGATCGAACAATCGCCTAGGCCCGACCCGTCTCCCGAGGGAGTGGATTCGAGTTTCGATTGCGATTGAAATTCGGCCGGTTCCGCATAGGGCCCTCAGTCTACTGTTATCGCCGATCAGGGTCAAGTTCTTGAGGGGCCGTTCACCCTTGCCGCTCTTGACCCCGTCCCGGGGGAGCCGTACCGTAGCCGATCCAGTCCCGTCGGCCCGCCGCGGCGCCCCGCCTCTCACCCTGCCCGAGGACCCACCCGCATGAAACGCCCCGTCGCCCTCAAGGTCAACGGCCGCACCCAGACGGTCGACGTCGAGCCGCGCACCCTGCTGGTGCACGCGCTGCGTGACGACCTGAACCTGACCGGCACCCATATCGGCTGCGACACCTCCCAGTGCGGGGCCTGCACGGTCCTGGTGGACGGGCGCGCCACCAAGAGCTGCACCATGCTCGCGGTCCAGGCCGAGGGGAGCGAGATCACCACGATCGAGGGACTCGCGAAGGGCGATGTCCTCCACCCGCTGCAGAACGCCTTCTGGGAGAAGCACGGGCTCCAGTGCGGCTTCTGCACCCCGGGCATGATCATGACCGCGGTCGATTTCCTCCAGCATCACCCCGGCGAGCCGACCGACGAGGAGATCCGCCACGCCATCGAGGGCAACTACTGCCGCTGCACCGGCTACCAGAACATCGTCGCCGCCATCAAGGCGGCCTCCGCCACCCTCCGCGCCGGCCATTCCGGCGCCGCCGCCTGAGGAGCGACCCCATGGCGACCCTCTTCGGCTCCGGGATCAAGCGGCGGGAAGACCCCCGGCTCATCACCGGCAGCGCCACCTACACCGATGACGTGAAGCTGCCGGGGCTCACCTACGCGATGTTCGTGCGGAGCCCCTACGCCCACGCGACGATCACCTCCATCAGCGTCGAGGCGGCGAAGCAGGCCCCCGGCGTGGTGGCGGTCTTCACCGGCCGGGACGTGAAGGACGCGCTGGTGCCGGTGCCCTGCGCCTGGAATCCCCCCAACTGCGACCTCAAGGTCCCGCCCCACCCGCTCCTCGCGTACGACAAGGTGCGCTACGTGGGCGACGCGGTGGCGATGATCGTCGCCGAGAGCCGCGCCGCCGCGCGGGACGCGGTGGACCTGGTCGAAGTCGAGTACGACCCCCTCCCCGCCACCGCCGATCCCGAGAAGGCGGCCAAACCCGGCGCGGCCCAGCTCCACGCCGAGGTGCCCAACAACATCGCCTTCACCTGGACCGTCGCCGGCGGCGACGCGGAGGCGGCGTTCAAGACGGCCGATGTGACGGTGAGCGAGCGGATCGTGCAGCAGCGGCTCCTCCCGACCGCGATGGAGACCCGTGCCGCGGTGGCGAGCTACAACCGGGGGAGCGGCCAGCTGACCCTGTGGTGCACCAGCCAGAATCCGCACATCCACCGCTTCCTCTGCTCGGTGATGCTCAAGCTCCCCGAGCACCGGGTCCGGGTGATCGCGCCCGAGGTGGGCGGCGGGTTCGGCTCCAAGATTCCCGCCTACGCCGACGAGGCCCTCACCGCCTACGCCGCGATGCAGATCGGCCGGCCGGTCAAGTGGACCGAGGATCGCTCGGAGAACTACAAGGTCACCATCCACGGCCGGGACCACATCGAGTACGTGGAGATGTGCGGCACCAAGGATGGCCGGATCACCGGTATCCGCACCCGGGTCTACGCCGGTCTCGGCGCCTACGCCTCGACCGCCGGCCCCGGCATTCCGACGATCCTCCACGGCCTGGTCTATTCCGGCGCCTACACGATTCCCAACATCCACGGCGTGGTCCACGGGGTGTACACCAACGGCACCCCGGTCGACGCCTATCGCGGCGCCGGCCGCCCCGAGGCGGCGTACCTGATCGAGCGGCTGGTCGACATGTTCGCCCGGAAGATCAACATGGACCCGGTCGAGGTGCGCCGCCGGAACTTCATCCCCAGGGACAAGTTCCCCTACACCGTCGCCACCGGCCTCACCTACGACTCCGGCAACTACGAGGCCGCGCTCGACAAGGCCCTCGGCATGCTGGACTACCGGGCCTTCCGCGCCGAGCAGGAGAAGGCGCGCCGCCAGGGCCGCTACATCGGCGTCGGCACCGTGAGCTACATCGAGATCTGCGGTCTCGGCCCCAGCCAGGTGGCCGGCGCCGTGGGCTTCGGGGCGGGGCTCTACGACTCGGCGATCGTGCGGGTGTATCCCACCGGGATGGTGAAGGTGTACATCGGCGCCTCCCCCCACGGACAGGGGGAGGAGACCACCTTCGCGCAGATCGTGGCCGACGAGTTCGGCTACCCGGTGGAGAACGTCGAGATCATCCACGGCGACACCGACAACACGCCCCAGGGATGGGGCACCTATGGGAGCCGCACCACCGCGGTCTGCGGCTCGGCGGTCAAGAACGCGGCCCTCAAGGTGAAGGAGAAGGCGCGGAAGCTCGCCGCCCACCTCCTCGAGGCCAACGAGGCGGACCTCGAGTGGAAGGACGGCAAGTTCCAGGTGAAGGGCTCCCCCGACAAGGCGAAGGGCTTCGCCGAGGTCGCGCTGATGGCCAACGTCGCGTGGAACATGCCGGCGGGGATGGAGCCGGGGCTCGAGGCCAGCGCCTTCTTCGACCCCAGCAACTTCGTCTACCCCTTCGGGACCCACATCTGCACCGTGGAGGTCGACATCGACACCGGCGTCGTGAAGATCCTCCGCTACATCGCGGTCGATGACTGCGGCCCGCCGATCAACCCGGTCATCGTCGACGGGCAGATCCATGGCGGCGTGGTCCAGGGCATCGGCGAGGCGCTGCAGGAGATCGCCGTCTATGACGACGAGGGCCAGCTCCTCACTGGCACCATGATGGACTACGCGGTGCCCAAGGCGAGCCAGATGCCGAAGATGGAGATCGGGCACACCATCACCCCCTCGCCGGTGAACCCTCTCGGCGTGAAGGGCTGCGGCGAGGCCGGGACCATCGCCTCCGCCGCCGCGGTGGTCAACGCGGTCTGTGACGCGCTGGCGCCGTTCGGCATCACCCACATCGACAAGCCGCTCACACCGGCCCGGGTCTGGGCCGCCATCCAGAAGGCGAAGGGAGCCAGGGCATGATTCCCACCAGCTTCGACTACGTCCGGGCCGGCAGCGTGAAGGAAGCGCTCAACCTGCTCGCGGCCGGCGACGGGTCCAAGGTGATCGCCGGGGGCCACAGCCTCCTGCCGATGATGCGCTTCCGCCTGGTCCAGGCGCCCAGGCTGATCGACATCTCCCGGCTCGACGAGCTCAAGGGCGTGCAGGAGTTCAAGAAGGGTGTCCGGATCGGGGCGGCCACGCCCTATGCCACCCTGGTGGACAGCGCGCTCCTCAAGGAGCGCTGCCCCATCGTGGCGGAGGTCGCCGCCGGCATCGCCGACATCCAGGTGCGGAACCACGGCACCATCGGCGGGTCGCTCGCGCATGCCGACCCCGCGAGCGACATGCCCGCCGTGATGCTGGCGCTCGGCGCCGAGTTCCAGCTCCGCTCCAAGTCGGGAGGCCGCCGCACGGTCAAGGCGCGCGGCTTCTTCCAGGGCGCCTTCGCAACCGAGATGAACGAGGGCGAGCTCCTGACCGACATCCTGATCCCGGGGATGGGCCGCTCGGCCGCCGCCTACCACGCCTTCGACTCGGCGGCGTCGGGCTACGCCCTGGCGGGGGTGTGCGCGGTAGTGGC
>DASZPT010000412.1:0-25560 GCA_035549935.1 Gemmatimonadales bacterium
GGATGGCTACTTCAGTACGCTGGGCACGCCGCTGCTCGCGGGGCGGGACGTCGCGCCAACGGACCTGGCCAACACGCCACGTGTCGCGGTCGTCAACCGGGCCTTCGCGAAGAAGTTCTTCGGGGAACGGAATCCCGTCGGCCAGTCGTTCCGGGTACAGTCCGGCGCGCCGGAGGAAACGAGCATGGAGGTCGTGGGCGTGGTGGGAGACGCGAAGTACCGGTCGCTGCGCGATTCGCTCTCGCCGACCGTCTACGTCCCCTGGACCCAGACCGAGGTGTTCGACCGCATCGTCTTCCTCGCCCGGAGCGCCCAGCCGACCGCCGCGACGGTGAACAGCATCCTGGGCGCGACCCGGGCCGTCATGCCCAACGCCTCCCTCGAGCTGAGTACGCTGGAGGGTCAACTGGACCAGTCGCTGGCGCGGGAGCGCCTCCTGGCCCTGCTCTCGGGGTTCTTCGGCGGGCTGGCGCTCCTGCTGGCCCTGATCGGGCTCTACGGTACGATGGCCTACAGCGTCACCCGGCGGCGCAAGGAGATCGGGATCCGCGTGGCGCTCGGCGCCACCCGGGGTCGGCTGGTGCAGATGGTGACCGGCGAGGCGGGGCGGCTCATCATGGCGGGATTGGTGCTGGGCGCCTTCGGCGTGTTTGGCGCCACCCGACTGGTGGGGTCATTCCTCTACGGCCGGACACCGCTCGATCCGGCGACGATGGCGCTGGCGGTGGTCCTGGTAGCGCTGGTGGCGCTGGCGGCGGGCGCGCTGCCGGCGGTGCGCGCGGTCCGGCAGGATCCCCAGTCGGTGCTGAGAGAGGAGTAGGCATGGAGCTTGGGGCTGACAAGAAGGGGGCGGGGCCGGGAGGAGCAGCGCGTGCGCCGCGAAGCGATCTGTCCGATCCCTTGCGGCCACGCAGGCTGCGAACTCCCGACCCCGCCCCCGTTTAGGCGGAGCCCCAAGCCCAGACCCCTACTCCTCCTCCTTCCCGTCCTCCTTCTTGTGCTCCGCCGCCACCTTCGCCGTCACCTCCGGCGGCGCTTCGGCGTACCCATGCGGCTCGGTGTGGAAGGTCCCGCGCCCGTGGGTGATCGAATGCAGCTGGGTGGCGTACTTGTACATCTCCGCCTCCGGCACGATCGCCTTCACCCGGGTGAGCCGGCCATCGGCCTCGGTGCCGAGGATCTGGCCCCGGCGGCTGCTGAGATCGCCCATCACGTCGCCTAACAGATCCGACGGCGCCCAGACGGTGACGTCGAGCAGCGGCTCCAGCAGGACCGGCCTCGCTTTCGGCGCCACGTTCCGGAAGGCCAGGATTCCCGCCATCTTGAACGACATCTCGTTCGAGTCGACGTCATGGTAGGAGCCGTCGTAGCACTCCGCCTGGAAGTCGACCAGCGGGAAACCCGCGATCACCCCGCGCGCCGCCGCCTCCTGCACCCCGCGATCCACCGCCGGGATGTACTTGTTCGGGATCACGCCCCCGACGATGCTGTCGACGAAGGCGTAGCCCGCGCCCCGCGGCCGGGCCGAGAGCCGCACCCAGCAGTCGCCGTACTGGCCCCGTCCGCCGCTCTGCTTCTTGTGCTTGCCCTGTCCCTCCGCCTTGCCCTTGAGGGTCTCGCGGTAGGCCACCCTGGGCCGCACCAGTTCGGCGTGCACGCCGAACTTCTTCTCCAGGCGCCCGAGGATGATTTCGAAGTGCCGCTCGCCCATCCCGTGGATCAGCGTCTGCCCCAGCTCCGAGCTGTACTCGAAGTGGAAGGTGGGGTCTTCCTCGTGGAGCTTGTGGAGCCCCGCGGCGAGCTTGTCCTCCTCGCCCCGGTTCTTCACCACCACTCCGGAGGTGGCCACCGCCTCGGGGTAGGGGATCGGGTCGAGGTGGACCGGGTGGTCGCGCCGGCAGAACGTGTCGTTGGTGTGGGTATCGCGGAGCTTCGCCACCGACCCGATATCGCCGGGGGCGAGTTCCGTCACTTCGATCCGCTCCTTCCCCTGCTGGACCGACAGGTGATTGAGCTTCTCGGCCACGTTGTGCTCGTGGTTCCAGACCTCCTCCCCGGTCTTGACCGCCCCGCGGTAGGTGCGGAAGAGCGTCACGTCGCCGACGTGCGGCTCGGAGATCGTCTTGAAGACGTGGCCCAGGAGCGGGGCGCCGTCCACCGCGCCGGGCGGCTCGTGCGACTCGGCGGGCGAGGGGAGCAGCTCCACCATGTCGTTGAGCAGGGCCCGCGTGCCATAGGTGAGGGTGGCGCTCCCCACCAGCATCGGCACGATCTCGCCGGCCAGCACCCCCTTCTTGAGCGCCTTCACGATCTCGGGCCGGCTCAGCTCCTCGCCGCCGAGATACTTCTCGAGCAGGTCGTCGTCGGTCGCGGCGATCGCCTCGACCAGCTGCTCGTGATACTTGGCGTAGCTCTCCTTGACCTCGTCGGGGAGCGGCACCGATTCGTACTCCCCGGTCTTGGTCCCCTTCTTGTAGAACTGGGTCTCGTCGGTGAGGAGGTTGACGATGCCGTGGAAGTCGGCCCCGTTCCCCACCGGGACCTCGACCGGCACCACCTTGGGCGAGAGATGGGCCTTCACGTCATCGAAGACGCGCTCGAAGTTGGCCCGCTCCCGGTCCATCTGGGTCACGAAGATGAGCCGCGGCAAGTGCAGCCGGTCGCAGATCTCCCAGACCCGTTCGGTACCCACCTCGACGCCCCCGGTGGCGTTGAGCACCACGACGGCGCTGTCCGCCGAGTAGAGCGCGGCGGTGGCCTCACCCAGGAAGTCGAGAAAGCCCGGGGCGTCCAGCAGATTGATCTTGGTATCCATCCACTCCGCGAAGCCGACTCCGAGGCTGATGGAGTGCTTGCGGTCGATCTCGTCGGCGGAGTAATCGGTGAGGGTGGTACCGTCCAGGATACTGCCATGACGACGGCTCGATCCGGACACGAACGCGAGCGCGTCCACCAGCGTGGTCTTGCCAGCCGCCCCGTGACCCACGAAGGCCACGTTGCGGATGGCGGGTGTGCCGTAGATCCGCATGGGCCAACCTCCTCCTTGAAGGGGTTGGGTCATCATGCAGACCGGACGGCCGGGTGTCAAATGCCTTGTCCGACTCTTCACGCCCGTCGTACCGCGATCTTCAAACTCCTGCCGCGGCTACTCCCCCCGGCGTATCACCGGGTGCGGGAGTCGGGGCGGAGCGGTTCGCGCAGGCTCAGCTCACCGATGGGAGCGAACCCGAGCCGCACCGGGGTTTCGCCCACCCCGGCCCTTTCCTCCTGTCGGAGGTCGGCATCGAAGGGGCGGCCCACCCGGTTCCCGGCGATATCCTCGAGGGCCGGGTTGACCTCGACCGCGTAGCGGCCGGCATACCACGGCTCGTCCGGCACGAACTGCCACCGCCGGTCGTGATCCTCGAGGATGACGCGGCCCGGCATCCGCAGACCCTGGCCGTCGATGACGGCGATGAGCTGGCTCGCCAGGGCATGATCGAGCGGTTTCCCGAAGCGCAGCTCGAGTGGCGCCCGGGTGCCGATCGCCGGCGGCTCGAGTGCCCAGTCCGCGGGGCGGAGGGGCGCCCGGTCTTCCGGACCCGCGCGGAACGCATGCGAGAGCCCCCGCGCGAGGGTGGCGCCCCGGGCGTCGTGCCACCCGGTGGACACCCGGAGCTGGTACGCCTTGCCCGCACGGAGCACCGGCCCGACCTCGCGGCGGCGGCGAATGTCGTGCTTGACCCGCGCCATGTCGAAGAGCAGCGTGAGCCGGGTCCGGTCACGATTCCACAGCTCCTCCTCGCGCCGCAGGAAGGCGCCGTCCACGACCCGCCCCGCGCCATCGAGCAGCTGGACCATCGCGAGCGCCTCCCCCTCGCGCATCGGCCCGGAGAACTCGAGGTACCAGCGGAGCTGGTTGGCCGGCACGACCGGCGCCGAGGGGTACACGGCGGTGATCGTGGTCGTCGCGGGCGGTGTGGGGCGGCCCGGCAGCCGGAAACTCCACTGTCGCACCGTGTCGCCGCCCGGCGGACGGCCGGCAAGAGTCGCGAGCGCGCGCGGATCGAGGCGGACCCGGTAGGAGAGCGGTCCCTCGGGCGGGAACCGGGGCGAGAACTTGAGGCAGCCATGTTCGTCGATGCCGTAGCGACCGGCGAGCGTGGGCACCGCGCCACCTTCCGCGCTCGCCTGCACCGCCAGCGCGCGGGCCCAGCGGGCATCGTCCGCCGGGATCCGGGCCAGCGCCCGTCGGACCAGGGGCGGGAGCCCCCACACCTCCACTTCGCCAAACCCGGTCGCGGCCGGATCGAGCCCCACCCGGAGCTCGAGCGGCCGTGACTCCCCGGCGCAGGCCAACAGTCCCGCGCCGAGGAGGGTGACCAGGGAGAGGCGGGTGCTCAGAGCCACTTCTTCGCGTACCCGTAGATGTGGACTGCCCCGGTATCGGTATCGCGCATCATGACCGCGACCTGGTCGGGCATGTCGACCATGTGCATGACGCCCGCGCTCGCGACCGAGAGGTAGCCCACCCCGGCCGACTTGAAGGCCTGGCCCACGCCCGTGGTCAGTTCCGGCGCACGGGCGATCTCCGCCGGGTCGAGCCGCATCAGGGTCCGGTTGCTGTTGGCGATGAGGATCCAGTCCTTGTCGCCGTTGCGATACTCGATCATGTCCACCGGCTGGCTGCCACCCCCCAGCTCCGCCACCGTCCGGCCGCGCACGTGACCGCCCTTGCGGAGGTCCGCCTGCGTGAAGGTCGCGATGGGCGAACAGCCGTACCCCGCCAGCAGGCTGGGGGTGCCGTTCAGGGTGATCGGAAGGAACGATGTGATCGGCGAGGCCGTCTCCCACCGGTCGTGGCTGGTATGGAAGATCTCGACCGACGTGAGCGCGGTGCTCTTCCCGAAGGGGAAGGGCACGCGCCGGAGGGCCGACGCGAACTGCTCGTTGGAGAGCCCGGCGACCCAGAGTTCACCGTCGAGGAAGGTGAGATCGGTGACCGCGAGGGTCCACTGGGGCTGGCCCCAGGGCGTCCTGGCGTCGGCGCTGGGGGCGGCCTGGAGCCGGGTGCTGCTGTTGCGGATGTTCTCGAGGTTCACCAGCTCGACCTGGTCGTTCCCCCGCACCCGGACCAGCGCCGACTGGCCGCCGTCGTCCGCCACCCGTCGCACCGAGAAGTAGAGACTCCCGGTCTTCGGGTTCCGCGCCATGTCCACGAAGCGGACCTTGTCGCGGCTGGTTCCGAGGAGCCCCGCGACCTTGAGATCGAGGTCGGCCACCATGTAGCGCGCGTCGGTCGGGAACGAGGCCTGGCCCGTTTCGGCCGGATCGACGGCGTAGATCGTGGCGGCACGCGAGTCGGCCAGGAAGAGGATGCCGTCCCGGTTGAACGTGAGCGCGCCGGATGAGCTGAGGGCCACGGCACCGACGTGCATGCCGAGCCGGTCGACCGCGGGTGGCGGCGAGCCCGGCTCAGGGGCGGACATCGCGGTGGTGGCGGTGATGACCAGTGCCGCGCAGGCGGCGCGGCGGAACAGGCGGGCGTCCATCGAAGCCTCCGAAGGGTGGTGACTGGGCGACCACGATGCCGGTGCGCCGCGCCACCTACAATGCGGCGGGGACGAGATGCCCTCTCCCGGGACCAACACCGGCCGGCGGGGACGACGGCGGAGCCTGCTCGGGTCACTTGCCCGCGCTTCGGTGAGCTCGTAGGGTGGGTGTGTCATGACCGCGACCACGAAGCCCTCCGACTTCCGGCGCATGCTCCTCGCGAGCATCGCCCTCACGCTCACGCTCGGCGTCCTCGAGACGCTGCAGCAGATCGCCTGGGCGAGTCTGCGCGAGGTCCCCAATCCGGTCCGGACCACCGCCTTCAGCGCGTCTGCCCCCTGGTTCCTCCTGCTTCCCTTCCTCCCGGGCCTCATCCACCTCGCGCAACGCTGGCCCCTCGGCGAGGGGCGCTGGGCCCGTCACCTGCCGCTCCACCTCGCGGCGTCGGCGCTGCTGCTGCTGGCGCACCAGACGCTCTGGGTGCTGCTCGCCATGTGGTATGACCCGAACCCGGCGACGAAGCTGGGCCCATTCCTTCTCAAGATGGTCACCGTCCGGATGCCGGTGGACATGCTGGTCTACTGGGCGGTGGTGGGCGGAGTACACGCCGCCCGGGCCAGCACCGAGGCGCGGGAGCGGGAGCAGGCCGCCGTCCGCCTCGAGGCCTCGCTCGCGGAGGCACGGCTCGCCGCGCTTCGCGAGCAGCTGCAGCCGCATTTCCTCTTCAACTCCCTCAACGCCGTGAGCACCCTCGCCCTCCGGGGCGACGGCCAGGCGGTGACCCAGGCGCTTTCGACCCTGAGCGACCTCCTCCGCATGACGCTCGACACCCGTGCCCCGGAACTGCCCCTCGCCGAGGAGCTCGCGTTCCTGGACCGGTACCTGGAGCTGCAGCAACTCCGCTTCGGGGACCGTCTCACCGTAGTGCGGCGGATCGACGACGACGCGCTGGACGCGGCGGTCCCGGCGATGCTGCTCCAGCCGCTGGTGGAGAACGCGCTCCGGCACGGGGTGGAGCGGGAGCCGGGCGCGGGGCGGGTGGAGATCGAGATCCGGCGCCAGGGCGGGGGGCTGCTTCTGACAGTCCGCGATAGCGGACCCGGGTTCCGGCGGGTCCAGGGAATCCGTGAGGGTATCGGACTCGGCAACACCCGGGCGCGGCTCGCCGCGCTCTACGGGGCCCAGGCATGGCTCGAGTGCGGCGACGTGCCGGGCGGGGGTGGCGAGACCCGGATCACCCTCCCCTACCGGCCCCTCGCCGTGGCGACGCCGGCGCCCCTCGCCCTGGAGCCGCGATGATCCGGACCCTCATCGTCGACGACGAGCCGCTCGCCCGCGAAGGCCTCCGGGTGCGGCTCGGTCTCGAGCGGGACATCGCGCTGGTAGGCGAGGCGGCGGACGGGCCGACCGCCATCGAGCTCATCCGGCGGGAGCTCCCCGACCTGGTCCTGCTCGATGTGCAGATGCCCGGGATGGACGGCTTCGAGGTTCTGGAGCGGATCGCGGAGGACTGTCTTCCCTCGGTGATCTTCGTGACCGCGCACGACCGCTACGCGGTCAAGGCGTTCGAGGTACACGCGGTCGACTACCTGCTCAAGCCGCTCGACGGGGCCCGGCTCCGCGAGGCGGTGGAACGGGTTCGTCGTACCCTCGCGGCGGGTCCCCAGGGCACGCGCGAGGGGCTGGTGAACCTCCTCGCCTCGCGGGAGAAGGGCGGCGAACGGACCCATGTCCGGCGCTGGGCGGTGCGGGAGGACGAGCATTTCGTCCTCCTCCGGGCGGAGGAGGTGGACTGGATCGAGGCGGCGGCGAACTACGTCCGCTTCCACGCCCGCGGGAAAGTGTATCTCCTCCGTGCCACCATGACCCAGCTGGAGCAGGAGCTCGACCCGCGGCGCTTCGCGCGGATTCACCGCTCGACCATCGTGAACCTCGATCGCGTCCGGGAGATCCGCCCCGAGTGGCACGGGGACTACGACGTGCAGCTCACGACGGGCGACGTCCTGCGGCTGGGGCGCCGGTACCGCGACGGGCTGCTCAAGTAGCCGCGCCGCGACGAGCAATTCTGTACCGCCGGCGCAGCATTCCGGTTACCTGACCGTCACCCGACGGTCGTACCTTCGGCCCATGAGCATCGTGGCCGAACGGGTCCTCCCCGCCTACCGCGCCGCGCTGGACCGTGCCCTGGTCGACGCCGCGGCCCGCCTCCCCGAGGGGCGCTGGCGCCGGGCGCTGCTGCAGCTGCGCCGGCACCCCGGCGGCGGCCGAGCCCGGGCCCGGCTCGCCACGCTGGAGCGTCTCGCCCTCCTCGCCGAGGCGCAGGGGTGGCTGGGCGCCGGAGAGACGATCGTCCTGCGGAAGCTGGCGTTCAAGGTGGCGGTGCTGGAGGAGCGGGAGCAGGGCGTCGGGGAAGGGCCGGAATGAGGAGGCCGCGGTGAACTGCTCCCAGGCTGGAATGCTCCTGCGCCCGGGAAACTGCCCCCCGCCGGAGGCGTAGAGCCGGAGTCGTCTCAGAGTTCCCCTTCGGCCCGGAATGGCGTTCATGCCGCGCTCCTCTCTCGTACCCGCCGCCCGTTCGCTGGCACTGCTCGCCCTCCCGCTCGTGGTCCCCGGCTCGTCGTCGGCCCAGCTCCAGACCATGTCCGTCACCCGCCTGGCGGAAGGCGTCTACGGCGCGATCTACTCCGAGATGAAGCGTGACCCGGTCCAGTCGAACTCCCTCATCATCATCGGCGACGATGGCGTCTGCGTCGTGGATGCGCACTACACCCCCTCGGCGGCGCGCGCCACCATCGCCGAGATCCGGAAACTGACCCGCCTGCCGGTGCGCTACCTGGTCACCACCCACTGGCACGACGACCACATCTTCGGCAACCAGGAATACCGCAAGGCCTACCCGGGCGTGACTCTCGTGGCGCAGAAGCACGTGTACGAGTCGATGGTCGCGGGAGCGCAGGAGCATCGGGACGGCCTGGTGAAGGCGTACAGTCGCGCGGTCGTGACCGCCGAGACCCGGCTTCGGACCGGGCTCGACCGCGAAGGGAAGCCGCTCTCGCCCGAGCTCCGGGCGGACCTCACCGAGATGCTGCCGGTGTACCGGAGCTACGCGCGTGACTTCGAGGCCGTGCACATCGTGCTTCCCGACCTGACCTTCGACAAGGAGGTGACGCTCCACCTGGGGCAGCGCGAGATCCGGGTGATTTCCTTCGGGGCCGGCAACACCAGGGGCGACGCGGTGATCTACCTGCCCCGCGAGAAGATCGCGGCTGTGGGCGACCTGGTGGTGTATCCCGTGCCGTTCATCTATGGCGGCTTCCCGGCTTCCTGGGTGCGTGTCCTCCAGTCGGTCCGGGACCTGGCGCCCGCGATCATCGTCCCGGGACACGGGCCGGTGATGCGCGACTTTGCCTACCTCGACCAGGTCTCGGGCCTGCTCCAGAGCATGGCCACCCAGGCGAGCGACGCCGTTGTGCAGGGGCTCACCCTGGAGCAAACCCGCCAGCGCATGGACCTCACCACCTGGCACGATCGCTTCGTGGCCGGCCAGGAGGAGCGCGAAGGCACCTTCCAGGCCTCGATCCGCGAATCCGGCATCAAGGCCGCATTCGACGAGGCCGTGGCCGCGGACAGCGCCCGGCGGGGCTAGTTCTCGATCGGGCGCGAGCAGCCAGCCAGTGGTTGGCACGCTGCTGCGCCGGCCCCGGCACCGCGCGACTGGCGGCCGCCGCGGGGGCGCTACTTCCCGAACACCTCGATGGTCGCGCGGCCATCCCCGCCGCCACGCACGCTCTTGTAGGCGAACTCCACCCGCCGCACCACCCGCGCGTCGCCGGGCAGATCGATCACCCGGCTCCGGGAATCGGCCCCGAAGCGGAGCCGCGTGGGCGGGGAGAAACTCTCCCCGTTGCCGAAGACCACCCGCACATCGAACATCTCGAGATCCGCGTCCTTCACCACCAGCATGAGCTGGTGGAAGCGCCCGTCCCCGAGGCCCGAGATCGCATCGCGCTCGGCACGGAAGCTCACCTGCCGCTGACCCAGGCGGCGCCAGTCGTCGCGATGGTGGTGGTCGGCCTGCCCGCCACCTGCCGCGGCAAGCCCATACAGCCGAACCGTGGCCCGGCCACGGCGCCCTTCGCTCCGGTAGAAGAACTCGACCCGTCGGACGATCCGCGCCTCCCCCGGCAGGTCGATCGTCCGGCTCCAGCTCCCCTCCCGGAAGACCAGGCGGGTCTCGGGCGAGAAGACATCGCCGTCCCCGAACGTCACCCGGATGTTGAACATCTCGAGGTTCCCGCCCTCGACCTCGATCTTGAGGGCGCGGAACCGCCCCTGTGCCGAGGCCCCGATGACATCCCGCTCGGCGCGGAAGTCGACCCGGCGCGTCCCGAGCAGTTCCCAGTCCTCCTGGACCGGGTGGACCGGCGTGGGTGCCGGGGCACACCCGGCAAGCAGGACCGCGGCAAGCAGCGCGAACATGGATACCGTCCGTTGAGGTTGCCGGAGAGACGCGGACCGGGCCGGGATGTTAGTCGTGTGATACCGGTCACCGGCTCAGCGATATCCGGCCGCCTGCAGGTGGAAGAGCTCCGCGTAGAGCCCCGCCTTCTGGACCAGCTCCTCGTGGCTCCCCTGCTCCACCAGCTCGCCCCGGGTGAGCACCAGGATCCGGTCCGCCATCCGCACCGTGCTGAACCGGTGGCTGATGAGCACCGCCATCCGGCCGACCGTGAGCTCCGAGAATCGCTCGAAGACCTCGTACTCCGCCCGCGCGTCGAGCGCGGCGGTCGGCTCGTCGAGAATCAGCAGCTGGGCCTCGCGCAGGTAGGCGCGCGCCAGCGCCACCTTCTGCCATTCGCCGCCCGAGAGATCGACCCCCTGCTCGAAGCGCCGTCCCAGCATCTGGTCGTATCCGGCGGGGAGCCGGGCGGTCACCGTGTCGGCCAGGCTCCGCTTCGCGGCGGTCTCGATCGCCCCCTGGTCCTCGAGCCGCTCGATATCGCCGACGGCGATGTTCTCCCGGACCGGGAAGTCGTAGCGGTAGAAGTCCTGGAAGATCACGCCGAGGTTCCGGCGCAGGCTCGACACGTCGTAGTCCCGGAGGTCCCGGCCGTCGAGCAGGATCCGCCCCTCGGTCGGGTCGTAAAGGCGGGCGAGGAGCTTGGCGAGGGTCGTCTTGCCCGCGCCGTTCTCGCCCACCAGCGCGATCCGCTCGCCGGGCCGCAGGCGGAACGTCAGGTGGCGCACCGCCCATCGTTCGGAGCCGGGATACCGGAATCCCACATCCTCGAAGGTGAATCCCTCGCGGATCGGCGTCGGCACCGCGCGGGCGCCCGGCGCCGAGCGGATCTTCGGCTCGAGGGCCAGGAAGGAGAAGAGATCCTCGAGGTAGAGACTCTGCTCCACCAGCTGCGACGCGGAGAGCAGCACCCGCTGGATCAGCTCCCGGCTCTGCCGGAACGAGGCCGCGAGGAAGGTGAGGACCCCGATGGTGAAGTGACCGGCGCGCGAGGTGTAGCCGGTGACTGTCAGGTAGATGATCGTGGCGTAGGCGCCGTAGTAGCCCAGCGTCCCGACCAGCGCGAGGAGTGAGGCCACCACCGAGCGGCGGACCGCCAGGGCCCGGTTGGCCTCGTAGAACTCGTCGGAGAGCCGTGCGTAGCGGTCCACCAGGAAATCCGCGAGCCCGAAGAGCTTCACTTCCTTGGCGGAGACGTCGCTCGCGCCGACGTAGCGGAGGTAGTCGAGCTGGCGCCGCTCGGCGGTCCAGGAGAAGAGGAGGGAATATGCCAGCGCGGCGAAGCGGGTCTCCCCCAGGAACGAGGGCAGCACCGCCACCGCCAGGAGCAGCAGGAGCCACGGCACGTAGAGCGTGAGCGCCGCGGCGAGCGAGACCAGCGTCACGAGATCCTGCACCGAGGACAGGAGCCCGGTGACCAGCCCGATCCGCCCCACGGTCTGCCGCCGGGCCCGCTCCAGCTTGTCATAGATCTCCGCGTCCTCGAGCTGCTCCAGGTCGAGGCTGGCCGCGTGGCGCATCAGCTCCACGCTGGTGCGGTTGGCCACCAGGTCCCCCAGCAGGCTCTCCACCAGGGCGGAGAAGCGGGCCAGGACCTCCCCCGCCACCGCGAGCGCGAGCTCGATGCCGACCAGCCCCGCCAGGGTGCGGTAGGCGGCGGGGGCGAGCGCGGCCGCGGGGGGATTGGTGACCAGCCCCACCACGTCGTCGATGATCAGCTTCCCGATCCACAGGACGCCGAGGGGGAGTACCGCCCGAAGCCCGCGGAGGAGCACCATCGCCACGGTGTAGATGCGATGGGTGTTCCAGACGAGCGCGAGCAGGGTCGGCAGGTGCCGGAGGGCGCGGAGACGCTCCCGCCAGCTGGGCGGTGTCTCGAGCGGCTTGAGGCCGCGGCGGGGCGGACGCGCGGGGAATGGGACGGCCATGCCCAAAGGTAAGGCGCGTGGGGCCGTTCTCACCCACCCGAAGGGCCAGGGCACCGTTCCTGTCCCACTTTCCTCCCTCCCGCGCATGGACATACCTTCCCGGTATGTCCATGCCAGTCGCGCTGGTTACCGGGGCCACCGAGGGGATCGGGCGGGCGATCGCGTTCGCCCTCGGCAGGGCCGGCTACGCCGTCGGCGTGTGCGCCCGCACGCCATCCAGACTCAGGACCCTCCTCGACGAGCTCGCCGCCGCCGGGATCACGGCGGCGGGCCAGCCCGGCGATGTCGGTCTCGAGGCCGACGCGCAGGGCATCGTCGACGCCGTCGTCGCGGCGCTCGGCCCGGTGGACGTCCTCGTGAACAACGCCGGCATCGGCGTCCTCAAGCCGCTGGAACAGCTCTCGCTCGACGACTGGGACGCCACCATGGCGACCAATGTGCGGAGCCTCTTCCTGCTCACCCGTGCCGTCCTCCCGGGGATGCGGGCCCGCAAACGGGGCGCGGTCGTCACCATCGCGAGCCTCGCGAGCCGTAACGGCTTCGCCGGCGGGACCGCCTACGTCGCCTCGAAACATGCGGCGCTGGGCTTCAGCCGGGCGCTCATGATGGAGGCCCGCAAGGACAACATCCGGGTCATCGCCATCTGTCCCGGGACGGTCGACACGCCGCTCATCCGGGGCCAGTCGGTCCTCACCCCCGATCTCGCGAAGAGCCTCCAGCCCGAAGATGTGGCGGCGACGGTCCTGGCCGCGCTCGCCCTGCCGGAGCGCGCGACGGTGAGCGAGCTGGACGTGCGGCCCACCAACCCGTGAGCGGTGTCCGTGTCACCCACTGTCTCTGCCGCCGCGAAGCGTTCGCCCGGTTGCTGCCACAGGCCCGGGACCGGGGCTGGGACCTGGCGGCACTGATGCGGGAGACCGGCTGCGGGGCCCAGTGCGGTCTCTGCCGCCCCTATCTCAGGCGCATGCTCGCCAGCGGTGAGACGGTCTTCACCGAACTGCTGACGGATTAGGCATGGCGAAGCGCACCACCACCCTGTTGATCGTCGCCATGGGCGCGGCCCTCGCCGGCGTGTGGGGTGCGGCCCGCGGGCACTGGGCCGGGTGGGCGCTCCTCCTGATCGCCGCGGCGGCCGGATGGTGGGCGCATCGCGAGTTCAGCGCGGAGAGCGCCCGCAACCGGGAGGCGCTCGCCGAGGCGCTCAAGCAGGCCGCGGTGCGGGACCAGGAGCTCGATCAGATCCGCAAGGTCGCCGACGCCATGGTCTCGGGCGACACCCTCGACCATGTCCTCCAGGTCATCGCCGACGCGGTGGCCGACCTCCTCGAGAGCGAGGCATCCGCGATCGGCTTCGTGGTGGAGGAAGGGCGCTTCGTACGGGTAGTGGCCGCGTCGGGATGGTACCAGTACTCCCGGGACCAGCTGCTCCCGGTCGACCACTCCCTCGTCGGTGCGGTCGTGAGCGGCGAGAAGCCGCTCATCTCCAACGACATGCTCTCCGACCCCCGCAACTTCCCCCTCCCGGACGACCAGTCGAACGCGCTCGCCTGTGTCCCGCTGGTCTCGGCCGGGATGGTCATCGGGGTCCTCGCCGCCTGCAACAAGAAGAACCGCCGCCCCTTCGGGGAGGCGGACCTGCGACTGCTGCAGACGCTGGGCGACCAGGTGGTGGTGGGCCTCGACCGGGCCCACGTGCTGGAGGAAAGCCGGCGCAAGGAGGAGGTCCTCGCGGCCAAGAACCGCGAACTCATGCGGGCCACCCAGCTCAAGAGCCAGTTCCTCGCCAACATGAGCCACGAGCTCCGGACCCCCCTCAACGCGATCAACGGCTTCTCCGACCTGCTCCTGACCGAGGAGCTGGGCCCGCTCAACGAGGCCCAGCGCGAATTTCTCGATTCGGTGCTCCGCAACGGCAAGCACCTCCTCGGCCTCATCAACTCGATCCTCGACCTCTCCAAGATCGAGGCGGGCCGCATGACCCTGACCCTGGCCCCCGCCGATCTCCGCGAGGCGATCCTCGACGCGGTGACCGACACGGCGCCGCTGCGGTCCGGGAAGCAGCAGGAGTGCGTGCTCGAGATCGGCACCGATCCGCTTCCGGCGCTGGCGGACGGCGTACGGATCCGGCAGATCCTCTTCAACCTCCTGAGCAACGCCTCGAAATTCACCCCCGAAGGCGGCACGGTGACGGTCTCCGCGATCGCCACGCGGGCGCCGCTTCCCCTGCCCTCCGATCGCGCGACCGACAGCAGTCCCCGGTTCGTCTCGCGCGAGTGCGTCTGGGTCTCGGTGCGCGACACCGGCACCGGCATCCGGCCGGAGGACATGCCCAAGCTCTTCCAGGAGTTCAGCCAGGTGGACAGCTCGGCCAGCCGGTCCCAGCAGGGGACCGGCCTCGGGCTCGTGCTGTCGAAGCGTTTCGTGGAGATGCACGGCGGCACCATCGGCTGCGAGTCGGTGTACGGCCACGGCGCCAGCTTCTGGTTCATCCTCCCCACCGAGGGCCCGCTCCGGAAGCCGGGGACCATCGAGCCCGCGCGGACCTCCGGCCTGCAGCCGCAGCCGGCATGAGGCTGGTCGCCGCCGGCCGGGCCCTTCTCATCCTGGCGATGGTCCCCGGGTTCCCCCGGGAGGGGCAGGGCCAGAGCCGGCCAGTCATCGGGGTGGAGCTGGGGTACACGCGGGCCAGCTTCAACGGCAATGGCGCTGGCGATGTCACCCTTCATGAAGGGGCCGTGGCGGGTGCCTACTTCCAGGTCCCGCTTGACTCCTGGCTCACCGTCCGTCCCGGTATCCAGATCGCGAGCAAGGGTGGCGGAACCACTGTCGTGGCAAGCGATTCGGGAACCCGGGTCCGCTTCGGGCTCGACCTGGTGTACCTCGATGTCCCGGTCCTCTTCCGAGCCCGGCTCCCCGCCATCGGGGGGACCCGGCTCATCCTCATCGGGGGCGGGGTGCCCGGCCTCCAGATCGGCTGCAACGTCGACCTCACGAACCTCCAGGGCGGGCCCCTCACCCGCAGCAAGTGCGGCGACCTCCCAGTGGGAATATTTCGCGGTTGGGACGTTGAATTACTTGGGGGTGTCGGCTTCGGCATCCCCATCGAGCGGAGCGAGCTCGCGCTGGAGGCCCGGTACACCCAGGGGCTGCGCTCCATCACGGATCTCGGCGACGTCAGGAACCGGGCCCTGACGTTCGTGATCTCGGTCCCATTCTGAGCGGCGGGGTACCGCCGCGGGGGGGGACCCCGGAGGCGGTATGGCGTACGAAGGCGACGTCCTCATGGCGTGCGGGCTGGTCCAGCCCGATTTCACCGAGACCTACATCGTGGCCGTGAGCGGCGATGGCCCCAACGTCTGCGGGCATCTCCTCGTCTACGATGCCCGCGGGGGCTACTACTTCCACGCCGTGGGCGACCCCGGCGGCCGCGGCCTCGGCAAGATGGTGGGCTACCCGCTCTACATGACCGACGCGGGGTATCGTCGCTACCTCTCCGAGTGTGGCAAGACCGAGCTCCGCCGGCGGCGGGTCTCCCTCCCCAATCCTGCCGGGGCCCGCGACTTCATCGAGAACCGACTGGCCGACACCTGGGCGTGGGGCGTGCTGCCGCACAACTGCGTCGCGTTCGTCGAGGCGGTGATTTCCGCGGGGGGCGGCAGCTGGGGCTCGTACAGCAACTGCCCCGCGATCGCCGTGTCGGACAGCCTGGAGGAGCGGGTCAACCGCTTCTACAACTGGATGGAGAGCGGCGTCTACGAGCTGTACGGCGTGCCGCGCTTCTAGCACGGCCGCGGAGGCGCTGGCAAAACGAAGAGGCGGACCCACTCGGGTCCGCCTCGCTGTTTTCCGGAGAGGGGCTGTCGCCTACTGCTTGTCCGCCTGCCACTGCCCGGCGAAGGCGTAGTGCACGTTGTTCTGGGTGTAGCCGCAGGTGGCGGTGCCGGTCATCCGAGTGGTGCTTCCGTCGACGAAGCTCCCGCGGTAGGTGCAGGACACCGCCGCATCGGTCCGGGTGAAGACCACCTCGCGGCCGGTGAGCGTACCCTCGACCGGGAAGGGCGCCGGATCGGCCAGCGGGCCGGTGTACTTCACGGCGTTGGCGGTGGTGCAGTAGGCGTCGATCCCCTGCGAGCCGTCCCCGCTGAACTGATCACCCGATTGCGCCAGCGAGAACGCACCGAGGTTGATGTGCCGGTCTCCGGTGGTGGGCTCCCGGAGGTCGGCGCTCTGGCGCCAGGAGCCGGTCATACTGATGCGGTCGGGACCGGTATTGTCGCTGCCGGAACAGGCGGCGAGAGCAAGCAGAGCCGGGAGGAGGTAGCGGCGCACCATTGGACCTTCATGTAATAGGATACAAACAACTTGGGACCGAGATGGCGGGCCGTCAAGCGCCCGGTCACGGGCCCTTCCGGTCGGCGTAGAAGCTCTTCGCGACGATCTGCCATTTCCCGTCGATCTTGAGCAATTCCATATAGTCGGTCAGCCGGACGTCGGGATAGTCGAGGACAATCTTCCCGATCGCCGCATTGCCGGTCACGTCCACGAACTCGATTCGTCGCGTCCGCCTCGCCTCGTCGGGCGCCGGCTTCCCCGATCCGGCCGCGGCGCGCGCGATGTACTCCGAGAGCGCCACCCGGGTAAACTGGCCGTCGCGAATGAAGTACATCGTCCCCTCGGGGTTCATCGCCGCGCGGAATTCGTCGGCCTGCCCGGTCGCGTGCCCGTTGATGTAGTGCTGCAGCGCCTCGCGCACCTGGGATTCGTCCTCGGTCATCGTGAGGCGCGCGGGATGCAGCAGGGGGAGCGCGGCCCCGGCCAGGACCAGGGCGCCGCCGGTGAGAAATCGGGTGAGCATGGGTGACTCCGTTCAGGCAGGTGAAAGAGCGAGGAGGACGGGCAGTCCCGTCGGTGGCGCCAAGTGGATCAGGGCAGGTCCCGTCGTGCGCAGGATCAGGATAGGAGGGCGCGAAGATGGGACAACGGTGGTGGGACGAGCCGCTCTGCGGCGGGGACTGGTCGGCGCCGGGTTGGCCGCGCCGGGGGGCCCCCCCGAGCTGAAGCTACGCCTGGCTCAGTGCACCGGTGTGACCGGGAAAACGCGGGAGGTTCAGGGAAACGCGGGGCTGGCCGACCCCACGGGCCGGGTGCTACAACCGGCCGAAGTGCTTCTGGAGCCGGTCCCGGTACGTCCGGGACAGTGTCAGTCGCTGCCCGTCCGCCAGGCGCACGATGTAATCGCCATGAAAATAGGGCTCGATCTCCTGGACCCGGTCGAGGTTCACGATCGTCGACCGGTGGATCCGGAGGAACTGCGCCGGGTCGAGTCGCCCCTCGAGCGACTGCATCGTCTCACGCACCAGGTAGGTCTCCTTCCCCAGGTGGAGCGCGGCGTAGTTGGCCGACGACTCGATCCAGTCGATCTCCGCCACCTTGAGCACCACCAGCCGCCCGTCCCGCCGGGCGAGGAGGCGGCGGAGCAGGTTGGGCGCCGGCGTCGTCTCCGCGATCGGCGCGGCCTCGGGCGGCGCGGCCTCGGCGGGCCCCCGGGCGGCGAGGGCACCGCGGACCCGCTCGAGCGTTGCCCGGAAGCGATCCCGGTCGAATGGCTTGAGCAGGTAGTCGAGCGCGTGCACCTCGAAGGCGCGGACGGCGTAGGCGTCGTACGCCGTCACGAACACCAGCGCCGGCGGGGTGCGCTCCAGCGCGTCGAGCACGCCGAAGCCATCGAGCCCCGGCATCTGGACGTCGAGGAATACCAGGTCGGGATCCAGCGTCCGGATCGCCTGCACCGCGCTGAGCCCGCTCTCGCACTCGCCGGCGATGGCGATGTCGGGCTCCTCCCCGAGCAGCGCGCGGATGCGTTCGCGGGCCGGGGGCTCGTCGTCCACGATCAGCACCCGGATCTCACTCATGGGGAGGCAGCTCCCGCCACGGCATCTCGAGGCGCACCACGACACCGCCGTCGGCGCCGTTCGCGAGGGTGATCGACTGCGCGGCGCCGTACAGCTGGGCCAGGCGGGCCCGGGTGTTGGTGAGCCCGATCCCTCGGCCATTGCCATTGGAGCCCGGTCCCGCGTGCCCGGGCAGCCCGGGGCCGTTGTCCGCCACCTCGAGCACCAGCCGGTCGCCCTTCCGTTCCGCCCGCACCCGCACCCGGCCCGGTCCCTCGCGCGGCTCGATCCCGTGCCGGATGGCGTTCTCCACCAGCGGCTGCAGCACGAACGTCGGCACCGCCGCCTCCAGCACCGCCGGGGGGACATCCACTTCCACCGCCAGCCGCTCCCGGAACCGGCTGCGCTGGATGTCGACGTAGTGGCCGAGGAATTCCAGCTCCTCGCGGAGCCTGAGCTCGTGCAGCCCATCGTGGGCGAGGGAGAGCCGGAGCAGGTCGCCGAGCCGGCTCACCACGCGCTCGGCCTGGACGGCATCGCTGTGGATCAGCGAGCTGATGGTGTTGAGCGTATTGAAGAGAAAGTGCGGCTGCAGCTGGCTCCGCAGGACCTCCAGCTGGGCCCGAGTGAGCTGCCCCTCGAGTTGCGAGGCCCGCAGCTCCCGCTCCTGGTAGCGGCGATAGATGTTGGCCATGCAGGAGAGCCCGACCAGCGCGCTGTAGACCAGGAGATCGAACGCGGCGCGCTTGCTCACGAAGATGAGAATCTGGCGGCCCAGCGGGGGCATCGGCTGGAGGGTCCACCCGCTGGCCCGCTCCAGCAGGACATAGAGCACCTCGTGGACCAGCATGACCACGACGTAGGCGATCAGGTGAACCGGCAGGGAACGGCGCCAGCGCTCGCGGCTCAACGGGTAGCGGCGATCGAGCCGGAAGATCACCGGCGCGAGCGCGGCCCAGAGCCACCACTCGCAGGTGGTCCAGTAGAGGACCTGGTAGAATGGCACCGGGTCGCCCTTGATCGCGTACATCGCGGTGGCGGAGGTCGCGAACGCCAGGGCGATCAACGTGAAAATGAGGAAGCCGACCGGCCAGGGAACCAGCCGTGGGGCATCCAGGGGTGAGGGGTCCACCGGAGGTTGCATGAAGGAAAGCTACCGCCCGGGCGTCCGGTGCCGGTACACGTGCGGGATGGAACGGGCCTGCGCGGGACACGCCGGGGCGCCGGGGGACGGGCCGCACTGGTCCGGGTGGGCCCGGGTTCTTAGCTTTGCCGCCATGGCTCGTACGCCCGGGCGCCGTCGCGCCAAGGCCCTGGTACTCCTCATCGTGCTCCTGGTGGGGGGCTTCGGCCTGCCGATTGTGGACGGACTCTGGTTCCACTCCAAGGCCATCGCCCAGATGGCCGCGGAGAGCCGGGTCGGCGACAACCACGACTCGGGCCGGGCCCATCTCTTCGGCTGCGCCATCTGGTCCAGCCCGGCCGCGAGCACCGGGCACCCGGCCGTCGGCAGCACCCCGAATCTCGTGCTCGTGGCGGTGGTGGAACCCACCCCATCCGCGGTCCCCGTCTTCCGTTCGCAGTCCGTCCCCACCCTCGCACTTCCGCGCGCTCCTCCGTCCGTCTGATCCGGCCCGACACCTAGGCATCTCCGGCTCACGACAGCCGGCGTTCCGTTCCGAACGCCGCGGACATTGGGAGCAGTATGCAATCGAGATTCGGCACGGCGTGCCTCCTTGGCCTGATCCTGGCTGGGGCGGCTCCCCTGGCGGCACAGCAGCCAACCGACAGCCTGCGCCAGGCGATGGCGCGCCTCTCGGCCCGGCTCGACACCCTGGAGCAGGGCGGCTGCCCGGCCGGCCCCGCGGTCACCCTTCCGGCGGCGCGTGACTCGGTCACCCGCGGGCTCAGTGACCTCGCCGCCCGCCTCGAGCGGGTGATTGCCGCGCGCTGTGGCGCCGGCGCCGCCGCCGCGAAGCCGGACACCACCGCGGCCGGCGATGACCTCGCGGCCCTCCGCGCCGCCGCGGCCGCGGCGGCCGGTGCGGCGCCCTCCCCCCAGGCCGACACGACCACCAAGGCGGTCGAGAAGGTGGAATTCGTCGGACGGCAGCGGAGCGGCTCGGCCCTCAATCCCGAGATATCCGCCACCGGCGACCTGCGGCTCGCGGCCCGCAAGGACCACGGCCTCTCCGGCGACGCCCACGAGTTCGAGGTCGCCTTCCAATCGACGCTCGACCCCTATTCCAACGCCAAGATCATTGCCACGCTGAGCAACGAAGAGGTGGGAATCGAGGAAGGCTACATCTGGTACACCGGCCTCCCCGCGCGCATCCGCGCCGACCTCGGCCTCATCCGCCAGCAGGTGGGCGACCTCAACCGCTGGCACCTCCACGCGCTGCCGGAGACGGAGTACCCCTTGGTCTACCAGCGCTACCTCGGCGAGGACGGCCTGAGCGGCGCGGGCCTCTCGCTCTACACCACGCTGCCCGTCTCCATCGCCCACGGCACCCACGAGATCTGGGCCCAGGGCACCACCGCCTCCAGCGACCCCCTCTACGGGACCGGCCGGCACGGCACCCTCCTCGGCCGGATCCAGAACTTCTGGCAGCTCTCCCGGAGCACCTACGGGCAGATCGGCTTCACGGCCCTCGGTGGCGATCACGGCGACACGCTGCAGGGCCGGGTCCTCGGCGCCGACCTCCGCCTCACCTGGCGGCCACCCAACGAAGGGACCCGCAAGAACCTGACGCTCCGCGTCGAGGGATACCGGTTCCGCGGGAAGGAACTGAGTGCCGTCACCACCCGCTACGGCATGTTCGCCGGCCTGGTGGCGCAGGTGAGTCCGCGCTGGATCCTCGGGACCCGGTACGACTGGGTCGAGTCGCCTCGCGGCGCCCGCGAGACCGAGTGGCAGATCACCCCGACCATCACCTGGTGGGAAAGCGAGTTCGTCTACCTCCGCCTCGAAGGCCGGCATCACCGGCTGGCCGGCGGGGGAACCGACAATCAGCTGGTGTTCCAGACGGTGTTCGCGATGGGCCCCCACAAGCACGAGACCTACTGAGGTTACCGCATGATGCTCCTAGCCCTGGCCCTTGCCCTCGTGTCCGGCGAGCCGCCCCGTGCGCCCGCGGCACCGGTCAAGATCGTCACCAGTCTCACCACCTACGGCGCCATCGCGCGGGAAATCGCCGGCGACCACGGTACCGTCACGTCGATCGCGCAGGGCGACGAGGACCCGCACTTCGTCCAGCCCAAGCCGAGCTTCGTCGCGGTCCTGCGTGACGCGGACCTCTTCGTCACCACCGGGCTCGACCTCGAGCTCTGGGTGCCGGCGCTGCTCGACCGGGCCAGCAACCGGAAGGTGAGCGAGGGGGGCCCCGGTTACGTCACGGCGTACACCGGCATCACGCTTCTCGAGGTCCCGACCTCGCTCAACCGCGCCCAGGGTGACATCCACGCCGACGGCAACCCCCACATCCACACCGACCCGGTGAACGCGATCATCATCGCCCGCAACATCCTCACCGGCCTCACCCGGGTGGACGCGGCCGATGCGGCGTACTTCACCGCGCGGGAACAGGATTTCGAGAAGCGGGTGCTCGAGGCGACGATGGGCGCGGAGCTGGTGAACATCCTGACCCCCGCGACGGCCTACAACCTCCTCAAGAGCGACAAGTTGTTCGACTTCCTCGCGGGCAACAAGCTCCAGGGGAAGCCACTGATGGACAAGCTGGGCGGCTGGCTCAAGACCGCCGAGGCGTTCCGCGGCAGGGACATGGTCTGCTACCACAAGGAGTGGGCCTACTTCAGCCAGCGGTTCCAGGTGAACTGCGCCGAGTTCATCGAGGCCAAGCCGGGCATCCCGCCGACGCCGCGACACGTCGAAGACGTGATCGCCCTGATGAAGGAGAAGCACATCCCGGTGCTCTTCGCCTCGAACTACTTCAACCGGAACCAGATCCAGCAGGTGGCGGAGAAGACCGGGGCCACCGCCGTGATCGTGCCCGAGAACACCGCCGGCGCGCCGGGCGTCGATACCTACTTCGACCTGATGAACACCTGGGTGAACGGCCTCGCAGCCGCCTTCCGCAAGGGAGCCTCCTGATGGACCAGCTCATCCACAGCCTCTGGCTGGCACCGCTGGTCGCCTGCATGGTGATCGTGGCGATCCATTCCTACCTCGGCGTTCACGTCATCGCCCGCGAGGTGATCTTCGTCGACCTTTCCCTGGCGCAGGTCGCCGCCCTCGGCAGCACCGTGGCGATCTTTCTCGGCGCCGATCCCGATTCGGCCCGGGCCTTCGCGTACGCGCTGGGCTTCACCACCATCGGGGCGGCGATGTTCGCGCTCACCCGGTCGAAGCACGGCGCCGGCCGGGTCCCGCAGGAAGCCATCATCGGCATCGTGTACGTCGTGGCCTCGGCGGCTGCGCTCCTGGTGGCGGACAGGTCACCCCGCGGCGGCGAGGCCATCAAGGACATCCTGGTGGGGAGCCTCCTGTGGGTGGGCTGGCCGGCCATCGGGAGACTGGCGGCGGTGTACCTCGTCGTCGGCGTCTTCCACTGGATCCTGCGGCGTCGCTTCCTCACCATTTCCTTCGATCCGGAGGCCGCCGAACAGGCGGGGTGGAAGCTCCGGCTGTGGGACTTCTGGTTCTATCTCTCGTTCGGGATCGTGATCACCTTCTCGGTGCCGATCGTGGGTGTGCTGCTGGTCTTCTCGTTCCTCGTCGTGCCCGCCGCCATCGCGTTCCAGTTCACCCGGCGGCACGGCTTCCTGGCGGTGATCTCGTGGATCGCGGGCGTCCTCGCCTCCGCCATCGGGATCACCATTTCGTTCCACTACGATCTGCCGACCGGACCGGTCGTGGTCTGCGTCTTCGGGCTCGGGCTCCTCCTCGCCTGGGCCGTCCGTCGCGCCTTCTTCAGGACCGTCACCGCCTAGGCGATGCGCCCGTTCCTCCTCCGGCTCCAGGCCTCGCTCCTCGCGTTCGTTTTCATCGCGGGGAGCTTCGGCCTGCCCGAGGCGGACGTCTTCCTCGATCACGGGCTGGACCGGGGCCCGTCACGCTACCGGGTCCACCTCGAGAGCACCCAGGGGTGCGGCGACCACGCCGATCATTGCGTCCTCGGCCGGCTCCTGGCCGAATCGCGCGACCTGCTCCAGGGGTCACCGGGGGTCAGCCCGATCGCGGCAGCGGAGTCGGCGGTCGCGGTCCCGGATGCGGACCTCGGATGCTCCTCCGCCCTACCACTCTCCTACCGCTCCCGCGCGCCACCCCGCCCAGCCTGAGTCACCCGCACCACCACTGAATCACAACCCTGCTGCCGTCCCCCGGGGACGGCGGCAGCACACTCATGGCCTGGAGAAGAATCGATGCTTGAGACTATTGTGTCCGCCTGGCTCGGCGCGAGCCTGGCGATCACACCCATGCCTGGCGGTCCGGCGGATAGCACCGCCGCGCCCGGCCTCACCGGACGCGTCACCAGCACCGCCGACAGCACCCCGATCGTCGGAGCACGGGTCACCGTGGTCGAGGCGGGCCGGACCGTGCTCACCGACCCCGAAGGCAAGTACCGGATCACGGCCCTTCCCGCAGGGACCTATGTGGTCTCGGTTTCGATGATCGGCTTTGCCCCGCAAGCCCGGCGGGTCCAGCTGGGGAGCGATCTCCGGACGCTGGACTTCGCCCTCGTGCCCTCGCTGGTGGAGCTGCCGCCGATCCAGGTGACCTCCACACCCGGGGCCACTGATCCGCTCAGCTCGCCCCAGCCCACCGCCGTGCTCGACGGGAGTACCCTCGCCACTGCCCAGGCGCCCAGTCTCGGCGAGACGCTCAACCAGGTCGCGGGCGTCCACAGCCTGAGCACCGGGGCCGGGATCGGGAAGCCGGTGATCCGTGGACTCACCTCGAACCGGGTGCTGATCCTCGATGACGGCCAGCGCCTCGAGACCCAGCAGTGGGGCGACGAGCATGGCCCGAACATCGAGACCGCCATGGCGGACCGGATCGAGGTGATCCGCGGCCCCGCGAGCGTGCTCTACGGTTCCGACGCGCTCGGCGGCGTGGTGAATGTGATCCCCAAGCCCCTCCCCACCGCCGAGGATGGACGGTCGAAGGTGAGCGGCGAGGCGACGGCCTCGTACAGCACCAACAACCGGGAGCCCGACGGGGCCCTCCTGCTCGAGGGCGCCTCGGGGGCGCTGGGCTTCCGGGCCACGTTGAGCGGCCGGACCAGCGACAACGTCCGGACGCCCGACTACACCCTCTGGAACAGCGGGAACCGCGCCCTGGGCGGGAGTCTCGCGGCCGGGGCCCGCGGAGGGTGGGGGAGTCTCACCGGCACCTTCTCCCAGCGGGACGAGAAGATCGAGCTGACCGACGAGGATCCGACCGCGACGCCGTTCCAGCGGATCGCCACCAGTCGCGGGCGCATCGACGGGATGTTCCCGGTGGGCATGAGCCGGCTCGAGGTGACCGCCGGATTCGAGCAGAACCGGCGCCGCGAGTTCGAGGAGGCGGGGAGCAACGATGTGGCGCTTGGCCTGCTCTCGAGGAACTACACCCTCGACGCGCACCTTCATCACGCTCCGCTGGGCCAGCTGAGCGGGGTGCTCGGCGTGAGCGCCGGCCGCCTGACCTTCGACAAGTTCGGCGAGGAGACCCTGATCCCGAACACCGACGTGAACAGCCTCGGCCTGTTCGGCTTCGAGCAGCTGCACGCGGGCCGGTGGGATCTCTCGATCGGCGCCCGGTACGACTACCGGCACATGGATGTCTCGGCCGACAACGACCTGGGCGTGGCCGCACAGACCCGGAGCTGGAACTCCGTCACCGGCAACCTCGGGGTGCTCTACAAGGTGGCCGAGCCCGTGGCGCTGGTGCTCAACCTGGGCCGCGGCTTCCGGGCCCCGTCGAGCTTCGACCTCTTCAGCAACGGGGTGCACGAGGGGACGGTCGCCTTCGAGCGCGGCAACCCCGACCTGCACACCGAGAAGTCGCTCAACACCGACCTGACCCTGCGGGTCCAGACCGGGAACGCCGCTGCGGAGATCGGCGGCTTCGTGAACTGGATCCAGGACTACATCTACACCGTGCCCACCGGGACCGTCGACAGCGCCTCGGGGTTCCAGATCTACGACGTCACGCAGGGGAACGCCCGCCTCGCCGGTTTCGAGTTTGCCGGCCAGTATCACCCGACCGCGTGGCTCCACCTGCAGGGCACCGCCGACTACGTGCGCGGGACCAACACCAGCACCAGCAATGCGCTTCCCGCCATGCCGCCCTTCCGCGCGACCTACACCCTGCGGTTCGAACCGGGCAGCGGCGCGTTCCTCCGCCGGCCGTACCTCTCGGTGGGTGGCGAGTCCAACGCGCGGCAGACCCGGCTCGACCCGGCGGAGGCGGCGTTCTTCGCCGATGCCTTCGGCGGGCGGGGATACCGGTCGGCCGCGTACACCATCGCCAACGCGGGGGCCGGATTCACGCTCGGCGGCGGGCCGGGCAGCGTGCAGGTGGATCTGATGGTGCGCAATCTCTTCGACAAGGCCTACGCCGATTTCCTGAGCCGGATCAAGACCAACGCGCTCGACCCCGGCGAGGGCCGGACCGTGGTCCTCAAGGTCGGGACGACCTTCTGACCGATGGGACGACGAGGATGAATGCACGGCGGGCCGGGAGCGT
>DASZPT010000413.1:0-4906 GCA_035549935.1 Gemmatimonadales bacterium
GGACTCGCTCTGGGCGACGGCCAGGCGGAAGTAGGCCGGGAGCCCCGTCCCCCGGCCCGACCCCCGACCCCCGACCCCCGACCGCCGTCCCCTAGTATTTCACCCCCAGCTTCGCGAGCGCCTCCGGGGGGCATCCCTTCCACTCCATCACGAACTCGTTCCCCTGATACTGCAGGTCCGCGACTCCCATCTTGCTCGAGAAGAACCCCGACGCCGTCAGGTCGCGGAACCGGTTGAAGAAGGCCACCCCCTGTGACAGCGCGGGCGGGGCCTTCTTCGGCCAAGCGATGTCGTCGAGGATCTGTCGCTGGTCCGAGGCCGACGCGTCGATGAAGGCCTTCCCGAAGCGCCGATGGCTCTCGTGATCGAGCCAGGCGAGTCCGCCCCGGAAGGCCGTACGCATGTCGGGGTACTCGTTCAGAATGAAGTCCATGAACTCCGGCACCCCGGCCTCGGTGGCGCCGCCGGAGCGCTCGTCCCGCGGGATCACGAGGTCGGCCAGGACAGTTACCGTGGCGAGCTCGTGGGCGGTGAAGAACTTCGGGGTGAAGCCGGCCCCGCCCTCGCGGAGGGCGCGAACGTGCGCGGCGGCCTCGCGGACAGTGGCCGGCGAGAGCCCCGCCGCCACCAGCGGAATCCCGCCCAGGACCTGGAGCGCCTCGCGGCGCGTGAGATCGGACATGGTCAGAGTTCTCCCCGCTTCATCGCGTCGCTGATGTAGGACGAGGTCCGCATCGAGAGGGCCAGGATGGTCCAGGTGGGATTCTTGTCGGCCTGCGAGACGAAGGGCCCGCCGTCGGCCACGAAGAGGTTCTTCACGTCCCACGCCTGGCAGTTGCGGTTCACCACCGAGTTGGACGGCTTGTCCCCCATGCGAACGCAGCCCAGCTCGTGGATGATCCGCCCGCCGGTCGCGATGCCGTAGCCCTCATCCTTCGTCGGCATCGGGGACCAGACCTCGCCTCCCATCGCCGTCACCAGCTGGCGGAAGGTCTCCTGCATGTGCTTCACCTGGTTGTACTCGTAGTCGCTCCACTTCCAGTGGAAGCGGAGCACCGGAATGCCCCACTGGTCGACCACCTTCGGGTCCAGCTCGCAATAGGAATCCTCGTTGGGCACCATCTCGCCCCGGCCGGAAAAGCCGATGGTCGCGCCGTAGTACTTCCGGTAGTCGGCCTTGAGCTGCCGGCCGTAGCCGCCACCCGGCGGGTACCCCTGGATCCCGCCCATGAACCCATAGGAGGGCGGGTAGAGTCCGCCCCAGATCTCGATGTGATAGCCGCGGGGGAAGTCGAGCGTCTTGTTGTCGATCCACCACGGCATGTAGAGGTGCGCCCCGCCCACGCCGTCCTCGTTGTGCGGGATGTGGTCGACCATCGAGGGGATGTAGCCGGCGACGTCGGTCCCGGTGGTGTCGGTGAGGTACTTCCCCACCATGCCGCTGGAGTTGCCGAGGCCCTGGGGGAAGCGGCTCGACCTCGAGTTGAGGAGGATCCGCGCCGTTTCGCAGGCGCTGGCCGCGAGCACGACCACCCGCGCATCGACCCGCTGCTCGGTGCGGGTGGCCTTGTCGATGTAAACCACGCCGTCGGCCTTGCCCTGGCGGTTGAGCGTCACCTCCCGCGCCATCGCCCCGGGGATGATCGTCAGCCTGCCCGTCTCCTGGGCCGGGAGGATGAGCACGTTGGTGCTGGTGAAGTTCGCGTTCACCTTGCAGCCGCGGTTGCACTGGCCGCAGTAGTGGCATCCCGCCCGCCCGTTGTGGGGCCGGGTGAGGATCGAGAGGCGGGAGGGAATGCAGGTGATCCGGAGTTTGTCGCTCGCCTGCTTCACCAGCATCTCCCAGCACCGCGGTTTGGGCGGCGGGAGGAAGATCCCGTCGGGGTGATTGTGGAGCCCCTCGTTGCTGCCGAAGATCCCGACCAGCCGGTCGACCTCATCGTACCAGGGCTTGAGGTCGTCGTAGGAGATCGGCCAGTCGTCGCCCAGGCCGTCGAGGCTCTTCCGCCGGAAGTCGTCGGGCCCGAAGCGGAGCGAGATCCGGCCCCAGTGGTTGGTCCGCCCGCCCAGCATCCGGGCCCGCCACCAGTCGAAGCTGGTGCCCGGCGCCCGGGTGTACGGCTCGCCCGGGACGTCCCACCCGCCGATGCAGGCGTCGAACTCGCCGAACGGCCGCTCGCTGGTCGATGCCCCGCGTCTCGGCGATTCATGCGCCCAGGTGAGCATCGCCGAGTCCTTCGTGTTGTCCCACAGGCCGCCGGCCTCGAGCAGCACCACGTCGGCGCCGGCCTTCGTGAGCATGTGCGCGGCCATGCCACCACCGGCACCGGATCCGACGATACAGACGTCGTAGGGTTTGCGACGGGGAAGTGCGGGCATTGCGTTCGGCGGTGAGAGGTGGGCGCACCGGGGAGGACGCCGGAATCTGCCGTCGCACCGCGGCCTTCGTCAATCAGTCCCGCTCGTCCTCGCCAGGCTCCCGCTCGTCACCGCGCCGGTGGCGCCACCCCGCGGGCCGGCTCACATTGGAGCCATGGCCACGCGTCGCTGGGTCTTTCCCGCTGCCGTCCTCGGTGTCTTCACCGGGTTCGGGCTCTCGCGCTTCGCCTATCTCTGGCTCGACGACCTGGCCCGGGCCCATTCCCCTCGCGCGCTCCCGCTCCTCATCGAGGAGTTGACCGGAGCCTATGCCGGCGCCCTGGTCTTCGTCCTGCTGGTCTGGCTGGTGCCGCGCCTTCCCCTCACGCGCGAGACCTGGCGCCGCCGCCTGCCCGCGTACGTCCTCCTCGTGCTCCTCCTCGGTGCCACGCACACGACCCTGATGTGGGTGAGCCGGGCCCTGCTCTTTCCGCTCGCCGGCCTCGGCGCGTACGACTACGGGATCA
The DNA here is from genome assembly GCA_035549935.1 of Gemmatimonadales bacterium. GTDB lineage: Bacteria > Gemmatimonadota > Gemmatimonadetes > Gemmatimonadales > GWC2-71-9 > JADJOM01. The sequence continues at coordinate 2,886 of DASZPT010000413.1, forward strand.
TGCGCTTCCGCTACCCGATGGAGTTCGCGATCCAGGCCCCGAACATCGTGGTCTGGATGGTGCTGCTCCACGGCTGGCGCTGGTACACCCGGGCGCGCGAGCGCGAGCTCCAGGCGGCCCGCCTCGAGCAGGAGCTCACCCGCGCCACCCTGGAGCGGCTCGAGGCGCAGCTGGAGCCGCATTTCCTGTTCAATACCCTGAACGTCATCTCGTCGCTGATGTACCACGATCCGGAGCGGGCGGACCGCATGCTGGGCCGCCTCTCCGACCTCCTGCGCCTCACCTTCCAGCGCTCACCCGACCCGGAAGTGCGCCTCCGGGACGAGCTGGAGTGGCTCGGCTGGTACCTCCAGATCATGCAGCTGCGGTTCGGGGACCGGCTCGCGATCGTGCAGGAGATCCCGGCGGAGACGCTGGATCTCGCTGTGCCCAGGCTCATTCTCCAACCGCTGGTGGAGAATGCCCTCAAGCACGGGCCCGCCCGCCATGCCGGTCCCGCCTCCGTCGAGATCGCCGCCGCCCGCGAGGGGTGGGTCCTGCGGATCACGGTGAGCGATGACGGCCCGGGAGTTCCCGCCGGAGCGATGAATGGCAACGGGCTCGGCGTGAGTAATACGGCGGAGCGCCTCCGCACCCTGTACCGGGAGGCGGGACGGCTGACCCTGGCGAACCGGCCGGAGGGAGGGCTCGTGGCATGCATCGAGCTGCCGGCGCATGCCATCGCCGCGGGCCAGGGCGGGGGCTGAGCGTGGCGCCGATCCGGACGCTCATCGTCGACGACGAGCCGCTGGCACGGGACAAGCTCAGGGCGTTCCTCGCTCGGCACGCCGATTTCGTCCTCGCGGGGGAAGCGGGCGACGGGCTCACCGCGGCACGGCTCATCGATGAGCTCCGCCCCGACCTCGTCCTCCTCGACATCCAGATGCCGGAGCTCGACGGGTTCGAGGTGCTGGCCGCGGTCGAGACCGAGCCGCTGCCGTACATCATCTTCGTCACCGCGTTCGACCACTACGCCGTGCAGGCGTTCGAGGTCGGCGCGATCGATTACCTCCTCAAGCCGGTGGCCCCCGACCGCTTCGAGCAGGCGCTGGACCGCGCCCGCCATCAGCTCGACCGGGGCACTGGTGACCTGGCCGACCGCCTCGCCCGCGCGCTCGAACAGGTGGCGCCGGCCCGGCCCCGGGTGGAACGCTTCCTGGTCAAGCAGGGCGGGCGCTCGCGCTTCGTGCCGGCGGTCGAGGTCGAGTGGATCGAGGCGGCGGGGAACTATCTCAAGCTCCACCTCGGCGCCGAGACCCACCTGGTCCGCGCCACCATGAAGGAGATCGAGAGCCGGCTCGATCCCGCCCGGTTCGCCCGGGTGCACCGCACCGCCATCGTGAATGTCGACCGGATCCAGTATCTCGAGCCCTGGTCGCACGGCGACCAGCTGCTGGTCCTCAAGAGCGGTCACCGGCTCATGCTGAGCCGTCGCTACCGCGACCGGCTCCCCCGGACGCTCCAGGAGTAGCACCCGGCCTCCGGTCGTCACGGCGAAAATCCCGCCCATCACGAATCCCTCGCCCGCGCCTCCCCGTGAGCCCATCGTTGACGCGTCATCCATCCGGAGTCGTGCCGTGAGAGTCGTCGCCGCAGTCGTCCTCGTCATCGCCGCCACGCCCGTCCCCGGGGCGACCGCCCAGTCGGCCGGGACCACCCCCACCTCCGGGTGGAGCAGTTACGGCGGTGATCCCGGAGGGTCGCGCCACTCGCCGCTCACCGAGATCACCCGCGAGAACGTGGGCCGGTTGCAGGTGGCCTGGAGCGTCCGCACCGGCGAGGCGGCCCACACCGACCACTCCGAGGGACCGAAGGAGGGATGCGGGCGCTGCCACACCGGGACCGCCAAGTTCGAGGCGACGCCAATCCTCGCCGAGGGACGGCTCTATCTGAGCACCCCGCTCAACCGGGTGCTGGCGCTCGATCCGGAAAGCGGAAAGGAACTGTGGCGGTACGACCCGAAGATCGCGCTCGATCTCGAG
>DASZPT010000414.1:0-1814 GCA_035549935.1 Gemmatimonadales bacterium
TGGCCCAGCGGACAGCTGATGGCGCCGTAGGCACCGGACCAGAAGGGCCGGTCGATGAATTCGGTGAAGGTGTAGCCGGTCTCGGGCGCGCCGTAGGTGAGGTGCCGGGTCAGCAACTCCCAGCGGTAGTAGTAGGTCGCATCCATGGCGCTGTCGGGCGACTCGAAGAACGGGATCTCGCGCTGATACCAGTCCCAGTCGCGGTTTTCCCACCAGCCCTGGCGGGCCAGGATCGCGCGATGGTCGAGTGGCGGTGGGCCGGACAGACAGGCCGCGAGGACCGTGGTGGCGAGAGGCGCGAGAACCCGCAGTAGTTTGAGGGGTCGACCCATGGCCGGTAAGGTACGCCGGACAGGGTTGCAGGGATAAGAGATAGAGGGCCCGAGGGTGTTCACTGCACCCTCGGGCCCGAACACTCGCCGAAGCACACGTAAGCTTCCCCGTCAAGCAGACAGTGCGTAACTAGACTCCGGGACGTTCGTGGGCCTCGGAAGAAACGTGAGGGGCGGCACCCGGCCGAGGCTGTCATGGGGCCGCTTCGTGTTGTAGGTCGCCAGCCAGGTGGCCGTGACTTCACGGACCTGGGCCAGCGAGGTGAAGAGCCACGCATCGAGCACCTCCTCGCGGTACGTGCGGTTGAAGCGCTCGATGAAGGCATTCTGGTCCGGCTTCCCCGGCTGGATGTAGCGCAGGGTGATGCTCCGCTCCTCACACCACGTCGTGAGGGCCTGGGCGATCAGCTCCGGCCCGTTGTCACAGCGCAGGGCGTGGGGCGCGCCGTGCTGGGCCACCAACTGCTCCAGGAGGGCCACCACTCGGACACTGGCCAGCGAGGTCCCGATCTCGATCGCGCGCCCTTCTCGATTCCCCTCATCCAGGATGTTGAGCACTCGGAAGCGCCGGCCGTCGTACAGCGCGTCATGCATGAAGTCGAGGGCCCACGTACCGTTAAGCACCGGCGGCGCGTCGAGCGGCTGCCGGGGCCGGGTGGGCACCCGCCGCTTGGTGCGCCGCGGCAGATTGAGCCGCAGGGCGCAGTACACCCGGTGCACCCGCTTGTGGTTCCACCGGTGGCCCAGCAGCCGGAGCCGGTCAAAACACTTCCAGAAGCCCCAGCGGCTGCTCTCCGTGACGACCGCTTGGAGCGCGGTGATCACCGGGGCATCCCGCTCGGGATCGGGGTGCGGCGGGGCATAGTGGGCCGCCCGCGACAGTCCGGCGATCCGGCAGGCCTGCTGCACCGCCAGCTGGTGCTCCCCGACCAGGATCGCCACGACCTGCCGCTTCGCGGACGGCGTTACAGTTTTCGGTTCAGGACGTCCTTGATGGCCGCGTTCTCCAAGGCCATCTCGGCATACAGCCGTTTGAGCTTGGCGTTCTCCGCCTCCAGCTCCTTCAGCCGGACCAGGTCGGCCACCGAGGCCCCGCCGTACTTGGTTTTCCAGTTGAAGTAGGTGGCCCGGCTGATCCCGTGCTTGCGGAGCAGCTCCGCCACGGGCACGCCGGCATCCCCTTCCTTCAGGATCTCGACGATCTGGGACTCAGTGAATCGGGACTTCCGCATGGTGCCTCCTTCGCACCCGGAAGTCTAACTCCGACTGTCTGGCTGGTAGGGGAGCTTACGATCGGACTTGTATCGGGGTTCACTCTCCCGAGCTGCCTGCCCAGGGCGTCGCGGTAGGATGCCGCCGTTCGCTCTATCCGTTGACAATATATCCACGGCGGATATATTGGCCGGATGAGCGACGATCCCGAAGCGGTCTCCGCCCTCCTCCCGCTGCCCCCGGCCACCTTCCATATCCTCCTGGCCCTCA
>DASZPT010000415.1:0-16141 GCA_035549935.1 Gemmatimonadales bacterium
GGCGCGCCGTGGCCCTCCCGCATTTCACCCCTCACCCCAGCCGCGCCCGTACTCTGCCCCCGACGCCAAGTCCCAGCCGCCGCGACGCCGACCCGTCCCGCACCGCGATCTCCACCGTACCGCCCGAGCCGATGTAGGCCAGCAGCGCCCCCTTCTCGACATCGCCGAACGTGGAACGGAGCGGGCCGATCACCAGCGCCTCCGCCTCCAGGACCGCGTAGGCCGGCACGAACTCGGTGGTCAGGTTGGTGACCAGGTTCCCGTAGCGGTCGACGTGGATCACCTCGCCGATGACCGTCTTCCCCTCGTAGTGCGGCGCCGCGCCGCTCAGGCGCCGGGGAATGGCGGCGAAGCGCGGCCCCAGCCGGTCGAGGGGCTCGCCGCGCGCCAGGCGCGCCGCCGCGGGCGCGAAGAGATCCCGCCCATGGAAGGTCGCCGAGGCCCCGGCCGGCGTGGCCAGCTGGACCGCCTCGACCTCGGCACCGCGGATCACCCCGCCGAACAGGCCGTTGTCCGGCCCGACGAAGGCGTGCTCCCGGGTGCGGAACGCGAGCGCGGCACGGGCGGTGCCCACCCCGGGATCCACCACCGCGAGATGGACCGTGCCTGCCGGGAAGTTGCTCCACGTCCGCGCGAGGATGTACCCCGCGGAGGCGACATCGCCAGGTGCGATCTCGTGGGTGACGTCGACCAGGATCGCCCCCGGGGCCTGACTGAGGAGAACTCCCTTGACCTCGGCGACGTAGGAGTCGGATGTTCCGTAGTCCGTCAGGAGCGTGATTATGGGCATGGGGACAAGGTACAACAGTTCCGGCATGACCGATCCCCAGGATGCCCTCCGACGGGCCCTCCAGGGCCGCTACGTGATCGAGCGCGAACTCGGCCGCGGGGGCATGGGGATCGTCTACCTCGCGCGCGACGTGGCGCTCGATCGCCCGGTGGCCATCAAGCTCCTGCCGCCCAACCTCGCCGGCCTGCCCGATGTCCGGCAGCGCTTCCTGCGCGAGGCCCGGGCCGCGGCCCGCCTCTCGCACCCCAACATCGTCCCGATCCACTCGGTGGACGAGGCCGACGGCCTCGTCTGGTTCGTCATGGCGTGGGTCCCCGGTGAGAGCCTCGCCGAGCGGGTCCGCCGTGAGGGACCACTCTCGCCGCGGGACGCGAGCCGCATGGTGCAGGAGGTCGCCTGGGCGCTGGCGTACGCGCACCAGCATGGCGTGGTACACCGGGACATCAAGCCGGAGAACGTGCTGGTGGAGCGCGGCACCGGCCGGTACCTCGTGGTGGATTTCGGGATCGCGCGGCTCGCCGACGAAGCCGGCCTCTCGCCCGCCGGCGAGTTGTTCGGGACACCGAGACTGGTGAGCCCGGAGCAGGCGGGGGGCGAAGCGGTCGACGGGCGCAGCGACCTCTACTCCCTGGGCGTGACCGCGTTCTTCGCCCTCACCGGGCGGTATCCGTTCGAGAGCGAGAACGTGGGGCAGCTGCTGGCCCAGCACCTCACCGTCCCGGCACCGCCGGTAGCGAGTCTCCGCGCCGGTCTCCCCGCCCCCCTCGCCGCCGCGGTGGACCGCTGCCTTGCCAAGTCCCCCGACGAACGGTTCCCCGACGGCGAGGCGCTGGCGGCGGCCATCTCGCTGGCGCAGCCCGCGCCCGTCCCGCGCATCCTCCAGCTCCTCGCCCGCGAAATCTCCACCCTCGGGGTGGACCTGGTGAGCTTCGACTCGCTGGTCGCCGTGGCGATCATCACCCTCGCCCTCACGCGGGACTTCCTCGGCTTCGGGTACGTGTACACCGTCGGCCTGGCGCTGGCGCTCCTCGCCGTGACCGCGATTCGCGGCCTCTCGATCGCACGGCTCACGCGCGACGCCAGCCGGGAGGGGTGGGACGCCCGGGACCTGATCGACGCCGCCGCGATCGACGCCCAGGAGTCGACCAGTCCGGCGCCGCCACTGGGCCGCCGGTTCGCCCTCTACGGCGCCGGCATGCTCGCGACCCTGCTGTTCTGGCTCGGACCCAAGCAGTGGGGACTCGAGCATGCCGATACCGCCCTCGGCGTCCTCATCGAGCTGATCGCGCTGGCCACCCCGGTCGCCCTGGGGCGGTGGCTGGGCAACGCCCTGGAGGCCCCCAGGAACGGAAAGCCCGGCCTCATCAGCAGCTTCTTCCTGCGTTGGAAGGCGGGGCTCTTCTTCAAGCTGGTCGGCGTGCGAAAGGCACTCGCCGCGCCGTCCCGGCCCGTCGCCGGCCAGCCGACCGAACTCCTGCTCGCGGCGCAGGCCCGCGAGCTCTTCCGGGGTCTCTCCGCGGCGGAGCGGGAATCGCTGGGGGAGGTGAGCGGAGCGATCGCCCGGCTCGAGCGTGATGCGGATCGGCTGCGCCAGCGGCTCGACGAGCTGGCCCGCGCGGCGGGGGAGGTCGGTGCGGGCGCGGGAGGCCGCGAGGGAGTGACCCGGACGATCGAGGCGGAGCGCGCCGAGGCGGCCCGCCAGCTCGGGGGCACGATCAACGCGCTCGAGGAGCTCCGGCTGGACCTCCTCAGGGTGAAGTCCGGGATCGCCGATCGGGGCGGTCTCACCCGGTCGCTGGAGCAGCTGCGCCAGCTGAGCGCGGGGGTCGACGCCCTGCTCGGCACGGGGCGCTGAGCGCGCCGCCCGAGGGGTGAAAGCGACGAGGGATCCCGATCATCCGGGATCCCTCGTCGCTTCCGTCACGGAGGGCCGGGCCCTACCCCCGGAGAATCGGCAGGGCGACCGAACGGCTCGCGGCGGCCTCCTCGAGCGCATCCGCGATCGCGTTCAGCGCCTGCGCCGCCGGGCTCGCCGGTTCGGCGACCACGATCGGCTTGCCGCGATCGGCGAGATCCGCCATCCCCGGCTGGAGCGGCACGCTGCCGAGGAGCGGCACCTTGAGCTCCTCCGCGAGGCGCTGCCCGCCGCCCGAGCCGAACATCTCGAGCCGCTTCCCGGTCTCGGGGTCGACCCAGGCCCCCATGTTCTCCACGATCCCCGCGACCGGCACGCTCACCTTCTCGAACATCTTCGCCCCGCGGAGCGCGTCACCGACCGCGACCTCCTGCGGTGTCGTCACGATCACGGCGGTGGAGACCTGGCACGACTGCGCCAGGGAGAGCTGGGCGTCGCCGGTCCCCGGCGGCAGATCCACGATGAAGTAATCGAGCTCGCCCCAGTCGACGTCGCGCAGGAACTGCTGCACGATTTTCATGATGATCGGGCCGCGCCAGATGGCGGGAGCGTCCCGGTCCACCAGGAAGCCGAGGGACATGAGCTTCACCCCCCACGCCTGGAGCGGCTGGATCTTCCCCTGTACCACCGGCGGCTTCTCGAACACCCCGAACATGCGGGGGATGTTGGGTCCGTAGATGTCGCCATCCATCAGGCCCACCCGTTTGCCCCGCCTCGCGAGCGCCACCGCCAGGTTGGCCGAGACGGTCGACTTCCCCACCCCACCCTTCCCCGACGAGACCGCGATGATCCGTCCGAGGTTGGGGAACTCCACCGGCTGGGGGGCGGGCGTCGCCATGCCGGCCGCGGCCTGGGTCTGGCCCGGTGGCGGATGGGAGGCGCGGGCGGGCCCGCCGGGGTCGACCACGCTGATGCGGAGCTCCTGGGGATTCACGCCCTCGATCGCGCGCACCGCGCCACGGGCCTCGCGCACCAGCGTGGCGGGGTCCTCGCGCCCCAGGAGGAACGTGAACGACACCTTGCCGTCGTCGGTCACGACGAGGTCGCGGACCATCCCCGCGGACATGAGATCGTTCTCGAGCCGGGGGTTCTGGATCCGGGAGAGTGCCGCGGCGACCTGCGCGGCCAATGAGCTGGTCATGCTGTCGGACGTCCTTGCAGGAGTTCCGAGTTCCGGGTTCCGAGTTCCGAGTTCGCGGAGCACCACTCAGAACTCAGAACTCGGAACTCGGAACTTCTAGATCGACTCCACCACCTTCACCTCCGGCACCAGCTGCCGGAGGCGGGTCTCGATACCGTGCTTGAGTGTCACGGTCGAGGCGGAGCAGCCGTGACAGTGCCCGCCCAGCCGGAGGAGCAGCCGGCCGTCGATCTCATCGAAGTCCACGACCTCCACGCTCCCCCGGTGCGAGGCGATATACGGGCGCAGGGTGTCGAGCGTCTGTTCGATGCGAGTCAGCGTATCGTCTGCCATCGGTCCGGTCCGGGGGGTGCGGGTGACGTCCGCGGAACTTACTCGGTGCGTCACCGCCCCCTCAACCTGCTCCATTGCCTGATAGATAGTGCCGCGCAGCCGATAGAACGGTGGACTGGACCTCGGCCATGCTGCCTTCGAGCGAGAGCCCGCTGGCCTTGGTGTGACCCCCGCCGCCATACGGCCGGCTGAAGGCCGCGACGTCCACCGCGCCTACCGACCGGAGCGACACCTTCACCCGGCCCGCGGCGATCTCGCGGAAGAGCAGCGCCATTCGCACGCCGGCGATGCTCCGGGGCACCTCCACGATCCCGTCGAGATCGTCGGGTGTCGTGCCGAGGCGCTCCATCGCCCCGGGCGGCACCGTCACCCAGGCGAGCCCATACTCCGGTTCGACCACCAGGGTCTGCAGCGTCTCGGCCAGCAGGCGCGCCCGGCCCTCGGGGGCATTGGCATACACGTCGAGATAGATCTGCTCCGGATCGAGACCGGTCTCGAGCAGCGCCGCCGCGGTCCGGAGCACCGCCGGCCGGGTGTTGCTGAAGCGGAAGGCGCCGGTGTCGGTGAGAATGGCGACGTAGAGCGCCCGCGCCGCCATCGGCGTGAGGGGCCAGCGGTTGGCCTGGGCCAGCTGGAAGATCAGCTCGCCGGTGGCCGACGCCTCGGGATCGACGAACCGCGCCCCGTCCGGGAGATGCCCCTGGCTCACGTGGTGGTCGACACACGCCACCGGGACGCCGCGCTCGAGGACGGTCTGGCTCAGCATGCCGAGGCGGCCGACGTCCGAGATGTCGAGCACGAGGATGAGGTCGGCCCGCCGGAGTTCCTTCACCGCCTCGTGGGTCCGATCGACGCCCGGCAGGTCCTTGAACAGGAACCGGTAGCGGTCGGGCGTGGGCGAGGGGTTGGTCACCACCGCGTCGATGCCGCGATCCTTGAGGAGGTGCACCAGCCCCGCCTCGCTGCCGAGCCCGTCACCATCGGGATTGACATGGGTGGTGACGCAGATCCGCTGGCCGGGCTTGAGTTCGGCGGCGAAAGCGCGCGCCTGGGCAATGCGTTCAGCCGAGAGGGGGACGTTCATGGCGCGGGGAAAGTAGGCATGGCGGCAGGGGGGCGGTAGGGCGTAGTCCCCCGCCTCTCGATAGTCCGGGAATGCAAGGGTCGGGAGCCGGAAGTCCGTTCCTGCCTGGACCCCTGCCCCCGACCCCCGCCTCCCGGGCCGAGCTACCGGTTCGCCTGCGTCCCCCGGTTGAGCACCGAGTTGTTCCGGCCGTAGGCGAAGTAGATCAGGAGGCCGAGGGCCATCCAGATCGCGAGCCGGAGCCAGGTGTCCTTGGGCAGGCCGTACATCATGTACCCGCAGATCGCGATGCCGAGGATCGGCACCAGGGGCACCATCGGCGTCCGGAAAGGCCGCGGCAGGTCGGGCTGGGTGTTGCGCAGCACGATGATGCCGCCGCAGACGATCACGAAGGCGAGGAGGGTGCCGATCGACACCAGCTCGCCCAGGAGCCCGATCGGGAAGAGTCCCGCGATGAGCATCGCCACGACCCCGGTCACGATCGTCGAGACGTAGGGGGTGCGGAACGTCGGGTGCACCTTGCCGAAGAGCGGCGGGAGCAGTCCGTCGCGCGACATCGTGAAGAAGATGCGCGGCTGGCCCATGAGCATCACCAGCACCACCGAGGCGAGCCCGGCGATCGCGCCGATGTTCACCAGGTAGCCGAGCCAGGCGAGGGCGGGGCCGGCCTTCTCGATCGCCACGAACACCGGGTGCGGAACATTGAGCTCGGTGTAGTGGGCCATGCCGGTCATCACCAGCGCCATCAGGATGTAGAGGACGGTGCAGATCGCCAGCGAACCGAGGATACCGATCGGGAGGTCCTTCTGCGGGTTCTTGGCTTCCTGGGCCGCCGTGGAGACGGCATCGAAGCCGATATAGGCGAAGAAGATCACGCCCGCGCCGCGGACGATCCCGCTCCACCCGAAGTGCCCGAACTCACCGGTGTTGGGGGGAATGAACGGGTGCCAGTTGGCGGTGTTGACGTACTTGAACCCGAAGAAGATGACCAGCAGCACGATGGCCATCTTGACGTACACGATCAGGTTGTTGAACCGGGCGGACTCCTTGATGCCCACCACCAGCAGGGCGGAGATCAGGAAGATCAGGGCCATCGCCGGCACGTTCAGGATGCCGTGGATGATACTCCCGCCCTTGGCGGCGCAGTCGGCGATCACCACCGCCGTGCGGGTGACGGCATCCGTCATGACCCCCCCGGTCGCCGGATCCACGCAGATCTGGGAGGGGACCAGGGTGTGGGTACCCACGACCGAGAAGGGCGCGCCGGTGAGGGCCGGGGGCAGCTGGATCCCGATCTCGCCCATGAAGGCGGTGAAGTAGCCTGACCAGCCCACCGCCACGGTGGAGGCGGCGAAGAGGTACTCGAGGATGAGGTCCCAGCCGATGATCCACGCCACCAGCTCGCCCAGGGTGGCGTACCCGTAGGTGTAGGCGCTGCCGGCGATGGGGATCATCGAGGCGAACTCGGCGTAGCAGAGACCGGCGAAGAGGCAGCCGGCGCCCGCCAGCACGAACGAGAGGACGATCGACGGGCCGGCGTACTGGGCGGCGGCCGTGCCGGTGAGCACGAAGATGCCCGCGCCGATGATGGCGCCGATGCCGAGCAGGACCAGGTTGCTGGCAGTCAGCGCCCGCTTGAGCCCGTGCTCGCCTTCCTCGGGCATGAGGTCGGCCATCGCCTTGCGGCGGAAGAGACTCATGAGGGTGCAATCCTTGTGAGAGTGAACTGACCGGCCAGCCTAGCCGGGCTGGCCGCCGGTGAGTTTGCTGTGCTTCCGTCCGTACACGAAATAGATGGTCAGGCCGATCGCGAGCCAGACCACCAGCCGGATCCAGGTATCCGCCGGGAGCGTCAGCATGAGCCCGAAGCAGCAGAGCATGCCGAGAATCGGGACCAGCGGCATGAGCGGCGTCCGGAAGGGACGCTCGAGATCGGGCCGCTTGTGGCGGAGGATCCAGACGCCGGCGCACACCAGCACGAAGGCCAGGAGCGTCCCGATGTTCACCAGCTGCCCCAGAAGCTGCAGCGGAAGCGCCCCGGCCGCTACTGCCACCGCAATCCCGGTATAGATCGAGGACAGGTAAGGGGTCTTGAATTCGGGGTGCACCTTCCCGGCCCACTGGCCCAGGAGCCCGTCCCGGGACATCGAGTAGAAGACCCGGGACTGGCCCAGCAGCATCACCAGCACCACCGAGGCGAGGCCCAGGACCGCCCCGATGTCCACCAGCAGGCGGATGAAATACGGCGCCCCGACCTTCTCGAGCGCATAGGAGGTCGGGGCGGCATTGTTGAGCTCGCCGTAGGGCACCATGCCCGTGAGGACGGCCGAGACCACGACGTAGAGCAGCGTACAGATGAAGAGGCTGCCCAGGATCCCGAAGGGCATGTCCTTCTGCGGATTCTTGGCCTCCTGGGCGGCGGTGCTCACCGCGTCGAAGCCGATATAGGCGAAGAAGACGAGCCCGGCCCCGCGGAGCACCCCCGACCATCCCATGGTGCCCCACTCGCCGGTGTTCGGGACGATGAACGGCTTCCAGTGCTCGGGATTGATGTAGAAGAGGCCGGTGGCCGCCACCAGCACGACGATCGCGACCTTGAGGATCACGATCGCGTTGTTGACCCGGGCCGACTCCTTGATGCCGATGACGAGGATCGTGGAGATCACCGCCACGATGAACACCGCCGGCAGGTTGATCAGGGCGCCGGTGAAGTTGAGCCCGTAGTGGGCGCACCCCGCCACGCTCCGGGCCACTTCGCTCTCGGTGCACCACTGCGTCGGGGAGGTCGTGAGCCCGGTCGGCAGGGTGATCCCGAAGAGGCCGAGCAGCGAGACCAGGTGGCCCGACCAGCCCACCGCCACGGTCGAGGCGCCGGCCGCATATTCGAGCACCAGGTCCCACCCGATGATCCACGCCACCAGCTCACCCATCGTGGCATACGAGTAGGTATAGGCGCTCCCCGCCACCGGCACGGCGCTCGCCATCTCGGCGTAGCAGAGCCCGGCGAAGGCGCAGGCGATGCCCACCAGGATCATCGAGATCGGCACGGCCGGGCCGGCATGGAGCGCCGCCGCCTGGCCGGTGAGGACGAAGATCCCGGCGCCGATGATGCCGCCGATGCCGATCGCGGTGAGCCCCCCGCGTCCCAATGTGCGCCGCAACGCGCCTTCACCCGCGGCGTCCGCGTCAGCCCGGAGAACCGCTATGGACTTGGTGGCCCAGAGGGACATGCGTGCTCCATTGTGGGAGGTGGTGCTGCTGACTGGGCCGGAGGCGGGAGGCTGGAGGCCGGAGCGGTACGCTCCGGCCTCCCGCCTCCCGCCTCCCGCCTTTACACGTTGTAGTTCGGCGCTTCCCGCGTGATCGTCACGTCGTGCGGGTGCGACTCACGCAGGCCGGCGGAAGTGATCTGGACCATCTCGGTGTCGCGCCGGAGCGCCTCGATCGTGGCGACCCCGCAGTACCCCATCCCGCTCCGGAGGCCGCCCACCATCTGGAACAGCACCTCGGCGACGGGTCCCTTGTAGGGGACGCGTCCCTCGATGCCTTCCGGCACCATCTTGGAGGTGGAGAGCTCCCCCTCCTGGAAATAGCGATCGGCGGAGCCTTCCTGCATGGCGGCGAGGCTGCCCATGCCGCGGATGGACTTGAACCTACGGCCCTCCGCCAGAATGGATTCGCCAGGGCTCTCGTCGGTTCCAGCCAGCATCGAGCCCATCATGACCGATTCGGCGCCGGCCGCCAGGGCCTTCACCAGGTCGCCGGAGTACTTGATGCCGCCGTCGGCGATCACCGGGACATCGCCGGCGCCGCGCACCGCGTCGATGATCGCGGTGACCTGCGGGACGCCGACCCCCGTCACCACCCGGGTGGTGCAGATGCTGCCCGGGCCCACCCCGACCTTCACCGCGTCGACACCGCGGCGTACCAGCTCGCGGGCACCGCCCTCGGTGGCGACGTTGCCGCCGATGAGCTGGGTGTCGGGGAACGCCTCCCGGAGCATGGCGATGGTCTGCAGCACCCCCTCGCTGTGGCCGTGGGCGGAGTCCACCACGATGGCGTCGACCCCGGCATCGATCAGCGCCGCGGCCCGGGTCTTCGCCTCGGCCGACCCGCCGACCGCCGCCGCGACCCGGAGCCGGCCGTGGGTGTCCTTGTTCCCCTCGGGGTAGCGCTTGCGCTTGAAAATGTCCTTGACGGTGATGAGCCCGCGCAGGACGCCGTTGGCGTCGACGACCGGAAGCTTCTCGATCCGGTGCTTCGCCAGCATCCGCTCGGCCTCGTCGAGGCCCGTCCCCACCGGGGCGGTCACCAGCCGTTCCTTGGTCATCACCTCGCGGATCGGCTGGTCGAGGTTCCGCTCGAACTGGAGATCGCGGTTGGTGATGATCCCGACCAGCTTGCCCCCCTGGTCCACGATCGGCACGCCGGAGATGCGGTAGCGCGCCATGGCGCTCGCCGCCTCGCGGAGCGGCCGGTCGGGCGAGAGGGTCACCGGGTTGAGGATCATCCCGCTCTCGCTCCGCTTCACCCGGTCCACCTCGGCCGCCTGCCTCTCGATCGACATGTTCTTGTGGATCACGCCGATGCCGCCCGCCCGGGCGACCGCGATGGCCATCTCCGCCTCGGTGACCGTATCCATCGCGGCCGAGACGAGCGGGATGTTCAGGGGAATCTGCCGGGTGAGGCGGGTGGTGACGGAGACCTGCCGGGGGTGCACCGTGGAGTGGCGCGGGACCAGCAGCACATCGTCGAACGTCAGGGCCGGAGTTGCGCGAATCGTGCTCATGCGGGGAGATGGACGAAGGCCCGCCGGACGCCCTGCGGGGCGCGCGGCAGGCCTGGACTGGTTCGGGGTTCCATCTCTAAGGATATGGCCGCGATCCGGGCCCCGCAAGCGCGGGGCTCACCCGCCCGCGGGGCGTCTCCAGCGGAGATACACCGGGATGCCGAGAGCCACAATGATGAGCCCGGGCCAGGTGTAGAGCGGCTTCTTGAAGAGGAGCACGATCATGAGCCCGAGGGTCGCGATCATGTACAGGCCCGGCAGCACCGGGTAGCCGAAGGCCTTCACCGGGCGCGGGAGATCGGGTTTCGTCTGCCGGAGCCGGAAGAGGGTGAGCGTGGTGAAGAAGTAGAACAGGAGCGAAGCGAAGATCACGTAGTCGAGCAGATTGCCGTAGGTGCCGCTCAGACAGAGGACCATCGCCCAGACGGCCTGGGTCACGAGCCCGAAGCCCGGCGTCCGGTACACCGGGTGCAGCTCGCCCGCCTTCCGGAAGAAGAGCCCGTCGTGCGCCATGGCGTAGTAGACCCGTGGCCCCGCCAGCACCAGCCCGTTCACGCAGCCGAAGGTCGAGAGCATGATGGCGAAGGCCATCACGTACCCGCCGATCGGGCCCAGGACCACCTCCGCCGCGGCGGTGCCGACCCGGTCCTGCGCCGCATGCTGGAGCCCGCGGGCCATCGCGTCGGCCCCGTTCGGGTCGCCCTGGAAGGGCAGCAGGTTGAGGTACGAGATGTTGGCGAGCAGGTAGATGGTGCACACCAGCGCCGTCCCGGCGAAGAGCGCGAGCGGGAGGTTCTTCCTCGGGTTCCGCACCTCCGCCGCGGCGAAGGTCACGTTGTTCCAGGCATCCGCCGAGAAGAGCGAGCCCACCATCGCCGCCCCGAGGATCGGCACCACCGCGAGGGTCCAGGGCGCCGTGCCCCAGAAGCTGGCGGTGTTCTGGGCCCAGACCGCGGGCTGCCGGAAGACGGTGAGCCCGAGCACGATCAGCGCCGCGATGCCGCCGAGCTTCGCGATGGCGAAGGTGGTCTGCACCTTGGCGCCGAGGGTGACGCCGCGGAGGTTGATCGCGGTGAGGCCGGCGACGACCAGCAGCGCCACCACCCGCTGGTGCGACAGGCCGAGCTCGATCGTCCCGCCGGGCATCGGCAGGTGCCCGAGGGAGAGGTAGACGTCCGGGGTGACCCCGGGGAAGAAGACGCTGAGGAATCGCCCGAAGGCCACCGCCACCGCGGCGATCGTCCCGGTCTGGATCACGGTGAAGAGGGTCCACCCGAACAGGAACCCGACCAGCGGGCTCAGGCCCTCACGGAGAAAGACGTACTGGCCGCCCGCCGTCGGCATCATCGCGGCGAGCTCCGCGTACGCCAGCGCGCCGGTGACGGTCATGATCCCGGTGACGAGCCACACCAGCAGCAGCGCCGCCGGCCCCCAGTCGTTCACCTGCCGCCCGATGTCCGCCGAGACGATGAAGATGCCCGACCCGATCATCGTCCCGACCACGAGTGAGATCGCATCGAGCGGCCCGATGCCCTCGACGAACTGCGCCGCCCCGGTCTTGGCTGGCCGGGCGGGTGCCTCCGTGATGTCTGTCATCAGCCTTGGGCTTTGAGGGGAGGAGGGCCGGGCGGCGGTGACGGCGGTGTGCCCGGGGGAACCTGGGTGCTGGGCTGGCTGCTGGCGGCCTTCACCGCCTCGTCGACCACCGCCTGGCCGGCGGCGGCGAGCCCCCGCATGAGGCGCGAGGCGCTGTCCACCACGCTCGCGGTGCCGCTGATCGCCTGGACCGGCAGCCTGGCGGCGCGCATGGTGTCCTCGACCGTCTCGGTGATCTTCGCCAGGATCCCGGTCGGGGCCGCGCGTTCGGCGTACTTGCTTTCCAGGAACTCGATGTAGTCGAGAATCTGATAGGCGCGCTCGTCCGGCAGCCCTTCGAGGCGGCGGAGAATGCGCTGGCGGAGGAGGTCGTTCATGGGGGGCCTGGCCGCTGGGCCGGTATCCGTGCGCCGCTCACCATCTGCCGGTTCAACCTGAAGCGGTGCCACCGTGAAGAAAGCTAGCGCCGAACGCGGAGGGGGGACAGCCGGGGACCTACTCGCCCAGGCCCTCCATGACCGCTTCCAGTTCGATGACCGGCGTCGGCAGGTACTTGGTGGACGCCGAGCGGATCTTGCCCCGCACCAGCAACTCCTTGAGGGACGGGAGCGCCTCGAACTTGATCCGCTGGTCCGAGGGAATCATCACGTAGACGAATCCCGGCTCGGGGAGCGGCCCGCGGGTGAGGAGGTAGGAGGCTCCCTCCGGAATTTCGGGACGGAGTTCGTCCGCTTTCTGCAGCGAAATGAACTGGAGCCGCCACTGCACCGTCTGACCGATGTAGCGGGCCGGGTCGGAGCGGATCTCGGCCTGCGTGAGGCCCACCAGCACACCCGGCGGCGTGGACGACACCGCGCTGTCCGGGACCCAGGCCTCGACCTGGATCCGGCTCCACCCGCCCGATCGCGCGATCAGCCGCGCGAAGCTGCCCGAGTCGACCGCGCCGATGGTGGTGCCGCCGGGTGTGAGCGAGAGCGCGGTGCGCATCCCCACTTCGACCCGGTCGGGGCCGGCCGGCACCACCGCCGCGGGAACCGCGGGCAGGGCGCGCTGATCGATCCAGACGTTGCGGCGCACCTTCACCCAGTCGCCCTGGGTGTCGGACTTGAGCAGCCCGGCCCCCGCGACCACGCGGCCGATGACCGTCCCGTTGGGTCCGTCGCGGAGGTTCTCCGCCTTGTTGGTGACGGCGTTGAACTCGTCGACATTGCTGCCACCGAGGGACCTGCCGAAGATCCAGGCCTCGAGGGTGATCTCCACCGAGCGTCCCGAGGTCCGGCCGGGCGTGATCATCGCCCCGGCATTCAGGGTGCCGAGGGCCTGCGAGCCGGGATTCTTGTAGAAGCGCGCGTCGACCGGGAGGCGCACCGGGGCCTGGCCGGCCAACGGCGCGACGAACAGCGCGACGGCGAGTGCCGCCAAGGCTGGTAGGTGACCGCGGGGCGGACTAGATTGGGGCGCGAAACGCACGGTCACGATTGTAGAAACGCCGGAGAGTCATGTCAAACGGTCACGGGCCTCGCGGGCCGGTCGTCCTGGTGGTCCTGGATGGTTGGGGCTACCGTGAAGCCCGCGAGGGCAACGCGATCGAGCTGGCCCGCACCCCCGTCTGGCACGGGCTCTGGGCCGGCTCGCCCCGCACCCTGCTCGACGCGAGCGGTCTCGCGGTCGGGCTGCCCGAGGGGCAGATGGGCAACAGCGAGGTGGGGCACCTCAATCTCGGCGCCGGCCGGGTGGTGCCGCAGGACCTGGTCCGGATCTCCCAGAGCATCCGCTCCGGCGCGTTCTTCCAGATCGAGCCCCTCGTGGCCCTCTGCCGGGACCTCAAGCGGAGCGGCGGCACGCTCCATCTCCTCGGCCTCCTCGGGCCGGGCGGGGTCCACGCGATCGACCAGCACCTCCTCGCCTGCATCGAACTCGGCGTCCGCTTCGACCTCCCCCGCATCGCCATCCACGGCTTTCTCGACGGCCGCGACACCCTGCCGGCGATCGGCGAGCAGGTGGTACGCCAGCTCCAGGCCGACATCGAGCGGATCGCTCCGGGCCGGGCCGTCATCGCCTCGCTGGTGGGCCGCTACTTCGCGATGGACCGGGACCGTCGCTGGGAGCGCACCCGGATCGCCTACGATGCGATGGTACGCGGCATCGGCGCCCCGGCCGAGGACCCGGTGGCCGCGGTACGGGCCGCGCTCGACCGGGGCGAGACCGACGAGTTCGTGAAGCCAATCGTCCTCCAGCGCCAGGGCGCCCCGGTGGCCCCGATCCGCACAGGCGACGGCATCTTCTGCTTCAACTACCGCAGCGACCGGATGCGCCAGATCGTGCGGGCCCTCAAGACCGAGGGGTTCGACGGATTCGATGTCTCGGACCGGCCGACCGTCGCGATGGTGACGATGACGCAGTACGACCGCACCTTCCCCGTCCCCCAGGCCTTCCCGCCCTTCACGATGGCGAAGATCGTGGCGGAGGTGCTCGCCGACCAGGGCCGGACCCAGCTCCGGACGGCCGAGACGGAGAAGTATCCCCACGTGACCTACTTCTTCAATGGCGGATACGAGCCGCCGTACAAGGGCGAGGAGCGGTCGCTGGTCCCGTCGCAGAAGGTGGCGACCTACGACCTCGCCCCCGAGATGAGCGCCGCCGGCATCACCGACGTGCTGGTGCAGGCGATCACGAAGAAGGCCCACGATTTCATGCTCTGCAATTTCGCCAACGCCGACATGGTGGGCCATACCGGCGTGCTGCCGGCGGTGATCACCGCGGTCGAGACCGTGGACCGCTGTCTGGCCCGGATCATGACGGCGGCGGAGGCGGCGGGAGCGACGGTGCTGATCACCGCCGACCACGGCAACTGCGAGCTCATGATCGACCCGGAGACCGGCGGGGCCCACACCGCCCACACCACCAACCCGGTGCCGTTCGTGGCGGTGCGGGCCGGCGCCTCGCGGCTCCGCGAGGGCGGCGCCCTGTGTGACGTCGGCCCGACGGTCCTGCGTCTCCTTGGCATCGACCCGCCGCCGGAGATGACCGGGCGGGACCTCCGCCTGTGAGCTCCGAGTTCCGGGTTCCACAATCCGGGAGGCCGGTCGGCCGGCCCGGGCATCGCACCCGGACCACCCTCACCCCGATCGCGGAACGCAGAACGCGGAACGCGGAACGACTTCCCAGACCCCTCATGCGCGCTGCGATTCTGCTGGTCTCGTTCGTGCTCCTCGCCCCGCCCGCCGCCGCCCAGGTGGGCCACCTCCCCTCGAGCAGCCCGTACCAGGACATTCTCCATGGTCGCATGCTCACCGCGCTCTACAGCGACATCGGCGGGAGCGGCGGCAAGGCCGGTGTCGGTCCCCACAACGGGACGGCCTGGGGCGGCCGCTTCGACATCCGGATCTCCGCGCCGCTCCAGTTCGGGCTCTCGTTCGCGCGGGCCAAGCTCGAGCGGTTCGTGGTGAGCGCCGACGACAGCGTGGCGACGCGGAAGAAGGGGCCGGTCGACCAGGACCTCACGATGATCGAAGGGACGCTGCAGCTCAACCTCACCGGCAAGAAGACCTGGCATCACCTGGCGCCGTTCATCGCGGGCTCGGTGGGGTGGACCCGGGGCTCCGACCTGCCGGCCAGCGTGGTGGACTCGAGCGGCTACAAGTTCGGGTCGAAGCTCTACCTCGTGCCCGCGGTGGGGGTCCGGGCCTACCTCGGGCAGTCGCTCTTCCTCAGGCTCGAGGCACGGCAGCTGTTCTGGAAGCTCGACTACCCGAGTTCCTACATCCAGGAACCGGCGGCCCAGCCGTCCACCAACCCGGACAAGCCCAACGCGGTCATCGCCGACGGGAAGCGCACCGAGTGGGATGGTGGCCGCGAGTTCCGCGTGGGACTCGGCTTCGCCTTCTGAGGGACCGGTGGCGACCAGCCTCACCCGGACAATTGGTTTCCAGGCCCGGCATCGGCTCTGGGTGGCGGGCTGGTCCGACCAGGAGAACCGGCGCCGCTTCGGCCCGCTGACCGAGCCGCACCCGCACGACTACCGCTGCAGCGTCACCGTGAGCGGACCGACCGATCCGCACGGGATGGTGATCGACCTCGCGCACCTCGACCGGATCCTCGAGGCCGAGGTCCGTACGCCGCTGGACGGCAGGCAGCTCGACCGGGATCTTCCGGACTTCGCGGCGGGGGCGCCGTTGGCGACCTGCGAGGCGCTGGCCGAGTACCTCTATCGCCGGATCCGGCCGCGGCTGCCGGCCGGGGTCGCCTTGGCCCGCGTATGGGTGGTGGAGGACGACACGCTCAGCGCGGAGTGCACTGGAACGGTCTAGCTGTGCTGACGGCGGGGGGTGGCGCCGTCTCCATCGGGCCTCGATCCCACGACGCACCCCTACTCATCGCCGGAAGAGTCATGCGCTTCGCGCTCCCCACCCTGCTGGCCTTCGGGGCCCTCTCGGCCTCCGCCCTGCCGGCCCAGACCGCCGACCAGGCCCGCCTGATGTTCAGCATCGGGA
>DASZPT010000416.1:0-4953 GCA_035549935.1 Gemmatimonadales bacterium
CCGACGGGATTCCGTTCCCCGAAGAACTTCTTCGCGAAGGCCCGGTTGACGACCGCGACACGTGGCGTGTTGGCCAGGTCCGTTGGCGCGACGTCCCGCCCCGCGAGCAGCGGCGTGCCCAGCGTACTGAAGTAGCCATCCGTCACGCCATTGAACCAGACCAGGTTGTCGAACCGGCTGCTCGGTTCGTACCCGGTGATGAGGACGAAACTGTTCCATCCGCGTCCGCTCACCGGCGTGATCACCGACGCCCCCGCCGCGTCGATGCCCGGCGCGGCCCGCAGGCGGTCGAGCAGGTCCCGCGTCGCCACCTGCCGGGCCGGGCCCTCGAGGCCGGCGGTGGCCCAGTCGACCTGGGCGAGGACGACCCCGTCCCGCCGGAAGCCGGGATCGCTGGTCGCGAGGGTGCGGAAGGTGCCGAGCAGCAGGCCCGCAACCGCCACCAGCACGAGCGAGAGCGCGACCTGCCCCACGACCAGGGCCTTCCCGGCGGAGAGGGAGTGCCCCGCCGGGGTGACGGCCCCGCCGCCGCTCTTCAACACCGCGTGCACGTCCACTCGGATCGAACGCCAGGCCGGCCCCACGCCGAAGAGGAGCCCGGTCAGCACCGCGAGCCCGAGACTGAAGCCGAACAGGCGCAGGTCGAGGGGAAGGTCCAGCGACACCGGGACCCGCCCGTTGCCGATCAGGCCCGCGAGCAATCGGCTGCTCCACCGGGCGAAGACCAGGCCGACACCCGCGCCCAGGCACGCGAGGAGCACGCTCTCGGTGAGCGCACCGCGAATCACCCGTCCCCGGCTCGCGCCGATCGCCAGCCGCATCGCGATCTCCCGGCGCCGGCTGGCGGCCCGGGCCAGCAGGAGATTCGCCACGTTGGCGCAGGCGATCAGCAGCACCACCCCCACCAGCGCCATGAGCACCATGAGCGCCGTCCGGTACTGCATCCGGACGTCCGACACGCCGGTGGGTGCCGCGGTCACCGAGAGCGTACGACCGAGATAGTCCTTCTTGTTCTCCTCCCCCCAGTTGGCCGGAAGCGTCGCGGCATAGATCCCGGGTGCGGCCGCGGCGAGCTGCTGCCCGGCCTGCGCCAGGCTGACGCCCTCTGGCAATCGCCCCATGATCTGTAGCCACCAGGCACTCCGCTCATCGAGCATGCTGTGCTGGGTGTTGAGCAGCGGTTCGGCACAGAGGGGGACGTAGACCTGGGGCGCGTGTCCCACCTCGACGCCACTGAAGCTCCTCGGCGCGACTCCGATGATCGTGAACGGATGGCGGTTGAGGGCGAGCTGCCGGCCGAGGATGTCGCGGGCACCGGCGAATTCCCGCTGCCAGAAGCCGTAGCTCACCACCGCGAGGCCCGCGCACCCACGGCGATCATCGGCCGGCTGGAGCAGGCGCCCGAGGGCCGGCTGGATCGCGAGGGTGGAGAAGTACCCGCCGCTCACCAGGGTGCTGTTCACCATCCGGGCGGGTCCCGACGTGGCCAGGTTGAATCGGTCGGTGCCGAACGCAAAGGCGCCGTTGAACGTCCGATCCTGGTCCCTTATCGCCTCCCAGAGGGGATTGGTGAAGACATCGTTCTGCGGGTCGCCCATCGCCAGCTTGACCAGCTGCTCCGGCTCGGCCACCGGAAGCGATTTCAGGAGAACGGTGTCGACCAGGCTGAAGATCGCGGTGTTGGCGCCGATGCCGAGGCCCAGCGACAACACCGCGACGAGGGTGAAGCCGGGGGTTCCGCGGAGGGAACGGAAGGCATACCGGATGTCGGCCAGGAGCGACTCGAGCCAGACGGCGATGTCCATGTCGCGGGTCCGGTCCTTCACGGTGGGCCGGTGCCCGAAGCGGCGGGCCGCCTCCCGGGCGGCGGCCTCGGGACTCATCCCCGATTCCACCAGCCGGTCGGTCGTCTCCTGGAGATGAAACGCGAGCTCACGGTCCAGGTCGGACGAGAGCCGCGACGGCCGGAGGGCATTCCACACACGATTGAGCAACCCCATGACGGCCTCCGTGACTCAGGCGAAGCGGAGCACCCGGCCGACGCTTTCGGTCAGGCGGTTCCAGGATTCCTGCTCCGCGGCCAGCTGGCGCTTGCCCGCCGCGGTGAGGACGTAGAAGCGGGCCTGCCGGTTCTTCTCGGTCACACCCCACTCGGCGCGAACCCAGCCCTCCTGTTCCATCCGGTGAAGGGCCGGATAGAGGGAGCCCTCCTCCACCCGGAGCTGGTCGCGGGACACGCGGAGGATATGCTCGGAAATCGCATACCCGTGCGAACGGCCGAGGACGTCGAGCGTCCGGAGCACGAGGAGCGCGAGGGTGCCCTGCAGGATGTCGTTCTTGTGTCGGGGCATCGGGGAGAAGGTTGTTTACCTAGATAGCTATATGAATGGGTCGGACGGGCAAGGCCAGCCGGGGGTTTCAGAGGCGTTACTATTCGCGGGCGGGCTCGTCCCCGGCCTTCCACCCCTTCCCCCGGACCCTATGCCTGACGCCATCCAGCGCTCGTCCCGGGTGGACCCCCGGTTCACCACCACGACCTTCACCATCACCGGCTACCGGATCACCGAGTCCCTCGGCGTGGTCCGGGGCATCACGGTACGCTCCCGCTCGGTCTTCGGGACCGTGGGCGGCGCCCTGCAGACGATCTTCGGCGGGAACATCACGCTGTTCACCCGCCTCTGCGAGAACGCCCGCGAGGAGGCGTTCAACATCATGCTGGTGCACGCGGAGGAGGTGGGCGCCAACGCGGTGATCGGGGTGCGCTATGACGCGGGCGAACTCCTGAACGGGGTGACGGAAGTGCTCTGCTACGGCACCGCGGTGGTGATCGAGCCGGAGAGCTGAGCGGACGAAAATTCACTGCCAGTTCATCTTCCGCGCGTATTGTCCGCAACGCCGCGTGCCGACCCGGTACGCGGCGTTGCACGCAGAGGGGCCCCGCCAGGTATGCGCACGGGGCCGCTTGCCCGGGAAGGCGCACCGCCGCTCGCAGGTCCGGACTTTGCACCAAAGAGTGCATGCGGTCCCGCGTTTCCCTGCCCGCTTCATGAACGGTCGCGTACCTCTCGACGAACGGATCCGCTCCCGATGCTCGCCACCCTGCTGGTGCTCGCCTCGCTGGCCGCCACCGACACGCTGCGCCCCGTGCCCGACACCTTGCCCGACTCGACGGCGGCCCCGGTCGCCTCCACCACGGCCCCGGCCGAGTCGGCCTCCGCAGCCAGTCTGGCGCCGACGATGGACAACGTGTCGCTCCTCGGTTCGGCGCTCAACGGCGGAGCAGGCCTCGCGGTCGCCGCCTGGCCGGTCGATACCCCGGTGGTGGATACCACACCCCGCCGGCGACCCCGGGCGGTCGAATACAGTGACGGGTATTACACCCGGCTCAAGGTCCACAAGCTTGCGAGCTATCTCACAGTACCCCTCTTCGCCGCCCAATACCTTTCAGGGCGAGCACTTTGGAACAACCCCGACAGCCACGGCCTCGCCCGCGACGTCCACGGCCCCCTCGCGGCCAGCGTGGCGGGGCTGTTCGCGGTCAATACCGTGACCGGCGTCTGGAACCTCTGGGATAGCCGGAAGGACCCCAACGGACGGACCCGCCGCTGGGTACATGGATTGCTGATGATCGCGGCGGATGCGGGGTTCGTGGCGGTGGGTGCCACGGCACCGGATGACGATTTCCGCGAGAATGGCGGAACGGGCCGGTCATCCGGGGCCAGCACCCACCGCGACCTTGCCATCGGCTCGATGAGCGTCGCGCTGAGCAGTTACCTGATGATGCTGATCTGGAAGTAGGAGACCGACACCATGTCCCTGATTCACCAGCTGGCCTCGGCGATCGCGCCCTGGTCCGACTTCTACAATGCGAGCAAGGTGGCGCAGACCACGGTCACCTTCGGGCATTTCGGCGGGATGATGACCGCGGGCGGGTTCGCCCTCGCGGCCGACCGCTCCACCCTGCGCGCCGCGACCGGCGGCGAGGGGGAGCGGAGCCGGCACCTGCGCGAGCTCTCCGGGATCCACCCGATCGTGGTGGGCGCGCTCGGCGTGACGGCGCTGAGCGGGCTCCTCATGTTCGCGGCCGACCTCGAGAACCTGGCGGTCTCCCCCGCGTTCTGGGCAAAGATCGGCCTGATCGCGGTGCTCCTCGCCAACGGGTATGCGATGGTCCGCACCGAGCGGCGGCTCCAGCTCATGCCCGCCGACCCGACGCTCTGGCGCCGGCTCCGGCTCGCCTCCCTGGCGAGTCTCGCCCTGTGGTTCGCCGTGGTCCTGGCGGGCTCCATTCTTCCGAACGTCAGCTGAGTTCCGTCATGTCCGATTGCGATTGCCCGACGCCCGACCGCCGGGTTTTCCTCAAGCAGGTGACGGTCGCGGTGGCCGGGATCATGGCCGCCCTCTCCGCCACCCCGCGCGAAGCTACCGCGCTGCCCCTCGCCCTCGGCGCCCCGAGCGAGACCCAGGGCGACGAGGTGACCTATCCGATCCCCACCGCCGACGGCGCGACGATCGACAAGCAGAACGAGGTGATCCTGGTCCGCTGGAAGGGCACGATCTACGCCTTCGCGCTCTCCTGTCCGCACCAGAACACCGCCCTTCGCTGGAACGGCAGTGACGACATCTTCCAGTGCCCCAAGCACAAGTCGAAGTACCAGCCGGACGGGACGTTCATCAGTGGCCGCGCCACCCGGAACATGGATCGCCTCCCGATCCGGAAGAACGGGAAGAACGTGGTGGTGAACGTGGCGCTGGCCTACCGGAACGACAAGCAGGCGGCGGCCTGGGGCGGGGCGAAAGTCAGCGCATAGTCCCGAGTTCCGAGGTCCGGATGGCGTGAGTCCGGCCAGGGCACTCGGAACTCGGAACTCGGAACTCCTCTGGCTACCTTTCGGGCGTCACCCCACCAGCCGGAGTAGTCATGGGCCTCTCCGCCCTGCTCCTGGTCCAGGC
>DASZPT010000417.1:0-2852 GCA_035549935.1 Gemmatimonadales bacterium
ACCGCGAGGCGCCCCAGGTCACCATCGTCGACGACAAGCTCGCCGCGCGCTTCTGGCCGGGCGAGGACCCGCTGGGGAAGCGGCTCCGCCGCGGGAACGACGGGCCCTGGTACACCGTCATCGGGGTCGTGGCCGACGAGAAGGAGATCGAGCTCAACGCCGAGCCGCCGATCACCGCCTACTTCCCGCTGGAGCAGCTGGTCGTGGGGATCCGCTACTTCGCGGTGCGCACCGCGGGGGACCCGGTGTCGCTCATTCCCGCCATCACCCGCGAGGTCCGTTCACTCGACGCCGACCTCCCGGTCTTCGACGTGAGCACCATGGAGGCGCGTCTCGAGTCGGCGCTGGGCCGGCGCCGCTTCGCAATGGTGCTCCTCGGCGGGTTCGCGGCGGTGGCGATGGTGCTGGCCGGGATCGGGATCTACGGGGTGACGAGTTACTGGGCCGGCCAGCGGACCCGCGAGATCGGGATCCGGATGGCGATGGGCGCGGAGCCGGGTGCCATCCGGCGGCTGGTGGTCCGGCAGGCGGCGGTCCCGGTGGGAATCGGGATCGGGGTGGGACTCGTCGCGGCCTTCGGTCTCACCCGGCTCATGTCCACGCTGCTCTTCCGGGTGAGCCCGACCGACGCCATCTCCTTCGGACTGGTCCCGCTCATCCTCGGCGCCATCGCGCTCGTCGCGAGCGACCGGCCCGCCCGGCAGGCGGCCCGGGTCGATCCGATCACCGCGGTCCGGCAGGAGTAGGGGCGGGGAGACTCAGGCGGCGCCGTAGCGCCAGACCGCCACGAAGTGGCAGGCGCTCCCGGCCAGGACGAAGAGATGCCAGACGGTGTGGTGCCACATCCGGTAGTCCCGCTGGTAGAACACCACGCCGCCGGTGTAGAGCAGCCCGCCGGCCACGATCCAGCCCAGCCCCGCCATCGGGAGCGCGGCGGCGAGCGGCTTGAACGCCACCACCGCCACCCAGCCCATCGTCAGGTAGAGGACGGTCGAGAGCCGCGGGAAGCGGAACCCGACGGTGGTCTTGAGCAGGATCCCGACCACCGCAAGCGACCAGACGATCCCCGACAGGGTCCAGCCCCAGGCCCCGCGGAGCACGCCGAAGGTGAAGGGCGTGTACGACCCCGCGATCAGGAGGTAGATCGCGACATGGTCCACCACCCGGAAGAGCTGCTTGGCGCGGCTCGGCGGGAGGGCGTGGTAGATCGTCGAGGCGGCGTAGAGCGCCACCAGGGTCGCGCCGAACACGCTGAAGCCCATCACCAGCAGCGCATCGCCCCGGGCGAGCGCCGTCACCACCAGGACCGGCAGCGCCACCAGGCTCGCCAGCAGGCCCACCCCGTGGGTGAGCGCGTTGGCGACCTCTTCGGCGCGGGTGAGCGGGCGTTCGTGAGCCATGCTGGAAGAAAGCGGGGGCGACGGGGGCCCGGCAAGACGGCGGCTGAATCCTGCGCCGAGCCGGCTCCGTCCTGTTGACATCCGACAGGAGGAATCCGTAGTCTCTTGTCGACATTCAACAGGAACGACCGTGCCGACGTCGCCGTCCGATCTCCTGCAGGGGACCCTCGATCTCCTGGTCCTCAAGACCCTGAGCCTCGAGCCGATGCACGGCTGGGGCATCAGCCAGCGCATCCGCCAGACCAGCCGGGGCGTCCTCGACGTGAACCAGGGGTCGCTCTATCCCGCGCTCCGCCGCCTCGAGGCCAACGGCTGGATCGCCGGCGAGTGGCGCGCCTCGGAGGCCAACCGCCGGGCCCGCTACTACCGCCTCACCGCCGCCGGGCGCAAGGCGCTGGGCGCGGAGGCGGATGGATGGAAGCGCTACGTCGAAGCGGTCGGCTGGATCCTCGAGACGGCGTGATCGCGCCGTCCTGGTTCCGCTGAGCAGCCTGGCCGCCTGGCCGCCCCAAGGAGGGCACGCCCCATGTCGCTGTGGCCCCGGATCGCGCTCGGACTCAGGAGTCTCCTGCGCCGCACCCAGGCCGACCAGGACGCGGCCGATGAGATCGCCCATCACCTCGCCATGGAAACCCAACTCAATCGGGAACTCGGCATGAAGACCACCGACGCGGAGCGGAAGGCGCGGCTCGACTTCGGGAGCATCGAATCGGTGCGCGAGGCGGAACGCGACGCCCGCGGGGGCCGCTGGTTCCACGACTTCACCGGCGACGTGCGCTACGCCCTGCGCTCGCTCCGCCGCAGCCCGGTGCTCGCCGCCACCGCGGTCCTGACGCTGGCCCTCGGCATCGGGGCCAACACGGCGATCTTCTCGGCGGTCAATGCGGTGATTCTCCGGCCCCTCCCGTTCCGGGAGCCCGACCGGCTCTACATGCTCTGGGAGCAGAACCCGGAGAAGGGCTGGTACAAGAACGTCGTCGCGCCCGCCAACATGCTCGACTGGAAGGAGCAGGTCCCGGCTTTCCAGGACGTCGGCGCGTGGGCCGACTGGCCGGCGAGCGTCACCCTCCTCGGCGACGGGCGCCCGACCATCCTGCGGAGTGCCTACGTCACGGGGAACGCCTTCTCGCTCCTCGGGGTGGAGCCGATCGTCGGCCGGACCTTCACCGACCAGGAGACCTGGAGGACCGGGACACCGATCGTGCTTCTCAGCGAACGCCTCTGGCGGACCCGGTTCAATGCCGACCCCGGCATTGTCGGGAAGACCCTGGACCTGGATGGCCAGGCGACCCAGGTCGTCGGCGTGATGCCGGCCAGGGTCGGCGACTTCCCCCGCGAAGAGCGCGACCTCTGGCAACCCATGGCGTGGGACCCCGCGAGCCGGACCAGGGTCGGCTTCCGGCGGGCCCACTGGCTCCGGGTTGGCGCGCGGCTCAAGCCGGGGGTGACGGC
>DASZPT010000418.1:0-4983 GCA_035549935.1 Gemmatimonadales bacterium
AGGGGCACCTGAGGGTGCAAGACTGGCAATCGCGACATCTTGTACCGCGCTGCGGACGGATGCCACAGGGCGACCAGCCACGTCGCGACACCCGTCATACGTGATCTGTGCTTCCAGCGGCCAGGCGAAGACAAGCAAGGCAGCTGAGAGGCAGATGACGTGCCGGCGTGGAGAAGAGGGGCACATGCGGGGCTCTCCGCCTGCGATGGTGGAAGGGGGTGGGCGGAGTCTAGGGGCCTAACAGACGATGTCAAGAGCTATGATGTTTGGCGCGCAAGTGCTGCCTAACGACTGCGCATAAGCTGCAGGGGCGCGGCGCGCCCGGCAAGGGATGGCCTTGGGCGGCTGGTGGTGCCCGGTGCCGTCGCAAAGCGACGGCCGCGACCCTGGCAGCTTGATGCGCATGTTAGCTGGCTGTCGGGTACAGACCGGGTAGATAGTTGACAGTGCTGTCCGGGAACATGGGTAACACTCCTTCTAAACTGCTCGGTCTACCCCTGTTCTGGGAGCCAGACCGATGCCGTGGTTGGAGACTAACCCCATGGAGCAGCGCCTGCAGTTCATCACCGATTATCGTCGCGGCCACCACTCGATGACTGAGCTCTGTGCCCGCTATGGGATCAGTCGGACGACGGGGTATGAGTGTCTGGAGCGCTTCGAACAGGAGGGGCGGAGTGGGCTGGCCCCGCGGAGTCGCGCGCCCCATCACTGTCCGCACCGCATGCCCGCCGACGTGGCCGAGCTGCTGTGTGCCACGCGCCGCAAGCATCCGGACTGGGGGGCGGGGAAGCTGTTGGACTATCTCGAGCCGCGCTATCCCGCGGTGGCCTGGCCGGCGCGCAGCACGGTGAATGATCTCCTGGGCCGGCAGGGACTGTTGGAGCGTCGGCGCCGCCGGCGCCCGCATCAGCATCCGGGGGTGGTGCCGGCGCTCACGCACGCGCCGAATGATCTCTGGACCGCGGATTTCAAAGGGCAGTTCCCCACCCAGGACGGTGTCCTGTGCTTTCCGCTCACGGTGGCCGATCTCCACGCGCGGTTCCTGCTCGACTGCCGCGGCCTGCTCTCGACGCGACGGGGCGGGGCGCAGCAGGTCTTCGAGCGTCTCTTCCGGCACTTCGGACTCCCGCGCGCGATTCGGACGGACAACGGCGTGCCGTTTGCCACCACGAGTCTCCAGGGCCTCTCGCAGCTGAATGTCTGGTGGATGCGATTAGGGATCGTCCATCAGCGGATCCAGCCCGGCCGACCCCAACAGAACGGAGCCCACGAGCGGATGCACAAGACCCTCAAACGGCACGCCATACGTCCTCCCCGCGCGAACCTCGCGGCGCAGCAGCGGGCCTTTGACCGGTTTCGTCGAGAGTACAATGAAGAGCGCCCCCACGACGCCCTGGAGGGGCGCACCCCGGCGTCGCGGTATCAGCCCTCCCCCCGCCGGATGCCGACCCGCCTGCCGCCGCAGGAATATCCGGGGCACTACCTGGTAAAGAAGATCACGACGGGTGGGACGTTCCGCTTCCAGCAGCGGCTCCTCTTTCTGGCGAACCCGCTGGTGGGGCACCTCGTCGGCCTCGAAGAAACCGATGATGGGATCTGGTCGATCTACTTCAACACCGTGCTCTTGGCCACCCTCGATGAACGGGACTATGTGATTCGTGGCTAACCAAAGTGTTAACCATGCTCCCGGACAACTCTGTCAACTATGTCCCCGGTTGCTCACTGGCCAGGGCGGAACGACCTTGATCGGCGCGACCTGCCCGATGAGTTCGAAATCGCTGAGGTTGCTCGTGATGATGGTGGCCCCCAGCTCCCGAGCGGTGGCAGCCAACAGGAGGTCGTTCGCGAAACTGCGCTGGCTAAGACTGCCGGCATAGCTTCCGAGTGTCCGGAGCTCGCGGTCAAACTCCGCCGCGAGCTCCCATGTGCTTACCGTGGGAGTGTGGATCCGGCGCCGGGCGCGAAAGGTCTCAACCAGGCCCTCAACCTTACGCCGATGGCTGCTACTCTGCGCGCCAACCAGGAGCTCGTGGATGACAACCGCACTCAGGACGAGCTGGGGTAGGGCCTCACGATGGAACGCCAGGAATGCACTCGGATCCGGGTCTCGAGTGAAGGCCCGGATGTAGAGATTGCTGTCGAGAAGGAACACGCCTAGCGGGTGGCGGGGAAGTAATCCACGAAGCCACCCTTGCCGACGAGACCCTCCAGGTGCGCATCGACCTCGACCCGGAAACGAGCGAGGTCATTCACCGCGTCGAGGGCCTTGGTAATGGCCTCTGTCTCTGTGGCGGCACCCAAGACCTTCTTGGCCCGGTCAATCTTGGCCTGGTCGAGGATGAGGTTCTTGCGGCGCATGGCCGTCTTCTTGGGGCGAGTCGCCATAGGGGGATTCTCCTTGCTGTATGTATGGTAGCGCAAGGGATCTGTATTGGCAAGGCTGCCACCTAACGACCCCGCATAAGCTGCGCCCCGAGGCTCGTTCGCGCAAGCGAACGGGCCGACGAGCGCAGGCGCATGGACCCGCGCAAACCGATGGCCGAGGACGTCAGCTTCATGCGGTAGTTATGCGGCACTACATCGAGATGAGAGTGGCCCAGAGTGGGCCGTAGTCCCCGATGTAGGTTGGGGGGGCACCTGAGCTTGCCAGACCGAATCCGCCAGTCTCGGGATCATAGAAGACGTCGTACCCAGCTCCGCTCATCACTACCCACAGCCTCTCCGGCGCTGCCCCTGTTATCTGGATGGACGCTTGCTGTGGCGGAGTTACGCGCTGGCCCCACCCCTGAGCGTCAGCCTCAAAGATATCGTGAGCGTCTAGCACCGCCGTGACGATTTGATCGACTGAGGCGGCATCGGGCGGCGCGCCACGAAAGTCAAAGGGCCAGCTCGTCGGGGCCATGCCAAACTGGAGCTCGGCTTCTGTCAGGGCACCAGCGATGTCAGAACAGCGACGCTGTCCTTGGCCTGAGGGAAGTGTCCAGTGCGAAGGATCGTGGGTGCACCATTCGAGAACGTAGTCGGCGCCCTGGTGGAACACCCTGAGATCCATCAGCGCAGGTTGTGGGGCAGCTGGGAGAGGAGTGGCGGCACCTCGTGGGAGCCAGCCGCTGTGGGAGTCCATCCCGATGATAGAGCGGTAGGTAGGATGATGAAGGACGATCACGGGTATTCAGTGTAGTGCCGGATAACGACCCCGCATAAGCTGCGCCCCGAGGCGCGTTCGCGCAAGCGAACGGGCCGACGAGCGCAGGCGCATGGACCCACGAAAACCGACGGCCGAGGACGTCAGCTTCATGCGGTGGTTAGGCGCCACGAGGCCGTTTCGGCCAAGGTGAAGTCACACGCAGCCCGGGAACAAGACGGGCTACCGTTCGGAAGTCTGAGTCCCGGGTGATCAGTGTGATGCCATGCTCGCGGCAGGAGAAGGCGAGCAGGATATCATGGATGAGTTGAAATGCTGGGGCTGCTTGGCCCGAGGTTCGCCGCAGGGTGGCGATCGCCTGGCCCGTACTCCGCCATGCCACCGGTGAGGGGATCAGAACGCGCTGGCGGCGCTCGAATGGCGCGATGAAGAGCTGGTCGAGCGCCTGCGCCTGCGGAGGAGCAGATGCCCCGGCCTCCAGTTCCAGAATGACGACGGCGCTAAGGTAGGTAGAGGGAAGGGCCCAACTGTTAAAGTCACGAAGCGCTGCGCGTTCGTTCGGATCGCGCAGCGCATCGATATAGATATTGGTGTCCAGGCTGTACTTAGCCATGGCTCAGCGGAAGTGGTCCTCAAATCCACCCATGCTGGCCAACTTGTCGAAGGCGTCTTCGACCTCCGCCCGAAACGCGATCATATCGAGAGCGGCGTCCACGGCCTCGGTCTCCGTGGCGACGCCGAGGATCTTCTTCGCGCGTGAGAGCTTGGCCTGGTCCATTGCCATGTTCTTGCGGACCCACTTGGCCCGAGGTGTCGGCGGGCGCCCTTTGCGAGCCGATGTCTTTCCCATGGGATCTCTGCGGTAGCTGTACGGAATAGAATATACGACTGTACGGCGGGAGCGGCAAGGGCGACGTGTTTGCTGGCGGGAAACGCGTGGCGCCTAACGACCCCGCATAAGCTGCGCCCCGAGGCGCGTTCGCGCAAGCGAACGGGCCGACGGCCGGCCGCCTGTGGGCGGCCGCAAACCGATGGCCGAGGACGTCAGCTTCATGCGGTAGTTAGGCTGCAAGCTACTCCTGGCTGAGTTTGTCCGGCTCACCCGTAAACGGGGTCATGGCGAGGTCGCGTTGGAACAGGGGTCCTGCCGTGACTAGGGCCGCGTTTCCTTCGAGGACCTCAAGAAGGAGGCTGAGGTCGCGTTGGGCATACGCGATGTGTACCCGCAGGGCTGTGGACTCCCCTGGCGTGAGTTGACGCTTCGTGGCGACACGGATAGTGCGAAGAGTGTCGATCAGATTGATCACCTGCTCCACGCTGTCGGCAGCAAGGCCTGCTAGGAGCGGGAATGGGGGACCCAGGCCTCGGGCCAGGATGCGGAGATGCTCCACATCCGCCGGGACGGGTAGAAACAAGGCGGTCACCTCGTCTAGGCTGAGCATCGGGCCGTCCAGGGGAGGCATTGCGGCGGCGAGTTGCTCCACGAGGTCCGCTAGGGATCTGGCTTGAGGACTGGTTGCGGGCCGACCGCCTCTCGGACGGCGTGGCGGCGAGAGTCCCATGGCTGCGAGGGACGGTCGCGGCCTCGTTGGGCCGTCCCGGAGGGCGAAATATGCGGCCGTGCCGAGGAGAGCCGTGATGAGAAGGAACCCGAGTAGTGGGAGATAGTCGGTCATGGCAGTATCAGCCTCTTGCAGCCTAACGACCCCGCATAAGCTGCGCCCCGAGGCGCGTTCGCGCAAGCGAACGGGCCGACGAGCGCAGGCGCATGGACCTGCGAAAACCGACGGCCGAGGACGCCAGCTTCATGCGGTGGTTAGGCCGCATTGCTACGACTC
>DASZPT010000419.1:0-4001 GCA_035549935.1 Gemmatimonadales bacterium
CCGGAGCTACTTCAGGGAGCTCGCGGACGAGAAGTACATCTTCGTCCTGCAGGACATCCGCGGCCGCTACGGATCGGAAGGGAAGTTCGTCATGAACCGGCCGATCCACGACCCGAAGGACCCGGCCGGCATCGACGAGAGCACCGACACCTGGGACACCGTCGAGTGGCTGCTCCATCACGTCTCCGCCAACAATGGCCGGGTCGGCGTGCTCGGCATCAGCTATCCCGGCTGGCTCACCTCCATGGCGGGAGTGCATCCCCATCCCGCGATCCGGGCGCTGTCGCCCCAGGCCCCGATGACCGATGCGTGGATCGGGGACGACTTCTTCCACAACGGTGCGTTCCGTCTCTCGTACGGGTTCGAGTACGCCACCAGCATGGAGCTCTCGAGCGACGGCTCCGTGCCGGTCCCCATCACCCGCTACGACACCTACGACTGGTACCTCGCCCAGGGCCCGCTCGGCGGCATCACCAGGGCGCTGGGCGGCCGGGTGCCGACCTGGACCAATTTCGCGGAGCATCCCACCTACGATTCTGTATGGCGGAAGCGGTCGCTCATCACCTACCTGACCGAGCTGAGCGTCCCGACGCTCACCGTCGGCGGCTGGTGGGACCAGGAGGACTTCTTCGGGGCGATCGAGAACTACCGGGTGCTGGAGAAGCTCGACACGAAGGGGATCAACTACCTGGTGGTGGGTCCGTGGAACCACGGCGGCTGGGCCCGGCCCGCCGGCGACAGTCTCGGCCGGATCGCCTTCGGCGACAGCACCAGCCGCTGGTTCCGGACGAACGTCCAGGCCCCGTGGTTCGCGTACTGGCTCAAGGACAAGGGCCCGCTCGACCTCGGGGAGGCGACGGTGTTCGAGAGCGGCACCAACCGCTGGCGCCGCTTCGACCGCTGGCCCCCCCGGGAAGCGACCACCCGCGCGCTCTACTTCGGCCCGGATGGAACCCTCTCGTTCGCCCAGCCGACGAACGCCCTCGCCGCCTTCGACGCGTACCGCTCCGACCCGGCGCACCCCGTCCCCTATCGCCGACGTCCCATCCAGCTCACCTACGACCGCCGGGGCTCCGACTGGTACACCTGGCTGGTCGAGGACCAGCGCTTCGTCCAGGGCCGGCCCGACGTCCTGAGCTGGGAAACCGCCCCGCTCACCCAACCCGTCACCATCGCCGGCGACGTGGCGGCGAAGCTCTTCGTCTCCACCACCGGCCAGGACGCCGACTGGGTGGTGAAGCTGATCGACGTCTATCCCGACAGCGTCCCCGGCCGCGAGCCGCGGATGGGCGGCTACCAGCTCATGGTGTCGAGCGAGATCCTCCGGGGCCGCTACCGTAACAGCTTCTCGCGCCCCGAGCCGATGATCCCCAACCGGGTCACGGCGCTCACCGTCGGGCTCCACCAGCAGAGCTACACCTTCGGCGCGGGCCACCGCATCATGGTGCAGGTCCAGAGCACCTGGTTCCCGCTCTACGACCGGAACCCGCAAACCTGGGTCCAGAACATCTTCGAGGCGAAGCCCGCCGATTTCCGCGCCCAGACCCACCGGGTCTATCGCTCGGCGGCGCTCCCCTCGCGGATCGAGCTCCCGGTGCTTGCGCCCTGAGCGCGGGTGATCACCTTACTCCTCACCACTGCCTCGGAGCATTCATGCCGTCCCGGCTCATCGGCCTGTTCAAGACACTTTCCTGGAGCGATTTCCAGCGGCAGCACAGCGGCGCGCCCGGCGCGGGCCAGTTCGCCATCGGCGCCGAGACCCACGCCGGCATCACCCAGAACAACCTCACCGCCAAGGTCGAGGCGGTGCCCGGATCGGCGCCGACCCGCTTCCGGGTGAAAGACGACATCACGATCACGGTGACCTTCGGCGCCGACAGCTGGGTCGAGGACTGGGTGATGGCCCGGGACCAGGCCTTCCAGGACCGGCTCCTCAACCACGAGCAGGGGCACTACAACATCGTGGCGCTGCTGGCGCGGGACACGTTCATCGAGCTGATGCAGCTCAAGAGCCAGACGTTCAACTCCAACATGGATTGCCAGCGGGCCATCGCCCGGGTGTGGACCGAAGGTACCGGCAAGGCCCAGGCGATCCAGAACCTGTACGACGAGGAGAACCAGACCCACCACGGGGCCAATGCCGCCGGCCAGGGCCGCTGGGACGGGTTCATCACCACCGCCTTCAATACCCCGCGGACGCCCCCGATGAGCGCCCCCGACGGGACGGCCTACAAGGTCACGCTCACGAGCGTGCTGCGCGGCGCCGGCCTCACCTTCTAGCCGCATGATCATCGAGACACTCCTCACCTCGCTCGACCCCGGTGGCACGCTCAACTGCGCGCCGATGGGGGTCGAGTGGGGCGACGAGCGGATCGTCATCAAGCCGTTCCTCGAGACCGCGACCTTCCGGAACCTGCAGGCCACCGGGGCCGCGGTGATCAACCTGACCGACGACGTGCTGCTCTTCGCCCAGGCGGTGACCCACCACCCCGCCTCGGTCGCGCCCCCCACCTTCCCCGCCACCCGCATCATCGGCCAGGTGCTGGACGTCGCCTGCTCCTGGCGCGAGGTCGAGGTCGTCACCATCGACGCGACCCCGCCCCGCTCGCGGATCGAGACCCGCGTCGTCTACCGCGGAGATCGGCGCGAATTCCTCGGCTTCAACCGCGCGCGGCACGCCGTGCTCGAGGCCGCCATTCTCGCCACCCGGACCCACCTCCTCCCTGCCGACGAGATCCGGGCCGACTACGGGCGCCTGCGGGTCATCGTCGACAAGACCGCGGGGCCCCGGGAGCAGGAGGCGATGGCCCTGCTCGAGGCCTTCGTGCGCGCCCGCCTCGCCGGCGTCCCCGCGGCATGACCCGCCCCACCCGGGTACGGGTCGAGGCCCCGGCCCGGCTCCACTTCGGCATTCTCGACCTGCGGGGTCACCGCGGCCGGCGCTTCGGCGGCATCGGCGCCGCGGTGCCCTCGCCCTCCGTCTGCCTGGAGGCGAGTCCCGGCACGGCGATCACCGCGGAGGGGCCGGACTCGGGCCGGGTGCAGGAGTACGCGCGGCGCTACCTGGACGCGAGCGGAATCGCCGCCGGCGCTCACATTCGTGTGCTTCGCGCCATTCCCCCGCACGTCGGTCTCGGCTCGGGAACCCAGCTCGCGCTCTCGGTGGCCCGCGCGCTGGCCGAGCTCTACGGCCAGTCGGCCGAGCCGCTGGCACTCGCCCGCGCCGTGGGGCGCGGGCTCCGCTCGGCGATCGGGACCTGGACCTTCGCGCTCGGTGGCTTCGTGCTCGAGGGCGGTCGTCGGGCCGGGAGTGACGCAGTGGCGCCGCTCATCTCCCGGCTTCCCATACCGTCGAGCTGGCGGGCCGTCATCGCCATTCCGGAGGGCACCCCGGGCCTGAGTGGCGCCGCGGAGAGCGAGGCCTTCCGCCAGCTCCCGGCGCCCAGCGAGCGGGAGGTCGAGCAGGTCGCGCACCTGGTACTTATGCAGCTCCTCCCCGCGCTCGCCGATGCCGATTTGACCGCCTTCGGTGCGGCGCTCACCGAGGTCCAGCGGGTCACCGGCGGGTGGTTCGCGCCGGCGCAGGGGGGGGCATTCGCGTCGGGATTGTCCCGGGAACTGGTGGCGCGGATGTCAGAGTTCGGGGCGGCGGGCGTCGGACAAAGCTCATGGGGACCAACGGTTTATGGATTGGCCCCCCACCCCGACGCGGGGCGGGACCTGGCCCAGCGGGTACGGGCCTGGATGGGAGCGCGCGGCATCGTCCTGGAGACCCCCTTCGCCGAGCGCGGTGCGCTGGTGCACAGCGAGTGGGGTCGTGTCGGCATGGATTGACAGCCTATTCAGCGACCTGTATACTGACCACCCATTCTCGGTGGGAACCCGGCAGGGAACTCTTTCGAGGATGGACGGTACTACCAGCTTGATCGGTGGGGCCGCAACAGTCGAGAATCCCCTTCTCGACCGATAACAAGCCCGTTTTACCAAACAACACACAACGA
>DASZPT010000420.1:0-10525 GCA_035549935.1 Gemmatimonadales bacterium
ATGGTGCAGCGCCGCACCCAGGTCAGTCCCGCCTCCCCGGGACGGCCGCGATTCACGCCCCAGCGCGACGTCGCCACGACCCGGTACCCCGCCGACCGGATCAGGCCGCGGAGCGCGCGGCGCGGCCGGTCGCCGTCGGGCAGCGCGAGGGTATCGGTCTCCTGGCCCAGCTCGTCGTCGAGCCGGCGGCGCGACTCCTCGAGCTCGGCCCGGAGCGCCGGTGCCTCGAGCTCCGACAGGAAGGGATGGCTGCGGGAGTGGGACTGGATCGACATCCCGGCCGCCTTCATCTGCCGGAGCTGGTGCCAGGTCACATAGCCCGGCCGCTCCACCCAGTCGGTGGTAATGAAGAACGTGGCGGTCATCCCGCGGGCGACCAGCTCGCTGCAGCCATTCTCGAACTGTCCCAGGTCGCCGTCATCGAACGAGATCGCCACCTGCCGCGGCAGCGGGTCGGCCAGACACTCGGCCACCGACCGGGCGCGGTAGCCGAGCGCCGAGAGGCGATCCAGCTGATCGCCGAAGGTGCGGCGGTTGACCGAGAAATGCCGCGGCCCCCCCGAGACGCCGACCGCCTCGAGCGTGACGTCGTGATACATCAGGCAGACCCACGGTTCCGGGCTCATTCCACGGTCCGGCCCAGGCGCCGTTGCCACCAGACCCTCCAGTCGCCGAGATCGATCCCGTGGGTCCGGGACTTCCACGCCAGCGTCGGGTGATTGCCCCCCAGCTCGATGCGCTGGATGTGGAAGGTGCCGGTCGCAGGAAAGTTCTCCCCGCCATAGTCGGAGAGGCACGCGGTATAGCCGAGCGAAGCGGCGAGCCGCATTCCCTCGGGAGTGATGTCGCGCCGGCCGCCGAAGGGATAGGCCATCGAGATCCCGGTGCGCCCGAGACGCGCGCGGATCATCTCGAGTGGCTCGGCCAGCTCGCGCTCGAGGGTCGGGCGATCGAGCGTCGAGAGCCGGGGATGGTTCACCGTGTGGCCCCCGATGCTCCAGCCCTCCTCGGCAAGGAGGCGGACCTGCTCCCAACTCATCACGCCGAACTGCTCCCTGAGTGGATGGGTAGCGTCGTGCTCGAAGCGCCGGTCGGTCCCCACCAGACCGGTGCTGATGTAGCAGCAACCCGGGACCCGGAACTCGGACATGACCGGCCGCGCCGCCTCGAACACGCTGAGGTAGCCGTCATCGAAGGTGATCGCCGCGACGGGGCGCCGAAGCCTCGCGCCACTCCTGAGCAGGGCGATGGCCTGTTCGATCGGCACCACGTCGTGATGGCGCCGGACATAGGCCAGCTGCGCGCGGAAGACCGCCGGGCCGACGGTCATCCCGTCCCGGCAGATATCGGTCACGCGATGGAAGGTGAAGACCCGTACCGGGTGACCCGCGGTGAGGGTCCGCCACAGATCCCGGATGGGTCGCACCACCCCGAGCGCGAGGTAGGCCGCCAGATTTTTCGCCAGACGCCGCACGTAGAGGCCTCGGGTCGTATCGCGTCGGGACTGCGACAGGTTGCTGGGTCGAACAGACGGAAAAGTAAGGCGGCCCGGGTGCAACTCCTATGCCGGGCTTGAGTTGCGTCACGCATCCCAGGGGGCACAGGGGTTGCTGGTCCGGCCCTTCTGTTATCTTTCGGGGCGATTCTGGTCGCCCTTCCGCTACACCTGAAGGAGCCTGTTCCTGCTGACCCGCCCGCGCCGTCCTTTTCCCAGTTCCGGGCCGCTCCGCCTGTGAGCCTCCCCGGCCTGCCGGTGACCCCGGCGAGCCCGGTCCCGCCGGGCTCCCGCCGCCTCAGGATGACCCCGCGGGCCGAGAGCGGGGAGGCCCGGCCGTGGTATCGGGAGAAGGGGCCGGTGGTCTACATCTACATCATGTGGGCGGTGCTGCTGACCGATCCGCATCGGTGGATCGCGGCCCTCGGCATTCCGTTCTTCCACAGGGTCCTCACGCTCCTCCTCATCCCGGTGATCGGGCTGGTCCTGCTCCGCCTCCCGGTCCTCCTCTCGAACAAGGGCAACAAGCTCTGGTACGGCCCGCTGCTGTCGCTGGTGCTGGTGACGATCATCGGCGTGCCGGTCGCGGTGAATCACGGCGTGGCCCAGATCGCGGCTCGGCTCCTGGTCCTGTACTACATCTTCGGGCTCGCGGTCTTCATGTATATCGACACCGCGCGCCGGGCCGCGGTGCTCGTCACGATCCTGCTGGGCCAGTACATCTGGTGGGCCATCCACGCGAACGTGCGCGGCGTGGTCCCCTGGCACCCTGACCTGGCCAACAGCGACGGCTTCGGGCCCCTGGCGCTCCTGGGCCTCACCACCAGCTACTTCTGGTCCAAGGCGGCGCGGACGAAGGGGATGCGCCGCCTCGGCCTGGGTCTCGCCCTCTGGAGCATCATCGGCATCGTGGCCGCGTTCGCGCGGGGCGTGATGCTCGCGATGGTGCTGGTGGCCGGGATGATGTGGGTCCGGAGTCCGAAGAAGGGCCGGATGACCCTCGCCATTCTGGGCGGCCTCGTGATGATCGTGATCGGGGCGCAGTTCATCGTGCCGACGATCGAAACCGGGGAGGAGTACCTCGACCGCGACCGGCCGCACGGCGGGATCGCCGGCCTCTGGACCGAGTTCATGAGCTCGTTCAGCGAGGGGAGCTCCGAAGGTACTGGCAACGACCGCTGGGAGCTGTGGAAGGCCGCCCTGATCGTGTTCAAGGAGCACCCGATCATCGGCGCCGGCGCGCAGAACGTGGGGATCGCGGCATCGGAGATCGTGCAGGTGGGTGAGATTGGCTCGATCTACGCCGAGAACCCGGCGCGCCTCTGGGGCCGACAGCTGCACAACATCTACTTCCAGATCCTCTCGGAATTCGGGCTGCTCGGCAGCGCCGCCTACCTGTGGATCCTGATCGACTTCTGGATCAAGAACAAGCGGCTGATGCGGAAGGACCGTTGCGCGGTGTGGGACGCCACCTCGGGCGGGCAGTGGAACCTCTACTACATCTCGCTGGGGCTCGAACTCACCATGGTGGCGTTCCTCGCCACCGGGTTCTTCTACAACACGCTGTACCTCTTCTATTCCTACGCCCTGATCTATCTCAACCGGACGCTCTACCTCAACACCACCCCGCCGCCCCAGCCACCCCGGGTGCGCGGCGCCCCGGCGACGGTGGGACGGATGGCGCCCGGGCCGCAGCCCGGCGTCCTCCAGCCGGCTCCCTTCGTTCAGGAACGCCCATGACCGCCCCCGTCACCTCGACGCCCCTGCCCCGCTGGAAGCGGCTCCTCTTCAGCCTGATCCTCCTCGGGATCGTGCTGGCGGTGGGCGAGGGGATCGCCTCGGTCTACCTGCGGGTGACCCGGGGCTACGACGGGAAGCACCTCTACCAGTACGACTTCGACCCCTACAAGAACATCCTCCCGGCGCCGAACTACGTCGACACCCGGGGGATCCGGCACAACTCCCAGGGCTTCCGCCGCGACACCGAGGTGAGCCGGGAGAAGCCGGCCGGGACCTATCGCATCTTCCTGATGGGCGCGTCTACCGCC
Source organism: Gemmatimonadales bacterium (assembly GCA_035549935.1). Lineage (GTDB taxonomy): Bacteria > Gemmatimonadota > Gemmatimonadetes > Gemmatimonadales > GWC2-71-9 > JADJOM01. The sequence goes on from DASZPT010000420.1 coordinate 3,544, forward strand.
TACGGGCTCGGCGGTCTCTGGCCCCACCTGCAGAAGACGTACGCGGTCCTCAAGAACTCGGAGACCATCGACGCGTACCTGCAGCAGGACCTGCAGGCCCGGTTCCCCGACCGCAAGATCGAGGTGATCAATGCCGCGATCACGAGCACCTGGACCCACCACGAGCTGATCTACCTCAACCAGACGATTCTCCGGTACCATCCGGACATGGTGCTGTTCCTGGACGGGTTCAACGACTTCTATTTCACCAATCCGGGCCACGACCAGTTCGCGGACTACTCCTACAATCTCCAGTCCCGGGTGATCATGGGCGACCCGACGCTCCGGTCCCTGGTGTACCAGAACTTCTGGTGGCTCTTCCGCAAGAGCGCCCTGGCCCATGTCATCGGCCGGGGCCTGCGGGTGGTGAAGCTGGTGCTCTCGCCCAGGCCCAAGCGGGGCGTGATGGATGTCGAGCGGGACATGGCGTCGATGCGGCAGGTGTTCCCCGAGAACGCGCTCAAGATGCAGCGACGGATGGCGCTGATTCTCCGGGACGAGAAGGTGGTCCCGGTCTTCATGCTCCAGCCGATGCTGGCGCTCGAGCGGGACCACAAGCCGATGTCGGCGATGGAACAGAAGCTGTTCGACTTCAACATCAGCTCGTACGCGGTGAACTACGAGCCGTGGGTGCACCAGGCCCGCGACTTCGTGGTCCAGCAGGAGACCGCGATGACCACCGAGCTCGGGGCACATTTCATCGACTTGACGGGGATCTACGCCGGTGTGCCGGACCAGATCTACACCGACTACTGTCACCTCACGCCCTTGGGCAACCAGATGCTGGCCAAGTACGTTGCTGGCCGCATTATCCCGCTGATCCAGCCGGATTCGGCGGCGAAGCCGTAGTGAGCGACCCGGAAAGGGCGCCCGGCATTGAACTTGCGTAGAAGTCAGGGCTCGTTGTAACCCCAGCACAGGCGGGGTGGCCGGCCGGGATCGGCGGTCCAACCCCATTTCGATGGACCACACAGGAGGCCGGTGAGTGCCCACAGCTGCCCCGACCTATATCCTTGGCATTTCTGCCTACTACCATGACAGCGCCGCCGCGCTGGTGCGCGATGGAGAGATCGTCGCCGCCGGCAGCGAGGAGCGCTTCACCAGAAAGAAGGGCGATTCCGATTTCCCGGCGCGCGCCGTCGACTACTGCCTCAAGACCGCGGGAATCACCCTGGCCGACGTGGCGCACGTCGGCTTCTACGACAAGCCCCTCCTCAAGTTCGAGCGGATCCTCGAGACCTACATGGCCGTGGGTCCGCGCGGCTACCTCTCTTTCCTGAAGGCCGGCCCGCTCTGGCTCAAGGAGAAGCTGTTCATGGACCGCGAGCTCCGGAAGTCGCTCGACGACTTCAAGGGCAGCGTCCTGTACGCCGAGCACCACGAGTCCCATGCGGCGAGTGCGTTCTTCCCCTCGCCGTTCGAGGAGGCCGCCATCCTCACGCTGGACGGCGTGGGCGAGTGGGCCACCGCCTCGTCGGGTGTCGGCAAGGGGAACGAGATCGCGCTGGTCAACGAGCTCCGCTGGCCCGATTCCCTGGGCCTGCTCTACTCCGCGTTCACCTACTACACCGGGTTCAAGGTGAACTCCGGCGAGTACAAGGTGATGGGCCTCGCCCCCTACGGCGACCCCAAGTACGTCGACCGGATCTACAAGCACCTGCTCGACCTGCAGGAAGACGGCTCGTTCCGGCTCAACCAGAAGTATTTCAATTACCTCTCCGGTCTCACCATGACCAGCGAGGCCTTCAACGAGCTGTTCGAGGGCCCGCCGCGCCAGCCGGAGAGCAAGCTCACCCAGAAGGAGATGGACCTCGCCCGCTCGGTCCAGGTCGTGTGCGAGGAGATCATGCTCCGCATGGCCCGCAAGGTTCACAAGGACACCGGGCTCGAGAACCTCTGCCTGGCGGGCGGCGTGGCGCTCAACTGCGTCGGCAACGGGCGCCTGCTCCGCGAGGGACCGTTCAAGCGGCTCTGGATTCAGCCTGCGGCGGGTGACGCCGGCGGCGCCCTGGGCGTGGCGCAGCTCATCTGGCACCGCTACCTCAAGCAGCCGCGCAAGGTGACCCCCGGCAAGGATACGATGAAGGGCGCCTACCTCGGGCCGGAGTACACGCCCGAGGAGATCGAGACGTACCTCAAGTCGAAGGGCGCGAAGTACCAGCGCCTCGGACGGGAGGAGCTCCACGGCCGGGTGGCGAAGCTGCTCGCCGACGGCAAGATCTTCGGCTGGTTCAACGGCCGGATGGAGTTCGGGCCGCGCGCCCTCGGCAACCGCAGCATCATCGGGGATGCCCGCAACCCGAAGATGCAGGCGGACATGAACATCAAGATCAAGTTCCGCGAGGGCTTCCGGCCCTTCGCGCCGAGTGTGCTGCGGGAGCGGGTGCAGGACTACTTCGAGCTGGACGGGGACTCGCCCTACATGCTGCTGGTGGCGCCGGTCAAGAAGGAGCGGCAGATCCCCATGTCGGAGAAGCACTCGGATCTGTGGGGGATCGACAAGCTGAATGTGCTCCGCTCCGACATTCCGGCGGTCACCCACATCGACTACTCGGCCCGGATCCAGACCGTCACCCCGGACACCAACCGGGACTACTACGACCTGATCAAGGCGTTCGAGCAGGAGACCGGCTGCCCGGTCATCATCAACACGTCCTTCAACGTCCGCGGCGAGCCGATCGTGATGTCGCCCGAGGACGCGTACCGCTGCTTCATGCGCACCAACATCGACTACCTGGTCCTGGGACCGTTCCTCCTGGACAAGACCGACCAACCCCAGTGGAAGGAGACGGCAGATTGGCGTCAGGAATTCCAGCTCGACTGAGCCCCGCCGAGGGCCGGAAGTTCGGCTTCACGGTCGGCGGCGCGTTCCTCTTCTTCGCCGCCATCATGTGGTGGCGGGGGAAGCTCTTCCCCGTCCGCGTGGCGTTCACCATCCTTGGCGCGCTGCTTGCGCTGGGGGCCATCGTGGCGCCCGCGTCCCTCGGTCCGGTCAACCGGGCCTGGATGGGGTTAGCCCATGCGATCTCGAAGGTTACCACCCCGATCTTCCTCGGGATCGTGTATTACCTGGTGCTGACGCCCATCGGTCTGTTGCGTCGGGCCACCGGTCACCGCGCCATGGTGCACCCCTTGGGGGCCCACGGATACTGGTTCATGCGGGAGCCGGAACTGCGCAGTCGCACTGACATGGAAAGACAATTCTAGCAAGGAGTTCGGCATGGGCATCGTCAAGGAACTCTGGGAATTCATGCGGGCCCGCAAGAAGTGGTGGCTCGGCCCGATCATCGTGGTGCTGCTGCTGGTAGGCGCCCTGCTGGTGTTCGCCCAGGGCTCGGCGCTGGCACCGTTCATCTACACCATCTTCTAGGCTCGGCGGGAGACCGGTCCGGCAACCGCCGGGCCGGTCCTTTCTGCTCGCGCCCGCACCGGGCGCCGGCCAGGCACCATGACATCCTCCCCGGATTGGCTCACCGGACCGGGTGAGCCGGGCCTCGTCAGCGTCGTCATCCCCACCTACAATCGCGCCTATATCCTGGGCGCGGCCATTCAGAGCGCCCTGGACCAGACCTACCAGCCCGTGGAAGTCATCGTGGCCGATGACGGATCACGGGACGGGACGGCCGAGCTGGTGAAAGCGTTCGACGCCCGGGTGCGTTACATCCGCCAGGAGAACGCCGGGGTCTCCGCGGCCCGGAATACCGGGATGCGGAACGCCCGCGGCGAATTCGTCGCCCTGCTGGACTCCGACGACCAATGGCTTCCCTGGAAGCTCGAGGCCCAGGTCGCGGTGCTCCGCCGCTTTCCCGAGGCGGGCATGGTCTGGACCGACATGGTGGCCATCGACGAGCAGGGCCGGCATCTCTCGGAGACCTACCTCCGGCAATTCTACGTCGCCCACCGGAAGATCCACATCGAGGCGGTGCTGCAGCCGGGTGGCACGCTGGCCGGCCTCTGGCCGGGAGCACCCGCCGCGGTGGCCAGCCGTCCGCTCTACGCCGGCGAACTGTTCGCCTCCATGCTGCTCGGCAACCTGGTCCACACCTCGACCGTCCTGCTCCGGCGCTCGCGACTCGCCCAGGTCGGTGGCTTCGACCTGAGCCTCAAGCGCTCCGGCGAGGATTACGAGTTCCACCTGCGGACCACCTCGTTCGGACCGGTCGCCTTCCTGGACGCCTCGAGCATTCTCTATCGGGTGGGAGCGGCGGACCAGCTCACCGCGCCCGAGTACACGCTGGACATGGCCCGAAACAACCTCGAGACGGTACAACGCTGGCTGGCGCAGGGTGGCACCCGCATCACCCTGCCCCGCCGGGCGGTTCGGGCGCGCCTCGCCGAGTCGTATGCCTGGGTCGGGGAACAGGAACTGCTGGCGGGCGCGAGCCATGACTCCCGGCGCCACCTCTGGCGCAGCGTCCGCCTCGATCCCGCCAACCCGCACCGGGTCATGGCGCTCCTCTGCACCTTCCTCCCCTCCCCGGTCTTCCTCGCCGCCAATCGTGGGCGGAAGGCGCTCCGCGCCCTGGTCGGGCTGACAGGGGCTGGCAGCCTGTTGCCCTGACGCAACACCGCGGCCAAGGTGAGGCTCTTCCCCCGCACCTCTGCAGCGCCGCCCCCTCCCAGCGGGAATCCAAGTCGTTACTGAAAAAAGCTTTAGGGCCGCCACCGATGGCCAACCGCCCGCCGCCGGAGTCGGCATGGATCAGGCTCTTCAGGGGGAGAGGAAAGGCTCCTCCACGTGTGGTGGACCCGGGGCAAGAGAGTTATATCTATGCCCTCCCGTTACCCGGTCTGATGGCAGTGGTGACGCGCTGCCCGCACGTTGTCGTTTCCCCTGGAGGCAGGATGACCGCGCCCAAGAAGCCGCCACAGTCTGGACGACGCATCGCATGGGCGATGGCTGTCGCGGGCGCATGCTGGATGACGGCGTGCACGGCCAAGACGGTCGGCGACTTCGTGGCGCCCCCACCGGGCCCGCCGACGACGGGGCCGGCAGAGCTTCGTCCTGCCGCGGGCCTCGGGCAGGCCGGCCCCGCGGGGTCGACTCTCCCGGTGCCGCTCGCGGTCCGGGTGTTCGACTCGACCGGCGTGCCCTTCCCCGGGATCGCGGTCACCTGGGCAGTCACGACCGGCGGCGGCCTGATTTCCCCCATCGACAGCATCACCGACGCCCAGGGCATCGCCTCGGCGAGCTGGCAGCTCGGTGACTCGGTCGGGACCCAGAGCGTGACGGCGTCCAGTCCCTCGCTCGACGATGCCACCTTCACCGCGATCGCGCAGCCGGTGCTGGTCCGAGTCGAGCTCCTCCCCTCCAGCGTGAACCTGCAGACTGGCGGTGCCCAGCTCTTCACCGCGCAGGGGGTCTACCGCGACGGGAGCCGGGCGACGATCCCGATCACCTGGAGCGCCACCGGCGGCACCATCGACCAGAACGGCCAGTATGCCGCGGGGCAGACGGCCGGCGTCTTCCGGGTGATCGCGCGCCAGCAGGGGGGTGGGCTGGCCGACACGGCGACGGTGAGCATCTCGTCACCCACCGCGACGCTCCAGCGGATCGTCCTCTCGCCGTCTTCCGCGACGGTGCAGGTCGGGAGCTCGCAGCAGTTCTCGGTGAACGGCGTGATGAGCGACGGCAGCAACATCGTGCCCCAGGTCACCTACACCGCCACCGGCGGGACCATCAACTCGAACGGCCTCTACGTCCCGGGGTCCTCGACCGGCAACTTCCGCGTGATCGCGGTCCAGGTCGGCGGCACGCTGGCGGACACCTCCACCGTCGCGGTCACGGCGGCCCCGCCGCCACCGCCGCCGGGCGGGGGTGGCAGCGTACTCTTCCACTCCGACTGGAGCACCGGCACGGGGTCGAGCGACGGCGTCATCCGGGACAACGGGAAGGCGGTGCCGTGGAGTTCGCGCTGGGGCGGTAACGGCTCGCTCAGCGTGGTCGCCGCCAGCGGCCTGGGCTTCCCCGCGACGATGACCAACGTCCTCCGGGTCCAGCACTACCAGCAGGATTTCGACTGGGTGATGGCGAACAACCTCTGGCAGCTGCCGGCGGTGGGAAGCGCGATCTACTTCCGGGTCTACCTGCGGAACACGGTCGGCGACAACGTCGACGCGGGCTCTTCCTATGCCTCGACCCACCCGGTGGAATCGGAAGGCAACCCGAACGGGATCTCGGGCGGCTATTACGCGATGCACTACGGGTCGTACGCCGACGGCACCTTCCCGTTCTATGTGAATGTGAACAACGCCGCGTACCCGTACAACGGCTGGACGCCCGGCGCACCCTCGTCGACCCACGGGGGCCGGAACTACGACCCGGCGACGCTGGTGAAGAACACCACCTACCGCGTGGAGTGGAAGTTCACCCGGGTGGCCGCCGGCCGGTACGACCTCGACATGCGGATCTACGGTAGCGACGACAAGACGCTCCTCTTCGACCGCTCGAACATCTTCGCCTGGGGCGGGAGCCGGCAGACGCTCGCGACCAACGGCTCCAACCTCCCGATCGACGACGCGCACATGACCGAGCTCCGGATCGGGATCAACGGCGGGTTCGCCACGCCGAGCCCGCAGTTCGTCTACTGGGGCGGGTTCGCGGTCTGCGCCAACGACTGGTGTGGGCCGTACGGGACGTACTGACGAGCTGAAGGGATGGCGAGCTTCCCCGGCAGCGGACCCCCGCCGCCGGGGAAGCTCGCATTTTCGGCCCGGGAGACGGCGCCGCCACCCGGCCCCGCGGGCCCGATCGTTGCGGTAGGACCGCCCCGATGAACACCGAAGTCCTGCGCGGGGCCGCCGCCGCCGACCTGCTCGCCCAGCCCGCATTCCAGGAGGCCTGGCGGGACCTGGAGCGGGCGTGCCCCTGGACGACAGTCTACCAGACCTGGGACTTCGTCTCCCGGTGGTATGCCACCTACGCGGCGCATTACCATCCCTG
>DASZPT010000421.1:0-4159 GCA_035549935.1 Gemmatimonadales bacterium
GGCCCTGCGCCAGGCGCTCGAGAGCCGGGACGAGATGGTGGGCCAGAGCGCCGCGCTCCGGCAGATCCGGCAGCTCATCGCCCAGGTGGCGCCGACCGACGCGCGGGTGCTGATCACGGGCGAGTCGGGGACCGGCAAGGAGCTGGTGGCTTCGGCGATTCACCGCGCTTCGCGGCGCGGCAAAGAACCGTTCGTCACGGTGAACTGCGCCGCGATCCCGCGGGAGCTGGTCGAATCGGAGATGTTCGGCCACGAGAAGGGGGCCTTCACCGGCGCCACCGAGCGGCGGCTCGGCCGCTTCGAGCTGGCGGACAAGGGGACCCTCTTCCTCGACGAGATCGGCGACCTGAATCTCGAGGCGCAGGCCAAGCTGCTCCGGACCCTCGAAACCGGGGTCCTCCAGCGGCTCGGCGCCGAACAGCCGACCCGGGTGGACGTGCGGGTGGTGGCGGCGACCAACCGGCGCCTCGACCAGGCGGTGGCGCAGGGCGCCTTCCGGGAGGACCTCTTCTTCCGGCTCAACATCTTCCCGATTCACCTGCCGCCGCTCCGAGAGCGGCCGGAGGACCTGCCGCAGCTGGTGGCGCACCTCGCCCAGCGGGCACGACCGCGTTCACCGCAGGCCTATTCGCCGGAGGCGCTCGCGACGCTCCGGCAGTACAGCTGGCCGGGCAACATCCGGGAACTGGCGAACCTGGTCGAGCGCCTCGCCATCCTCGGTGGCGACACGATTTCACCCGAGGATGTGCAGATGGTCCTCCCGGCCGGTGGCGCCAGGCCGGCTCCCGCCGCGCGGGGGGACGGCGCGCCCGGCCGGCCCGTGGCGGCAGGCCCGGAGTCCACGCTCTCGCTGACCGAACTCCTGGACCGCTACGAGCGGGACCTCATCGCCGACGCGCTTGGGCGGGCGGAGGGGAACGTGGCCGAGGCGGCGCGGGCCCTGCAGACCGACCGGGCGAATCTCTATCGCCGGATGAAGCGGCTGGGGCTCGTGGCCCGGGGAGAGGCGGTCGGTGGCGAACGCTGAGCTCCGCCGTCGGCTCGCGCTCGGCCTCGTGCTGCTGCTGGGGGCGCTGGGGCGCCCCCTCGCGGCGCAGGACAGCGTCGTCGTCATCAACCCCGACGAGGCCCCACCGGATTCCGCGTCGCTCGGCCTCCCGCCGCAGGTCCTCACCGAACTGCTCGATACCTGGAACGACTCGGGGACGGTGCGTCTCCCCGGCGGCCTCACGATCCCGGCCGGGGCATCGCTCTCGGGGCGGGTCGCCGCATTCCGGGGCACGATGCGGATCGGGGGCGAGTTCCGGGGCACGCTCACGGTCATCAATGGCGACCTGGTGGTGGAGCCGGGCGGCGTCATCCACGGCGACGTGCTGGTGGCGGGCGGACGCTTCACGGTGGCGCCGGGCGGGCTTCACGAGGGAGAGCAGCGGGTCTACTGGGACGCGGCGCCAGTGCAGCGGCAGTCGGACGGGGAGCTGGCCGTGCGGGAGCGGCGGCGCGGCTTCGGCGAAGCGGCCACCGCGCTCAAGACCTTCCAGACCGGAGACATCCGGACCACGCTCCGGCTGACCACCACCCAGACGTACAACCGGATCGAGGGACTGGGGATCGTCTTCGGCCCCGCGTTCGAGTGGCGGGCCAGCGATGCCCTCACCGCGAGCCTCGACGCGCGCGGCATTCTCCGCACCGCCCCCGATCCTTCACCGTTCCGGCGCGACCTCGGCTGGCTGGTCCGCACCGACTGGCGGTTCCACGGGTCGCGCGGCTTCGGGTTCGGGGCCCGCACCTACTCGGTGATCGCGGGGATCGAGGAACACACCCTCCCCCGCGACGAGATCGGGTGGAACGCCCTCCTCTTCCAGCGGGACAACCGGGACTACTTCAGCAGCGAGGGGGTGAGCGGGAGCGCCTACAACTATTTCAGCCGCCGGTTCCGGATGGACGCGAGCGTCCGCTACGAAAAGCAGGGCTCGGTGCGGGCGAACAACCCCTGGTCGCTCTTCCGCAACGAGGACACCTGGCGGCCCAACCCGCTCATCGACGACGGGCACTACACCAGCGTCGGGCTGAGCGCCGAGTACGATACCCGGAACGACCGCGACAATCCCTCCTCGGGGTGGTGGATCCGCGGCAGCGTGGAGCACTCGTGGAGCCACGACGTCGCCCCGATCGGCCTGCCGACCACGATCCGCCAGCCGATCCCGACCAACGGGTACGATTTCAGCCGGTTCACGCTCGACGCGCGGCGCTACTACCGGCTCTCACCCGAGGCGCAGCTGAGCCTCAGGATCTGGTCGGCGGGGTGGCTCGCGGGCGATCCCCTCCCCCTGCAGCGCCGCCTGTCACTGGGCGGGCCCGACCTGCTCCCCGGCTACGGCTTCCGCGACCTCAACTGCGCCCCGCCGGGCTACGACGACCCGAGCCGGGCGGCGCTCTGCGACCGCGCGCTCATCACGCAGGGCGAGTTCCGCCACCGGCTCCGCCTCAAGGCGGGGTACCTCGTGCGGGACGCCAACCACCAGGAGTTCAGCCGCTTCATCGGGATCCAGGATCCCGACCTCGTGGTCTTCGGCGATGCCGGGTCTGCCTGGCTGTCCGGCTCGGGGCCGGGGCGGGTGCCGAACAACCGGCTGCAGTCGATCACCCAGTGGAAGGCGGACGCCGGGGTCGGGATCGACGCGGGCGGAATCGCGGCCTACCTGGTGAAGGCGCTCACCGACGGGGAGCCGGTCCGGTTCTACCTCCGGCTCGAACGGCGGTTCTGACCCTCCATGGCTGCCGCTCGGGTCCGGCTCCGGCCACTCCCGCTGGTCAGCCTGCTCCTCGTTGCTGCCCTGCCGGCGCCGTCGGCGGCGCAGACGGACAACGCGGTGCGGCTCGAGGTGCAGGTCGCGCCGACCACGCACTACCCCACCGTCTTCACCCGAAACCTCCTCGAGGATACCACCTGGCTCACCACCCTTCGCCAGGGGCTGCCGCTCAGGCTGCAGTACCGGCTGGAGGTATGGCGGTCACGCGATGCCTGGGTGGACGAGCCGGTGCGGCAGCTGGAATGGACGGTGGTGGTCCGGCACGAGCCGCTCCTCGACCAGTTCACCGTCACCCGGCTCGGCCCGTTCCGCGGCCCCGCGGTCACCCGGAGGCTCGGCACCTCGGGCGCGCTGGCCGAATACCTGAAGGTCGGTCTCAGCTACCCGGTGGTCACTCCGCGCGATCCGGGCCGCTACTACTACTCGGCGACGCTCAACGTGGCGACGCTGTCGGATTCGGACCTGGACAAGTTCGAGCGGGCGCTCCGCGGAGAGCTGGATCCGGGGACGAGTGACGGCGGGAGCATCGCCGACCGGGCAAAACGACTGCTGCTGCAGCTGGCGGGCCTGCCGACGGCGAAGCTGACGACCCAGACCGAGCAGTTCGAGGTGAGGTAGGTCGGGGTGGGGACCCCTACCTGGCCGCCGGCGTTCCGTCGGACCACTCCGCCACTCCGACCAGGAACACGAGAACCGGTGGCAGACGTTCCGGCTGCGCCGGCGCCGATGGGCCGAAGAACCAGTAGGGAGCCGCCATGACCGGTGAGCCCGCCACGCCGGCGCCCCAATCCCCGGCCTGCAGGCCGGCGGTGAGGAACATGAGGTGGGGCGCGTTGTGCTCGCCCTCGTCGGTCAGATATGCCGCCTTCGACATCATATACTCTATCGCACCGTGCTCGACGGCTGGCAGCTCCCGCCTCTCGAACGCGGCCTCGAGGGCCGACCGGACCTCCTCCCTCGACCGCCCGGCCATCAGCATCCTGCTCCGCAGACGCGCGACCGGCACCACAAATCGGGCAGCCTGCGGGTTCATGCAGTCGGGAGCCCTCACCTTCGGGTTCCAGAATTCGGACCAGTCGAACGCGGCCATCCAGCTCCTCGCCACCATACAGACGAACCCGTTCGTGCCCTCGACCGCTTGTTCGTACCCCTGCCGCCCCAGCACCAGAATCGTGGCATCCCGGGAGATGGACTCGGGTGCGGCGGTTCGCGCCAACCGGATTTCCGCGTCCCGCTCCATCAGGTATTCCCCGATGGCCGCCATCCGCGGGTAATCATCCGTCTGTGCGGCGGCGTTCGACACTCCCCATATCGCGGTGATCAGCACGACACCGATCGCCTCTCGC
>DASZPT010000422.1:0-1921 GCA_035549935.1 Gemmatimonadales bacterium
TCGCTGGTGGACGGCTTCCAGAGCACCGTCACCTGGTCATCGCCCGGCACCAGGAAGAAGTCGGGCGACGAGGGCGCGAACGGCAGCAGGAACTTGAAGTCGAACACGGTCTGGGCGACCTGCGCCTTGCCGAGGAGCGACTTCGGGATGACCTGGAACTCGCCCTGCTGCACGATCCCGTCGCCGTTCCCGTCGCTCCAGCCGGCGAAGCCGGTGATCGAGTCGATCAGGTTGGCGCCGGCGGCGAGCAGCGTGGGATCGGTGAGCCGGCGGGGATCGCCCGGCTTCACGTCGGTGTTGTTGATCGAGCCGGCCGCCTTGACCGGCGGGGCGAACAGGTAGGCCACCACGATCGACCCGCTGCCACCGGGCGGCAGGTTGAGCGGCGTGGAGGACTGGAAGAACCGCATGTCCTGCGACGACGTGTTGTTGATGAAGCAGACGCGGGTCTGGGCCTGGATGCCGGTGTTGCAGCTCTGGTCGCCGGTGGCCGGGCTCAGCGTGCCGCTGAGGTAGCGGTACAGCTGGGTCACGTCGCGCGGATCGTTGACCGCGCCCGCGAAGGGCTGGCCGTTGATCGTGTTGCTGAACAGCTGAATCGAGCCGGCGCCGGTCGGGCTCTTGAGGTACTTGGCGCCGGTGAAGCCCACGCCCGCGAAGAACGGCGACGAGAAGATCGACGGATCGAACTTCCAGCCGGGGAGGTTCGGCGAGAAGCCGTGGTCGTAGGTGTACCCGAGGGCGAACGGCAGGTTCACCGACGAGTAGTTGGCGCCGGCCGACCCGACATCGTCGTCACGCGCGAACGCGGCGAAGAGGTTGGTCATGCTGTAGCCGCTGGCCGGCACGTTGACGCCGGTGGCCGCGACTGCGGCATGGAAGTCCTGCGCCTTCTGCAGCAGGATCGGCCGGAGGCTCGGGCGGTACGCCGCGTAGTCGGCCGGGTTCGTCGAGGTGACGTTGTAGAAGGTGTAGATGAAGTACAGGATGTCTTCGTTGCCGGCCGGGAAGTTCCAGCCCATGCCGCGGGTCTCGACCAGCACGCCGATCGGGTGCTTGCGGCCGGCGCGGAGGGCGGGGTTGCCTTCCCAGGACACGAACCACACGTCACCCTGCGAGGCGCTCTTGCGGCAGGGATAGGAGTAGGCCGGGTCGGTGTTGGTCGGGTCCTGCTGGAGCAGCGGGTCGAACAGCGCCGCCGACTCGTCGTTCGGGTTGCCGGCGTTGAACGGCACGCAGGCCGCCTCGGGCCAGGCCGCGAGATCGGCCGGGTTCGAGGCGTTGTAGATCGGCTCGACTTCCTCGCCGTGCTGGGTCGTGCCCTTGGGGTCGAAGAAGAAGCCACCCACCGTGTCACCGGCCCAGGTCGGGAACTCGGGGCCGACGATACCGGCCACCTGGAGACCCGAGTTGAAGATGTACTGGTCGGGGGTGCCCTTCGGCCAGAACCCGCCGCCGATGGTGGAGCTGTTGGTGGAGTCGACGCAGATCTCACCGGTCGTGGCCATACCGCAGTAGACCCGGTTGATCGTCATCGCGCCGAGTGCCCGCGCGAACAGCCGGAAGCCTTTCTTCTTGGCTCCGGGCTCGGGCTCGGCCGAGGCGTGGTGCGGCAGCGCCATGCTGGCGACCAGCGCCAGGAGCGCGGCCAGCAGGACGCCCTTCGTACGGAATCGTGAGTGCATTCTCCCCTCGCTGTGATGTGCAGGGTGCGCGGACCGGGCGAACCCGGCCCGCGCCACCGTGAGGCCTTTAGAAGTTGACTTCGAGACCGAGACGCACCGACCGCGGCGTGTTGGTGAACTGGTTGATGCCGCGCGTCACGTAGTACAGCGCGTCCGAGGCCCGGGTCTGTTCGGCCAGGCTGAAGACCCCGTCGCCGTCCCCGTAGCGTTCCTCCGCCCGGATCATGTAGACGCAG
>DASZPT010000423.1:0-1698 GCA_035549935.1 Gemmatimonadales bacterium
CCGCCGTCGATGCGCCAACCGGGCCGCCGCAGGCCATGTCATGCGGGCCAGCTTTCCGAGATCCATTTTCCCGCCTTTCTCTGTGCCCTCTGTGCCTCTGTGGTGACAATGTGGCCTTGAACGTTCCGGGGGAGGAGGGAAAGTGGCAGGGATGAGCAGGGCCGATCACAGCGCAAGTCCGCCGGTGCTGCAGGTGCCGCGCGACTACAACGCGGCGCACGACCTGGTCGAGCGCAACCTCGCGGAGGGCCGCGCGGGCAAGCTGGCCTACATCGACGACGCGGGGCGCTACACCTACGCGCAGCTCGCGGAGCGCGTGAACCGGGCGGCGAACGCGCTCAAGGCCCTCGGGCTCGGGATCGAAGACCGCATCATGCTCGCCCACCTCGACACCATCGATTTCCCCGCGGTGTTCCTCGGCGCGATCAAGGCCGGCATCGTGCCGGTTGCGGCGAATACCCTGCTCACCACGACCGACTACCGGTTCATGCTCGAGGACAGCCGGGTGCGCGCGCTCGTCGTCTCCGAAGCGCTGCTGCCGGCGTTCCAGCCGCTGGTCGGGCAGCTCCCTTTCCTCAAGCACGTGGTCGTCTCCGGCAAGGAGCCCCACGGCCACCAGCACCTGCAGCAGCTCATGGCGGCCGCCTCCGTGGCCTGCGATCCGGCGCCCACCGTTTGCGACGATGCCTGCTTCTGGCTGTACTCGTCCGGCTCCACGGGCAGGCCCAAGGGCACCGTGCACCTGCACTCGAGCCTGATCCACACGGCCGAGCTGTATGCGCGGCCCGTGCTCGGCATCCGCGAGGACGACGTGGTGTTCTCCGCGGCGAAGCTGTTCTTCGCTTACGGCTTGGGCAACGCGCTGACCTTCCCGCTGGCGGTCGGGGCCACCACGGTGCTGATGGCCGAGCGTCCCACGCCGGCCGCAGTGTTCAGGCGCCTGAAGGAGCACCGGCCGACGATTTTCTACGGAGTGCCGACGCTGTACGGCGCGCTGCTCGCCAGCCCGGAGCTGCCCGCCCGCGACGAGATCGCCTTGCGGATCTGCACCTCCGCCGGCGAGGCCTTGCCCGCCGAGCTCGGCCGCCGCTGGACCGAACGCTTCGGCGTCGAGATCCTGGACGGCATCGGCTCGACCGAGATGCTCCATATTTTCCTTTCCAACCGGCCGGGCGAGGTGCGCTACGGCACCACGGGCAGGCCGGTGCCCGGCTACGACATCCGCCTGGTGGACGAGCAGGGGCGGGAGGTGGCCGACGGCGAGATCGGCGAGCTGCAGATCCGCGGGCCCTCCAGCGCCGCGTACTACTGGAACAACCGGGAGAAGTCGCTTGCCACCTTCCTCGGGCCCTGGACCCGCGCCGGGGACAAGTACACCCGGGACGCGGACGGTTACTACACCTATGGCGGACGCTCGGACGACATGCTCAAGGTGAGCGGCATGTACGTCTCGCCCTTCGAGGTCGAGGCGGCGCTGATGACCCATCCCGAGGTGCTGGAGGTGGCGGTGGTGGGCAAGGGCGACGACCAGGACCTGGTCAAGCCCAAGGCCTTCGTGGTCGTCCGCCCGGGCGTGTCCGCCACCCCCGCGCTGGCGGAGGCGCTCAAGGCGCACGTCAAGGACCGGCTGGCGCCGTACAAGTATCCGCGCTGGGTGGAGTTCGTCGCGGAGTTGCCCAAGACCGCGACGGGGAAGAT
>DASZPT010000424.1:0-10074 GCA_035549935.1 Gemmatimonadales bacterium
GACCCGGGCCGGCCTCTGGCAGTTCAGCGCCAGCCGTGCCGGACAGCGCCAGGCCGACGGGAAACGCTTCGCCACCGGACTCCGCAATCCGGAGGCGATCACCGTCGACCCCCGCGACGGGAAGCTCTACGCCTCGCCCCACGGGCGGGACCAGCTCGGCGCCAGCTGGGGCTACACCGACGAGCAGAACGCCGAGCTCCCCGCCGAGGAGTTCATGCAGGTCTCCGCCGGGGACGACTTCGGATGGCCCTACTGCTATTTCGACTGGCAGAAGGGGAAGAAGGTGCTCGCCCCCGAGTACGGCGGTGATGGCGACAAGGTGGCCCGCTGCGGCGACACCAAGGCCCCCCTGGTCGGCTTCCCCGGGCACTGGGCCCCGATGGCGATCGCGTTCAACACCGGGACCCAGTTCCCGGCGAAGTACGCCGGCGGGGCCTTCGTCGCCTTCCGCGGGTCGTGGAATCGCGCCCCGCTGCCCCAGGCCGGCTACCGCGTCGAGTTCGTGCCGTTCAGGGACGGCCGCCCGGTCGGGACCCACGAGCGGTTCGCCGTGAGCGCGGACGGGGACACGGGTCTCCGGGCGACGGGGGTGGCCTTCGGGCCCGACGGGTCGCTGTACATTTCGGGCGAGAACAGCGGGACGATCTGGCGGGTGATGGCGCAGTAGGGCGGGCAGGCGGCTCGTGGGTCTGTGGCAGGACCAACCTCCACTGAGGAGTTCGAGTGAAAGCAGCAGTGCTGGCCATCGCGCTCGCCGCCGCGGCCCCCGCGGCGCTGGCGGCGCAGGACACCCTCCCCCTCAAGGTGGGCGATGTGGCGCCGGAGTTCGTGCTCCCCGCCGCCACCCAGGGGGGCGTCGCGTCCGCGCCCGTCCGGCTGAGCGACTTCCGCGATCAGACCGTGATCATCGCGTTCTTCTACAAGGCGCGGACCAAGGGCTGAACCATCCAAATGGACGCGTACCGTGATCAGTACGCGACGCTCTTTCGTGGTGGCAGCAAGGTCGTGCTCCTCGCCGTGAGCGTGGACCCCGACACCGCGCTGGCCTCCTGGGCCCGCGACAAGCAGTACCCCTTCCGGTTCCTCAGCGACACCGGCGGCGTGGTCGGCCGGCGCTACGGGGCCTGGGAGCCGAAGTACAAGCTGGACAACCGGACGCTCTACGTGGTGGGACGGGACGGGAAGATCGCCTACGTGGCCGATCCCTTCCTGGAAATCGATCCCAGGGCGTATACCGACCTCAAGGCAGCGATCGACAAGGCGGCCGGGATGTGACCCCGGTCACCGGCTTAACACCGGGGCCGGGGGCCCGTCTCTCGGGTGAACCCTGACCGAGGACGACATATGCGGCTGTTCCAGATTGCTGGATCCCTGGCCCTGGTGGGCCTCATCGCCCTGGCCCCCGCGCCCGCGGCCGCGCAGGCGCCTGACGGGCGGCGCCCGCCCGAGCTGCGGCACGACCGGCGGGAAGTCCGCCGCGATCATCGCGACATCCGGCAGGATCGCCGGGAGTACCGGCAGGACCGCCACGAACTGCGCCGGGAGCGGCGCCAGGGTGACCGGCAGGGGGTGCGCCACGAACGGCGTGAACTCCGCCGCGACGGCCGCGACCTGCGCCGCGACCATCGGGACCTGCGCCAGGACCGGCGGGAAGGGCGGCGGGACCGGCGGGGGGATATCTAGGCCGGAGGCGGGAGGCCGGAGGCCGGAGCAGGATGACAAACGGGTGAGTTCCTCGCGGAACCCACCCGTTTGTCGTGCTGCTCCTCCCGCCTCCGGCCTCCCGCCTCCCGCCTACCCCCTCAGCACCCGCTCCACCTCCGCCAGCCTCGCCTCGATCTCCACCGGCCGGTTGGCCCGCGCGGGCGGAGGTTCGGTCTCCTGGTGATACGTGATGAGCGCGCCCGGGTCCTTGAGGACATGGCCCGTGAGCACCGCCGCCACCCGTGCGTTCCGGCCAATCACCCCGCGCTGGACCAGCTGCCGCACCCCCGCCACGCTCGCGGCACTCGCCGGCTCGCAGCCGACGCCCGCCGCGTCGATCACCGCCTTCGCCTCGAGGATCTCCGCGTCGCTCACCGCGGTGACCACGCCGTCCGTCTCCCGGATCGAGCGCACCGCCCGGTCCCACGAGGCGGGGTCGCCGATCTTGATGGCGGTGGCGATCGTCTCCGCTTTCACGCTCAGCCGCCGCGCGAACTGTTCGGCGAACGCCGCGGCGAACGGCCCCGCGCCCGCGGCCTGCACCGCGGCGAGCCGGGGCACCCGGTCGATCAGGCCCCAGGCATGCGCCTCCCGGAGCGCCTTCCCGAAGGCGGCGGTGTTCCCGAGGTTGCCGGCGGGGAGCACGATCCAGTCGGGGACCTGCCACTGGAGCTGGTGCAGCAGCTCGAGAACGATCGTCTTCTGCCCCTCGAGGCGGAACGGGTTGATGCTGTTGACGAGGTACACGCCCAGCCGGGCGGAGGCCTCCTGCACCAGGCGGAGGCAGGCGTCGAAGTCACCCTTCACCAGCAGGGTCCGGGCGCCGTACGCCAGCGACTGCGAGAGCTTGCCCAGCGCCACCTGTCCGGCCGGCACGAACACCAGGGCGGGGAGCCCCGCCTGCGCCGCGTAGGCCGCGAGCGACGCCGAGGTATTGCCGGTCGAGGCGCAGGCGACAGCGGCCGCGGCGACCCGCTTGGCCTGGGTGACCGCCACCGTCATTCCCCGGTCCTTGAACGAGCCGGTGGGGTTGTGCCCCTCGTGCTTCACCTTGAGCTCGGAAACCCCGGCGAACTCCGCGATGGCGGGGCGGCGGATGAGGGGGGTGTTGCCCTCGGGGTGGGTGACCGCGTGGTCCGCCCCGTTCGGCAGGACCAGCTCCCGGTAGCGCCACACGCCCGAGAGGTCGGTCTCGCCGTGCGTGCCGCGGCGCTCGTCGAAGAGACGCCGGAGCGAAGGGCCGTCCTCGAGCGGCCGGTCGTGCTGGATCTCCAGGAGCCCCCCGCAGGCGCACGTCGTCGCGGGATCGAGCTCGCTCCGCCGTTCACCGCAGCGCCCGCAGACCTGCCAGCTCGCCATCACTCCTCCTCGATCACGCGAGCGCCCTCGGCGCTCACCTCGGCAATGCGCGTGGTGCAGCCGATCTCCTCCGCCTGGTAGGCCGCCTCCATCGCGGCGGCCACCTCGAGGGCGTCGGTCTGGTCCGCCGCGAAGGCGAAGGCGGTCGGGCCGCTCCCGCTGATGGAGCAGCCCAGCGCCCCGGCATCGAGCGCCGCCTGCTTCGCCCGGGCGAAGCCGGGGAGGAGCGGCGCCCGCGCCGGCTCCGCGATCCGGTCGTCCACCGCCCGGCGGAGCAGGGGAAGGTCGTTGGTGGTGAAGGCGAGGACCATCGCGGCACACTGCGCCGCCTGGTAGAGCGCGACCTCCCGGGCCACCTCGGCGGGGAGCACCGCGCGACCCTCCGCGGTGCGGAGGCGCTGGTCGGGCTGGGCCAGCACGATCTTGAGGCCGCGCGGCGCCTCGAGCCGGATGTAGTCATAGCGGGCCGCGTCCCGGATCAGCACGATCCCTCCCACCAGCGACGGCACGATGTTGTCGAGGTGCCGCCCCGCCACCCGGGCCTCGGCGGCCAGCGCGCACTCGGCCAGCTGGTGCTCGGTCAGGCCGAGCTGGAGCAGGGCATTGGTCGCGACCGCGCCGGCCACCGCGCTGGCGGCGCTGCCCCCCTGGCCGCCCGAGAGCGGCAGTCCCTTCACGATCGTGATCGCGAGCCCGGTCGACGACTGCCCGCCGAGACTGAGGGCCGCCGCCGCCGCGACGGCGGCGGTGTTCCGGCCGGCGTCGCGCGGGAGGTCGGGATGGCCGGCGTCGAGCACTTCGATCCCCGGGCCCTCGCGGAGCGCCACCTCCACCACGTCGCCGCGGCCGGTCACCGCGAGCCCCATGATGTCGAGCCCGGGCCCGATGTTGCCGACGGAGCCGGGCGCGAAGGCCCGCAGCCGCTCACCCACCGGGCTCACCGCCGGGCCAACGCCAGGATGTCGTTGAGCACGCCCGCGGCCGTCACGAGCGGGCCCGCGCCCGGCCCGCGGATGACCAGCGGATGCTCGCGATACCGGGTCGTGGTGAAGACGATCTGGTTGTCGGTCCCCTGCAGCGCCGCGAAGGGGCTCGAGAGCGGGAGGGCGGAGAGCCCCACCCGGAGGCGCCGCGGCGTCACCGTCGCCACGTAGCGGAGGACGGTGCCTTTCGCCCGCGCGGTCCGGATCCGTTCGGCCCACTCGCCGTCCCAGTTGCCCAGGCGCGCGAGGAAGGTCTTGAGGGGCAGCGCCTTCGCGTCGGCCGGGACCAGCGACTCCGTGACCACCGAGGCGGGCTCGCCCTTGAAGCCCATCAGGCGGCCCAGGATCAGCGCCTTCCGCGCCACGTCGGCGCCGGAGAGATCGTCCCGGGGATCCGGCTCGGTGTAGCCGGCATCCATCGCCGCCGTCAGCGCCTGGGAGAAGCGCTTCCCGGCCTCGAGCTGCGAGAGGAGGAAGCCGAGCGTCCCCGAGAGGCACCCCTCGATGCTGACCACCTCGTCGCCGGTCTCCTGCAGCTTGGCGAAGGTGTCCATCACCGGGAGCCCGGCCCCCACCGTGGCCTCGTGCCGGATCCGGCGCCCGTGCTGCGCGGCCAGGGCCACCAGCCCGTCCGCCTCGTCCGCGGGGCCGGCGAGCGGCTTCTTGTTGGCGAGCACCACGTCCATGCCGTGCGTGAGCGCGGCGCGCAGCACCTCGGTGGTCTCGTCGGCGGTGACGTCCACCAGCACCGGGTGCGAGAGCGCGTGCTTCACCGCCCGGCGCACGCCGTCCTCGGCCCGCTCCCCGCGCCCGCCCTCGAGGTGCTTGAGCGAATGCCCCTTGGCCTTCTCCCGCGCGATCGTGGTCAGCCGGTGGGCCGAGAGGCCGTTGGGGTCGAACACCACGCCGCTGCGGTCGGCGACCCCCACGATGCGGACCTTGGGCCCGCTCGCCGGCAGCTCGGCCACCAGGTCCGAGAGGCTCCGCCCGATCCGCCCGAAGCCGAGCAGGAAGACATCGAGGCGGTCGCGCGGGGCCACGGTGCCGCCGCCGAACTTGCCGAGCTGGAAGGCGGCGTGGATGGCCTGCTGGGCCTCCTTCGCCTGCGCCTCCTCGATCACCACCGAGATGTTGAGCTCGCTCGATCCCTGGGCGATGGCGACGACGTTGATCCCCTGGCCCGCGAGCGCGGAGAAGAGCCGCTGGGCCACGCCCGGCGTCCCCGCCATCCCGAGACCGACCACGGCGATCGTCGCGACCCCGGTCTTGACGCTCACCCCGTCGATCTCGCGATGCGCGATCTCCTCGCGGAACACCTCGGTGAGGCAGCGTGTGGCCGCCTCCGCGCTCTCCGCCGGGACGCAGAAGCAGATCGAGTGCTCGGACGAGGCCTGGCTGATGAGGGAGACCGAAAGCCCCGCCCGGTGAAGCGCGGCGAAGGTCCGGGCGGCAACCCCCGGCACCCCCAGCATCCCGTTCCCCTCGACCGTCACCAGGGCCTGGCTCGCGGCGGCGGAGAGCGCCTTCACCGGGGCCGAGAGTTCGGTCTCGCGCTCGGAGACCTCGGTGCCCTCCCGCGCCGGCTCGGCGAAGGGCCGGACGAAGAGCGGGACCTTCCGGCCGATGATCGGGATCAGGGCCCGCGGGTGCAGCACCTTGGCGCCGTAGTAGGCGAGCTCGGCCGCCTCGCGGACGTTGAGCTGCGCCAGGACCCGGGCGTCGGGCACCACCCGCGGATCGGCGGTGAGGAGCCCGGGGACGTCCTTCCAGAGGTTGACCCGCGCCGCGCCGAGAGCGCGCCCCACCAGCGACGCGGTCAGGTCGGAGCCGCCCCGGCCCAGCGTGGTCACCTCGCCCGCCGGGCTCGAGCCGATGAAGCCGGGGATCACGGGCGTCACCCCCTGCGCCAGCATCGGCTTGAGCGCCTTGCGGAGGTGCTGGTCGGTCTGGTCCAGGTCGGGGGAGGCGTTGCCGAAGCCGGCGTCGGTCCGGATCACGAGGGGGGCGTCGAGGTACTTCGCCTTGACGCCCTGGGCGACGAGCGCGGCCGTCACCAGCTGCGCCGAGAGCCGCTCGCCCCGCGCCACCAGGAAATCGCTCGTGCGCGGCGTCAGTTCCCGGAGGATGCTGAGGCCCCGGGCCAGGGTCTCGAGCTCGCTCACCTGGCTGTCGACGAACGCCAGGAGCTCGGTGCGGGCGGGCCCCGCGGACACCAGGGACTTCACCGCGGCCACGTGCCGGTCGCGGAGGAGCCGGGCCGATTGCGCCGCGGTGTCGAGGTCCCCCGCCCGCGCGGCGGCGGCGACGCCCAGCAGCAGGTCGGTCACGCCCGCCATGGCGGAGACGACGACCACCCGCGGGAAGGCGCGGTCGCGGATGATGGCGACGGCGTGGCGGATCGCGGCGGCATCGGCGAGCGACGCGCCGCCGAACTTGTGGACTTCGAGCGGTGGCACGGGGCGGGGCATAGGGGGCGAACGTTACACCGGACCCTCTTGTCCGGGAAGCGTTCCGCGGTCCCCGTTCCGCCTTGCCGCGTTAGGGCCCTGTCTCCCCGGAATCGTGGGCTGGATCACACCGTCGATGGCCCTCGCGAGCCCACGGGACCCTGCCTAAGTTGGGAGCATGCTGACGATCCTCAAGCTCCTCCAGTCGCTCTTCAAGACCCTCCACTCGGAGGGCACCCCGGGCCAGGTCGCGGCGGGGATGATGCTGGGCGCGGGGATCGGCCTCACCCCGCTCCTCTCCGCCCACAACCTGGTGCTGTTCGCCGCCATCGTGCTGCTCAACGTCTCCTTCGGCGGCGGGATGCTCGGGATGGCGCTGTTCACCCCGCTGGGCTTCCTGCTCGACCCGCTCTTCGACAAGGTCGGCCTGGCGCTCCTCCAGGCGCCGGCGCTCCGGGGCCTCTGGACCGATCTGTACAACGTGCCGCTCGTCCCCTTCACCAACTTCAACAACAGTGTCACCCTCGGCAGCTTCGTGGTGTGGCTGGTGCTCACGCTGCCGCTGTATCTCCTCGGCAAGGTGGCCATCACCCGGTACCGCGCCACCTACGGCCAGCGGGTCATGAACTCGAAGTTCATGAAGGGCCTCAAGGCCTCGAAGGTCTACAACGTCTACACCTGGTTCCGGCCCGAATGAGCCCGCGATTCCGCATCTTCCGGTGGAAGGCGGTGGGGCCGCTGCTGCTCTTCCTGCTGCTCCTGGTGGTCCTCTGGATCCTCTTCGCCGACCGCATCGCCAGGTCGGAGGCGCAGGACGAGCTGTCGGCGACCCTTGGCACCCAGGTCGACATCGGGAGCCTCCGGATCCGCGAGCGCGACGCAGCGGTCGACATCGGTGACCTCGCGATCGCCGATCCGCGGAACCCGATGCGGAATCTCTTCGAGGCGGGCACCATCACGGTCGACCTCGACCCCCTCCCGCTGGCCGAGAAGAAGATCGTCATCGACCAGGTGAAGCTGGCGGGCCTCCGGTTCCTCACCACCCGGAAGACCCCGGCCCGTCCCGCCGACCCCAACAGCCCCGCCGGCAAGCTGCTGGCCGAGACCCGGGCCTGGGCGAAGGACAAGTTCCAGTTCCCCAAGCTCGCCCTCGGCCGGGTCGACACGGTGAAAAGCCTGGTGCTCAATCCCGACCAGCTCGGGTCGGTGCAGGCGGCGAAGTCCTTCCTCGGTACCGTGGACTCGACTCGCGCGGACTTCGAGAAGCGGCTGGACGACCTGCAGATCCGGCCGCTGGTCGACTCCTCCACCGCGCTGGTCAATCAGCTTGCGAAGACCGATCCGAAGACGCTGGGCATCGCCGGGGTGCAGAAGTCCATCGCCTCGGTCCAGAAGGCGATCGACCGCATCAAGCAGGCGCGGCGCCAGCTCGACACCCTGCAGACCACCGCGAAGAGCTCGGTGGGGGCGCTGCAGCAGGGACTGGCCCGGGTGAACGAGGCCCGCCTCAAGGACTACGCCTTCGCGAAGGGGCTGCTGCAGCTGCCGAGCCTCGACGCGCCCGATATCGGGGCGGCGCTCTTCGGCGAGCAGAGCACCGACTACTTCCAGCAGGCGCTGTTCTACGCGCGGATCGCGGAGAGATACATTCCGCCGGGGCTCCAGCCCTGGAACCGGCCCGGGCCCCAGCGCACCCGGATGGCGGGGACCACGGTCGAGTTCCCGAAGATGCAGGAGTATCCCCGCTTCCTCCTCCGCCGGGGCGACATCGACCTGGCGCTCGGCAACGCCGCCCAGAACACCTTCAAGGCCTCGCTGGCCAACGTGACCTCGCAGCCGGCCCTCCTCGGCCAGCCCGCGACCCTCACCGCCGACGGGCGCCTCGCGGGAGACCACCCGGTCACCGTCAGTATCGGGGCCCTCTCGCGTCACTTCGGCCCCGCGCCCAAGGACTCGCTGGTGGCGCGGGTGGCCGGCGTGTCGCTCCCGGCGATTCCCTTCCCGGGTCTGCCCTTCGCGGTCAACCCCGGGCGGAGCACGCTCGGCCTCGGGTTCACGCTCGCGGGGAACCGCATCGCCGGCGCCTGGGAGGTCACCTCGGACCAGGTGGCCTGGCAGTCCGACTCGGCGAAGCTCCAGGGCGCGTCGCTGGTCGAGTCCACCGTCTGGCGGGTCATCTCCGGCCTCGACCGGCTGCAGGTCCGCGCCGAGCTGAGCGGGACGGTGGACCAGCCCTCGCTCAGGGTGACCTCCAACCTCGACGACGCGATCGCCGCCCGGCTCCGCGGCCTCATGGGCGAGGAGCTCGCAAAGGCCGAGGCCAGGGCGAAGGCCGCGGTCGACAAGCTGGTCGACCAGCAGGTGACAGTGCTCAACACCAGGGTGAGCGAACTGCAGACCCAGGCCCTCGCGAAGCTCCCGGTCGAGCGGAGCCAGCTCGACGAGGTGCAGAAGCAGCTCGAGGCCCAGGTGAAGCGTCTCGCGGGGTCGGCCGCCGGCGGGATCAAGCTCCCCAAGTTCTAGCCTGCTCCCATTCCATGAGTCTCGCGACGGCGGTCGGGCTGGTCCTCGTCGGTCTCCTGCTCCTCGCCGGCGGCGGGGAGCTCCTGGTGCGGGGCGCAACCGCCCTCGCCCGCCTCGCTGGCGTCACTCCGGCCGTCATTGGGCTCACCATCGTGGCCATCGGGACCTCGCTCCCCGAGCTGGTCGTGAGCCTGCTTGCGGCGGCGCAGCACCAGCCCGACATCGCGGTCGCGAATGTCGTCGGCTCCAACATCTTCAACATCGTCGGTATCCTGGGGGTCACCGCCCTGATCGTGGCGTTGCCGGTCCATGGCTCCGCCGTCCGGCTCGAGTGGCCATTCATGTTCGGGGTGAGCGCGGCGCTGGTGGTCTTCTCGCGGGACGGTCTGCTCGACCGGTTCGAGGGCGGGCTCATGCTCGGCGCCTTCACCCTCTTCACCTGGTACATGATCCGGCTGGCCCGGGCCGAGTTCCGGCAGGCCGAGCGGCGGGAGTTCGAAACCGAATCTGTCCGGCGGAGCATCCGTGGCCCGCTCGCCGCCGTCCCCGTCGCGCTGCTCGCGGTGGCAGGCGGCCTTGCGCTCCTCGTCGGCGGTGCCAGGGCGCTGGTGGACGGCGCGGTGGAACTGGCCCGCCTGGCCGGAATGTCGGAGCGCGTCATCGGACTCACGGTGGTGGCCATCGGCACCAGCATGCCGGAGCTGGCCGCGTCCACGGTGGCGGCGGTGCGGGGACGGACCGATGTCGCGGTGGCGAACCTCATCGGATCCAACATCTTCAACATCCTGGGCATTCTCGGCGTGACCGCGCTCTACCACCCGGTCCCCGTCGCCGAGGCGCTGCGCAACAGTGACATGGTCTGGATGATGGTGACGGCACTCGCGCTCTTCCCGATTCTCCGAAGCGGTGGTCGGGTATCGCGGCTGGAAGGTGCGTTCCTGCTCGGGATGTACGTGGTGTACCTGGTCCTCCTGATACGCTGACCCGCGGTGTTCCGAGTTCCGAGTTCCGGGTTCCGGGTTCCGAGTCGGCATGCCGCGCCGGCGCACGCGGAACGC
>DASZPT010000425.1:0-17323 GCA_035549935.1 Gemmatimonadales bacterium
GCTTCCCCGATCGCGCCGACCTGTTCCGCGAATCGGTTCGCGCGGCGACCCTCCGGCTCATCGAGTCCGCCGGCCAGGACTTCCCCGGCGATACGGCCGAGGAGAAGCTCCGCGCCTTCGCGCGCTGGTGCTGGCAGACGATGGCCGACCCCGATCACGCCGCGCTCCTGCGCCTCGCCGTGGGGGAGCTGCATCGCTTTCCCGAGCTCGCGGTCTTCCACGCGGCGGAGGTGCTCGGGCGGGCAGGCCGCGTGCTCGAGGGTCTCCTGGCCGAGGGGGCCCGCCGGGGTGAGTTCCGGCACCTGGAGCCTCGCAGTACGGCGCGGGTCGCGCTCTCCGCCTTCCTGGCGCACAGTCTCTGGTTCGCGTTTCCGGAGATCTACGGCGGGCTCACCGGCCAGGCTCGGGATCGGGCCGAACAGGCGGTGGTGGACTTCGTCCTGCAGGCGGTGCGACCCTAGCCTCAGGCGGTGCGGGGGCCCGCCTCGACGAACTGTTTCGGGTGGTGGGCCATCCGGGCACTGTAGCGGCGGCGGAGTTCGTCCAGGTCGCGCGCCTCGTCACCGGTCGGATGGTAGAGGGTGCCGAGGTCGACGACCCGCCGGCTGTAATCGATCGCCACGGGCAGGATGGGGACGCCGGCGCCGACCGCGATCCGGTAGAACCCGGTCTTCCATTGCTCCACCCGCTTGCGGGTCCCCTCCGGCGCGATCGCGAGGACCCACTGGGCCCGGGCCCGGAAGCGCTCGATCGCCGCCTCCACCGTGCCGTGACTGGCGCTCCGGTCCACCGGTTCGCCCCCGAACCAGCGGAGAATGCCGGAGATCGGGAACACGAAGATCGTGTGCTTGCCGAGCCAGCTGGCATCGATCCCGACCGCGAGCTTGGCCAGCACGCCGATGATGAAATCCCAGTTGGAGGTGTGGGGCGCTACGATGAGGACGAACCGGGGCTCCTCCGGCAGCTGTCCCTCGACGCGCCACCCCACGAGCCGGAGCAGCAGCCGGGCAATCCCCCGGGTAGCACGGTTGCCGAACCGGGGAGCGCCGGGGCGCGCCGGCGTGATACCGGGAGATGGCGAGGGACTCGGTTCGATGGTCACTGGGGGTGCCGGGGTCGACCCGCGGGATCGGCGGTCAGAGAAGTCTACTGCGTTCCCGGGACAAGGACGACTGCCTCAGCGGCCGATCAGCTCCTGGACCACCTGCCGGTAGGTCCGTCCCGTCACCACCCTGGCGCCCCGGCGGAGCAGGATCACGTACTCGCCCTTGAACCACGACTGGATCTCGCGGATCTGCCGGCGGTTCACGATGGCGGAGCGGTGGACCCGGATGAACTGCGACCGGTCGAGCCGAGCCTCCAGGCGCTGCAGTGGCTCGCGCACGAGGAGCGGAGCAGCGTTGGCGCCGGGCTGCATCAGGTGAATCCGCGACTGCTTGCCCACCGCCTCGATCCACTCGATCTGTTCGGTCTCGAGAAAGAGGTGCCGTCCGTCCGCCCGCACCACGAGCTGTGCCGGGCCCCTGGGAGCGAGGGTACGGAGCAGCTCGGCGACGGCCGGGGCCGATGCGTTCCGGCTCCGGAGCCGGGTGAGGACCCGGTTCATGGTGACCCCGAGCCGGGTGGCCTCGAACGGCTTGAGGAGATAGTCGAAGGCGCTCACCTCGAAGGCCTTCACCGCGAACTCGTCGAAGGCGGTGACGAACACGACGAGCGGCAGCTCCTCCGCCGGCAGGGCGGCCACGACGTCGATCCCGCTCAGGTCCGGCATCTTCACGTCGAGAAACACCACCTGGGGGTCGAGTGACTCGATCGCCGCGATGGCCGAACCACCGTCGCCCGCCTCGCCCACGATCTCGAAATCGGGCCACTCACGGATGAAGGCGCGGAGCAGCTCGCGCGCCGGCTCCTCGTCGTCGACGATCAGGGTCCGCACGGGCGAGGGGGCCGTCATGTGTGGCCCCCCGTCGCGTCCGCGGCCTGGTACGGGATCTCCAGCGTCACCTCGAAGCTGCCGTCCTCCCGCTCGCCCGCCTCGAACCGGTGCCGCCCGGGATAGAGCTGGGCCAGCCGAGCGGCGATGTTCGCGAGCCCGACACCCGAGTTCGACTCGGCCGGCTGGCTCGTCGAGCGCCGGCTCGCCGGATCGGGACCGTTGTTCCGCACCGTGAGGAGTAGCGAGCCGTTCGACCGCGCCGCGGCCATCCAGATCGCCCCGCCGGACAGGCGGCGCTCCACCCCGTGGCGGATCGCGTTCTCCACCAGCGGCTGGAGCACGAGACTCGGGACGCGCGCCTCGAGCAGCGGGTCGGGGACCTCGGTGCTGACGAGCAGCCGGCTCCGGAAGCGGGCCTTCTGGATCTCGAGGTACCGGCCCACGAACGCCAGCTCTTCCCTGAGCGAGACTTCCTGCTTTGCGGTATGGTCGATCGAGAGCCGGAGGATCTCGCCCAGCGCCGCCACCACCTGCTGGGCCGTGGCGACATCGCTGATCATGAGCGAGGAGACGGTGTGGAGCGCGTTGAAGACGAAGTGCGGCTGCAGCTGCATCCGGAGCACGTTGAGCTCGGCCCGCGCGAGCCGCGCCGCGAGGTCGGCCTCGCGCTGCCGTCGCGCCTGCAGGTCGTGATACGAGAGCCAGGCGTGGGCCACCCCGGCGATCATGATGAAGATGAGGGCGTTCCAGACCACGGTCGCGGTGGTCCAGACGAGGATGAAGCGAACCAGCGGCAGCGGGGGGAGCGTCGCGCTGAGGAGCCCCCAGGACCGCGCCAGGATCCCGACCACCGCCGAGTGCCCGAGGCAGAGGCCGGCGCCGGTCGCGGCGAGGAGGGCGAGGTGACGGCCGCGGCCGGCGGGCGTGTCGAGTCGCCAGCGGCGCACCCCGGTCACCACCAGCGGCACCAGGAGCGCCCAGCCGAACCAGTCGAGCGCGTTGAACGCCAGGCTCCGTCCCAGGTCGGCCCCGCTCCGCGGCGGCCCCGGCCGCACCCACTCCTGCACGGTGAACATCAGGGTGAGCGCCGCGGCGACCGACACCACGAGCAGTATCGGTCGCCAGGGCACCCGTCGGGCCGTAGTCACGGTATCCTCACTGCGGGATCATCCGCGTTGCGCCGCCGCCTGGTCGAGGTTGATCACGCCGTTGGGCTGGTTGATGACCCAGCGGACCAGTTCGGGCGGGCCATCGACGAGCCACATGGTGCCATGGAGCGTGGCGCCGTCCGCGCTCCGGTCCTCCATCACCCAGGCGTTGGGGTAGGTCTTCCCCAGCACCGTGATCGACTCGCGGCGTACGAACTGGTAGAGGTGGTCCGCCACGGTCGGGCTTCCCGGCATCCACAGGGGCACGCGGTACACCACACCCAGCTTCCGCGGCAGCGACTCGGCGACGAGGTCGGCGAGCATCCCCAGGAACGCCGGCCGGGCCAGCGTCATGTCCACCGGCATTGCGCCGTTGGGGCCATTGAGCGTGCCCGTGATCCGAGTGTCCTTCACCGTCAGGGTCGGCGCCCCCGTGGTGCGGTCCCGCAGCTCGAGCAGGGCCAGGGTCTTCCGGTCGAAGACGAAGACCGGCATCGCGGGTCCGCGGGTCGTGGTGTCCTCGGGCGCCACCGACACGATCAGCTTCTTCCGCCCGCCCGCGTCCTCGAAACGAAAGCTCCAGATGACGGGGGGCATGCTGCGCTTGTTCCCGCCCATCGTCACGTCCTGGACCGTCCGGGTGGCCCCCGGCTGGTGACTGGAGAAATCGACGACGGACGACCCCACCGTGACGTTGACCGTGTCGGCGGGTTTCGCCTGCGCTGCGAGCCCGCCGGCGGCGAAGAGCATGACCCCGAGGACCCGTCCTACCACCTGACGCGACATGACGCCTCCTGGCTGATCGATCGATCCGACTCGGCCGGCGGATGCCGGCTGGAGGCACGAATGTCGGTCGACAGCGAGGCGCGACCTACGCGAACCGCACCAACGGGGTGGGACGGGGCACGAACGCCGTCCGGCGGGCCTGGGCGCGGAGGGGATCAGTCGCGGGGCGGGCGCTCCTTCGCGAAGCGGGCTGCGGATTTCGCCCGGGCCTTGGCCGCTTCCTCCTCGCGGTTCTTGTGCGGGGCCGTGGTCACCAGGGATTCCATGAGGTGACCGACCGCGTGGGCGACCTCGTGGACCGCGCGATCGAAGGCGGCCTGGTTCGCCGCGCTGGGCCTGGTGAAGCCACTCACCTTGCGGACGAACTGGAGCGAGGCGGCGTGGATCTCCTCCGCCGTCACCGGGGGATCGAAGTTGTAGAGCGGGCGGATGTTGCGGCACATGGCTCGGCACCGGTGGCGGAAAATCGGAGGGGAACCTCGGGAACCTAACCCGGGATGGCCTGGTCCGCCCGGATGAAGAACCAGATCACGGCGCCGACCACCGCGAAGACCGATGCGCTCGCGAGAGCGGCGGGCCACCCGACCGACTGCACGATGAGGGGCACCATCAGGGCGCCGAGCCCGCCCACCACGTTGCCGCCGGTATTGAGCACGCCGCACCCCGCCGACGCCTGCCGCCCCGAGACCCCGATCGCCGCGGCCCAGAACGGTCCCTCCGTGAGCTGCTGGGCGCCGAGACAGAGCGCCAGCAGCGCCACCACGAGCCGGGGCTCGTCGGCCCGGGCGGCGAGATACATGAATGCCGCGGCCGCCAGGAGCCCGGCGATCGCCGGAATCCTGGTTCCCATCCGCGGGCCGATGCGGCGGCTGCCGGTATCGCACCAGATGCCCCCGATCACCGCGCCCACCGACCCGACGATCCACGGGATCGAGGCGTACCAGCCGCCCTCCAGCACCTTGAACCCGCGGTTCTGCACCAGGTAGATGTACAGCCAGTTGAAGAAGAAGTAGAAGACGTAGTTGCTGCAGAAGTAGCTCAGCGTGAGGAGCAGGATCTCGCGGTTGGCGAGGAGCCGCTTCCACGCCCCGGGCTCGACCGGCGCGGGGGGCGCCTCGCGCCCCGCGTTGATCAGGTCGAGCTCCTGCTGGCTCACCCCGGCGTGCTCCGAGGGCCGGTCCCGCGCGTACCACCACCAGACACCGGCGAGGAGCAGGGCTAGCGGCGCGGTCACCACGAAGGAGAGCCGCCACCCCACCGTCGTCATCAGCCACGCCACCAGCGGTCCCGCCGCCGCCGATCCCAGCGTGAGTCCCGCGTTGGTGAGGCCATTGGGGAGCGCCCAGCCCGATACCGGAAACCAGAGGCTGGTGGTCCCGCCGCTCGTCACCGGGTAGAGCGGCGCCTGGACCACGCCCATGCCGAAGCGGATCACGGAGAGAACGGCGATCACTGCGGTGGTGCCGACCGCGGCGGTCGAGGGGATCAGCGCGGTGGCGAGCGTCAGGACGCCCCAGGCCACCAGCATCACCGCGAGGGCCTTGCGGCCGCCGATCCGGTCGCCGAAGACCCCGCCGGGAAACTGGAAGATCGCGTAGCCCCAGGCGAAGCTCGCGAGCACCACGCCGAGCTGGACCTGGGAGATCCCGAGCTCGCCCATCATGGCCTCGCCCACGATGGACATGTTGGTGCGGAGGATGTAGGCGATGAAGCTGGCGAGGAAGAGCAGGGCCAGGATCTTCCAGCGGACCTGGCTCGAGGCGGGGCGTGGGGGCATCGGACCAAGATGCGGTTGCCGGGAGGAAAGCTCCAGATACTCTCGGACCAACCCCAAGCCCCAAGCCCCAAGCCCCCCTTACGGCACGCCCGCCCGGTACGGCTCGAGCTGCGGCTCCACCACCTTCTTGTCCCCCACCACCGTGATGGTCATCCGGTTCGGGTCCAGGTACTTCTGCGCCATGCCCTGGACCTCGGCGGGCGTCACCTGCATCACGTTCTTGACGTAGCCCGAGAGGTAGGCGTCGCCCAGGCCATACTGGTCGACGAACTGGAGCTGGTTGATCAGGCCGTTCCTCGAGCTGTTCTGGATGGTGAACAGCCCCACCATGTTGTTCTTGATGCCGGTGAGTTCCTTCTCCGGCGGGGCCTCGTCGCGGAGGCGGTTCACCTCGTAGAAGATCTCCTTGAGCGAGGGGCCGGTGACGTTGGTCGTCACGTCCGCCACCTCGGTCCACACTCCGACCTTCGGCCAGGCGGCCACGAAGGAGAAGGGGGAATAGGTGTAGCCCTTGTCCTCGCGGATGTTTGAGGTGATCCGCGAGCCGAAGGCGCCACCCAGGAGGGCGTCGGTCACGTTGAGGCGGATCCAGTCGGCGTTGGTCGGGTCGGCCACCGGGAGTCCCACGCGGACCGAGCTCTGTACCGCGTTCGGGCGATCCACCAGCTCCAGCTGGCGGTGGTTCACCGGCACCGGCGGGTGCACGGTGGCGGACGGGCCCGCCGCCCACCCGGTGAACGCCGCCCGCACCGCCCGCTCCACCTTCGCCTCGTCGAAGACGCCGGTGACGTAGAGGTGCGCCCGGCGGGCGCCGTAGTTCTTCGCATGGAAGCCGCGGACGGTGGCCGCGGTGTAGCTCGCCAGGAGCGATTCCGGCGCGAAGATCCGGGCGTAGGGGTGATCGCCGAACATCATCTGCCGGAACTTCTGCCGGGTCATCTGCGCCGGTGTGCTGAGCGCGATGGCGTTGTCGCGGATCCGGTTGGCCCGGAGCCGCGCCACGTCCTCGTCGGCGAAGCGCGGGTGCAGCACCACATCGGCGAGCAGGGCGACGTAGCGGTCCGCGAATTCGCTCAGCACCTCGCCGCCGACGTTGGTCTGGTCGTCGCCGGCGCCGGCGGTGAGGCTCCCGCCCATCTCGGCCGCGACCCGCGAGATCTCCGCGGCGGTCCTCGTAGTGGTGCCTTCGGTGAGCATGCCCGCGGTGAGACCCGCCAGCTCCACCTCGTTGGGAGCCTCGTCGATTCCGCCGGTGGCGAGCATCAGGTTCACGGCCACCTTGGGTACCACCCCGTAGTGCACCAGCGTCACCTTCATCCCGTTGGCGAGCGTGATCGTGCGCCGGGGCGGGACCCGGAAGTCCCTGGGCGTGCCCGGCTGAGGCGGAGCTTCCTTCTGGGCGGCGAGCGGCGCCGCGAGCACCGCCAGGGAACCGAGCAGCATGAGAGTACGCATGGGATCAGCTCCTTACTGGCCGCCCGCCGGCGCGGGCTGGGCGCCGGGGATGATCGTGTAGACGGTGCGGTTGCCGGGGCGCAGGTACTCCCGCGCCGTCTGCTGGATGAGCTCGGGGGTGACCTTCGCGAACTCTCCCTCCAGCCGGTTGAGCCGGCCCGGGTCGTTGTCGAACAGCGCGAACGAGGCGAGCAGGTCGAGCCGGCCGAAGCCGGAGAACTGCTCCACGATGTCGTAGAGCCCCGACCGGAGCTTGGTCTTGGCCCGGGCCAGGGTCGCGGCGTCCACCGGCGTCTGCTGGAGCTGGGCCACTTCGCGGTCCACCACGGCGAGGAGCGAGTCGCTCGGGACGTTGCTGTCGTGGAAGAGGCTCACGATGTAGAGCATCGGGCCCTGGTAGTTGAACTGGTTGCCGAGCCCCCAGTTGATCCCCGCCGATACGTCGCTGGTGTAGCCCTTCCCCTGGACCAGCGCCTGGTAGAGCCGGGCATCGCGCCCCTGGCCCAGGATCTGGTCGATCAGCCCGAAGGCGAACCACTCCGGGGTCCAGCGCGCCGGCATGTGCCACGCGAGCCCGAGCGCGGGACGGGTGGCGAGCGAATCCACCCGGCTGGCGCGCTTCTCGGTGGTCTGCCGCGGCTCGGTGAGATCGGGCGGCGGCGGGAGCGGCACCGACGGGATCGCGGCGAAGTACTTCTCGACCCAGGCCTTCGCCCGGGCGGGGACGAAGTCACCAACCACCACGAGCACGGCGTTGTTGGGAGCGTAGTAGCGCTGGAAGAAGGCCTCGGCGTCGGAGAGCTTCGCCGCGTCGAGATCGGCGAGGTCCCCGTAGAAGTTGTGGGCGTTGAACCAGTTCTCGTTCGCCGTCATCGGCAGGTCGATCCACGGGAACGACCCGTAGGGCTGGTTCAGCACGTTCACCCGCACCTCGTTCTTCACCACCTCCTGCTGGTTCCTGAGATTGGTGCTGTCGATCGCGAGGCCCTTCATCCGGTCGGCCTCGGCCCAGAGCGCGGTCTCGAGGGTGTGCGCCGGAAGGATCTCGAAGTAGTTGGTGAAGTCGAACCGGGTCGAGCCGTTGAGCTGGCCGCCGTTCGACTCGACCAGCTTGATGAACTCGAGCTTCCCCAGGTTGGAGGAGCCCTGGAACATCAGGTGCTCGAAGAGGTGGGCGAACCCGGTCCGGTCCCGCGGCTCGTTGCGGAAGCCGATGTGATAGTAGACCCCGACACCGACCGTCGGCGCGGTCGTGTCGCGCGAGAGGACGACGCGGAGCCCGTTCTTGAGCGTGTAGAACTCGTACGGCACGTTGAGACCGGCCGGCGCCTGCGCCGCGACAGGGAGCGCTGCCGGCGAGGCGGCGAGCAGCGCGAACAGCGCCGCCGGTCGAACCGGGACTTTCATGCGGGGAGACTCCAGGGAAGGGTGGTCCGCCTGCTCCTACGGTCGCGCCTCGCGCCGGTTTCCATCTGCATCGCCGGTCAGGATCCGAGGACCAGGGGGCCGAGGAGCAGCATGACCAGTACGATAACAGCGATCGACAGGAGATCGAGCAGGAGCCCGGCCCGGCCCATGTCCTTCGCACTCACCATCCCCGAGCCGAACACGATGGTGTTCGGCGGGGTCGCGATCGGCAGGGCGAAGCCGGTCGATGCGGCGAAGCCCGCGGTGAGCATCAGCAGCAGCGGCGGCATGCCGACCGTGCGGGCCAGCGCGGCGGCCAGCGGCATCACCATCGTGGCCACCGCCAGATTCGAGGCCAGCTCCGAGAGCACCAGCACGATCGCCGCCAGCCCCGCGAGGATGATCCACGGCGGGAGGCCCTGCAGCCGGTGCAGCCCTGCTCCCATCCAGGTGGTCAGTCCCTGCGCCTCCACCGCCTGCGCCAGGGTGAGGCCGCCACCGAAGAAGACCAGCACGTCCCACGGGATCCGCCGCGCCTCGGCCCAGGTGAGGAGCGGACGCGGGCGACCGTCGGCGTCACGCGCCGGAATCAGGAACAGCACGAGGGCCCCGGCGACGCCGACCGCGGTGTCCGACAGGGCGGGGAAGAGGTCCACCAGGCCCGGCAGGGTGAGCGCGCCGAACACCTTCCGCTCCCGCATCACCCAGGCGAGGGCCGTGAGCGTGAACACCGCCAGGACCCGCGCCTCGCCGCCCCGGATCCGGCCGAGCCCCGCGAGGCGCTCGCGGATCATGCCGCTCGCGTCGGTGGCGAGACGCGGCTGCCCCGGGAAGACGAGATAGACCAGCAGGAACCAGCAGAGCGGGAGCAGGATCAGGGTGAGCGGCATCCCCAGCGCCATGAACTGCACGAAGGAAATGGAGGTGCCGGTGAGCTGCCGGATCGCGCCGGCCACGACCAGGTTGGGCGGGGTCCCGATGAGCGTGGCCATCCCGCCGATCGAGGCGGCATAGGCCACGCCCAGCATGAGCGAGGTGCGGGTGTGGCGGCCGCCCTGGTCGTCGGGAAAGAGCTGGCCGATGGCCACCGCGATCGGGTACATCATCGCCGCGGTGGCGGTGTTCGAGATCCACATCGAGACGATGCCGGTGGCGAGCATGATGCCGAGCACCACCCGGTGCCCCGAGAGCCCCACCGCCAGCACCAGCCGGTACGCGATCCGCACGTGGCTCTGCCACTGCTCCAGCGCCGCGGCGAGCAGGAAGCCGGCGAGGAAGAGGAACACCAGC
Source organism: Gemmatimonadales bacterium (assembly GCA_035549935.1). Lineage (GTDB taxonomy): Bacteria > Gemmatimonadota > Gemmatimonadetes > Gemmatimonadales > GWC2-71-9 > JADJOM01. The sequence continues at coordinate 9,800 of DASZPT010000425.1, forward strand.
TCGTTGGCGTAGGGCGCGGCGGTGTCCTTCGTGCCCGCGACACCGAGGACCGGGAAGAGCACCAGCGGAAGCAGCGAGGTCACCAGGATCGGGACGCACTCGGTGATCCACCAGAGGATCATCCAGCCGCCCACCGCCAGGGTGCGTCGCGCCGCCGGGGGGAGGTCCGCCGGCGCGAGCCAGAGCAGGAGCAGGAAGAGGAGCGGGCCGGATGCCCGGAATGCGCGCGCGAGGTTCACGGGCAGGCGAGAGGACTAGATTGTGAAGACATCGTCACGCTCGCTTGCGGGCTTCTTGGCCGAAGGCCGACCATGATCCTCGGTGTCCGGACGCATGGGGCGGACCGGGCCGCTTCCAGTCCTGTGGAGATGCCGTGTCGCTCACCAGCTCGTGGTACTCGCGTTCCCTGATCGTGGCGGCCCTCGCCCTGGCCGCGTGCAACCCGTCGACGGTACCGCTCGAGCGGACCGAGGTCCGCGCCGACAGCCTGCGCTACGTGATCGGCAGGACGACGCCGTTCACCGGGACGCTGATCGTGCCGCGCGACGCCGCCACCGGCGTCAGCGTGAACATGCCCTACGTCAACGGGCTCCGCGATGGCACCGCCCAGGGACTGCACCGGAACGGGAAGCCCGCCTTCGCGGAAACATGGAAGACCGGCAAGCGCGACGGGGAGCGCCAGGAGTGGGACTCCGCCGGCCGCCTCACCCGCACCGAGCACTTCGTGGACGGGTTGCGCGAAGGCCTCATGCAGGACTTCGATTCGACCGGCAAGGTGATTCTTCAGCGCCCCATGCATGCCGACCAGCAGGAGGGGGTGGTCAAGACCTGGTACGCCAGCGGCCAGCAGAAGAGCGAAGCCCACTACGAGGCCGGACGTCTCGCCGGGGTGATGACCCTCTGGTACGAGGACGGACAGAAGCGCTACGAAGGCCCGTTCGCCGCCGGCAAGCCGGATGGCGTCGTGAACGAGTGGTATCCCAACGGCCGCCCCAAGGCGCGCACCACCTGGAAGGCCGGCGTCGCCGACGGGCCGTTCACCCGGTGGTACGACAACGGCCAGAAGCAGATCGAAGGGATCTACAAGGGCACCGAGCGCACCCAGGTGAAATACTGGTCCTTCGATGGAAAGCCCCTGAAGAAGCCGGCGGTCGAGCCGGCGCCGGAGAGTCCCCACCCGCCGGCGAGCTGAGCCTCAGGGCTTCCAGGTCCCCTTCGCGACCGCGGGCACGAACTTGTCGATGCCGCTGGGCGGGAACTTCACGGTCCTGCCCAGCTCGGCGCTCTGGTAGGCCGCCATCAGGATCCGCACCACGTCCAGGCCGTCGTCCCAGGTGAGGAGCGGCTCCTCCTTCCCCAGGAAGGCCCGCACGAAGTGGCGGTTCTCCGCCTCGTAGCCGTAGGCCACGGCCTCGTTCGCCACCACCGGCATCAGCCCCATCTCCGCATTCTGCTTCTCCACCAGATCCTCGCCCGTCTTCCCCTTCACTTCGCGGCTGAAGAAGAGCTTGAGCCCGCTGTCGAGGGTGTTCCACGACATCGAGTACTCGGGGCCGAGCAGCTCGGCCGAGAGGCGGAGGCCGGCGCCGACGAAGCTCCACGAGGTCGTGGCCTCGCCCAGCACGGTGTGGCCGTCGCCGGTCTCGAACTCCAGCATCACGCTGGCGAAGTCCTCGCTCGGGCGTTTGGTGTAGTCGACCGCGGGACCCATCATCCCCTTGAGGCGCTTGGCGTAGGCGGGCCGGGTCCACTTGAGGCTCGCGATATGTCCTGTTACCCGGACCGGCTTCACGCTGGAGAGCGGCTCACCGGGGCGGGTCAGCAGGTGGCGGACGACGAGCGCGGAGTGGCACATCATGTCGTTGAGCACGCCACCACCCTGGAGGTTCCCCTGCCAGAACCACGGCATGTGGGGGCCGCTGTGCTCCTCGGCGGCGCGCGCCAGATAGGGCCGCCCGGTGAGGGCGGCGCCCCGGGCCCAGAGCAGGGCGCGTCCTGCCTCCACCTGGGGCGCGAACACCTGGTTCTCGAGGTAGCCGGTGCGAAGCCCGGCGCGCTGCACCAGGGAGAGCACCGCCTTCGCCTCGCTGACGTTCCGGGCGAGCGGCTTCTCGCAGGCGATCCCGGCGAGCTCGGCGTGCCCCCGCATGATCGGGTCGGTCACCTCCTCGACATTCTCGACCCGCGCGTGGTTGGGCCCGCAGAGCCAGATCGCGTGGATGTCCGGGTCGACCACCATCTCCCCGATGCTGCGGTAGGGACGGCAGGGACCGATATCGAGCTGGCGGGCGTAGGCCGCCGCCGACTCCGCATTCTTCTTGTTGGGGCTCCAGACCCCGCGGATCTCGCAGTCGCGAACCCCGCGGAAGGCCTGCATGTGGAAGCGTGCGTTGAAGCCGGAGCCGATGAAGCCGATGCCGAGAGACATGAGGTCGAAAGTCGAAGGTCGATGGTCGAGGGGTGACGCAGGAAAAAAACCGCCCGAAACGATGCGGGCTAGGGGTCGGACACCAGTCCCGATCCGCCCCCAGCCCGTTCGCGCTGCGCCCGACTCCCGACTCCCGACCCCCGACTCTTACCCCTCCGCGGTCCGATTCACCCTCTTGAACACCCACAGCGCCAGCAGCACCGCACCGACGATGAACCCGATCTTGACGGCGAGGAAGACGAAGCCGATCGCGACGCCGACCAGCGGAAGCAGGAATGCTGCGAGGACCTTCCAGAGGATCAGGGCAACAATCCCGGTGGCCGCCAGACCGAGAACCGGCTTCATATCGATGCTCCAGACAGAGGTTTCAGGATAGTACGTAGCGGGTGCCGGGAAGTGTCGGAGGCGTAAGTCTCTATTCCACAGCCTGATAGACGAGTGCCCGGAGGCGGTCCGGGAGGTCGAGCCCGGGGTTCGGCAGGAGCTGGGTCATGAACACGCAGACGATGCCGTCCTTTGGATCGACCCAGTAGTTCGAGGAGTAGGCGCCACCCCAGCCGTAGCGACCCGGGTTCCCGAATTGACCCGCCCGACCCGGATCCTCCACGATCTCGAAGCCGAGTCCGAAGCCGAGCCCGTTCCTCGAGTAGGTGGTATCGAGCGCGTCGCTGGTCATGAGTTGAACGGTGCGGGGACCCAGGATCCGCGCGCCGTCGAGCCGGCCGCCGTTGGCCAGCATCTGTAGGAGGCGGGCATAGTCGCGTGCGGTCGAGACGAGGCCCGCCCCGCCCGAGTAGCTCACCCGGGGCCCCTCGATGTAGTCGCCCTGCCCCTTGGGACCGGGGCCGGCACGCACCAGCCCGGAGTCGGTGCGGGTGTAGACCACGGTGAGCCGCGCGGCGGCAGCGGCGGGCGGGAAGAACCAGCTGTCGCGCATGCCGAGTGGCGCGAAGATCCGGCGCGCGAAGAAATCGGCGAGACTCATTCCACTCACCCGCTCCACCACGCAGCCGAGGATGTCGGTGTTGTAGCCGTAGACGAACCGCTCGCCCGGCTGGGCGACGATCGGGAGCCTCCCGAGGCGGTCCATCGAGACGCAGATTGGTTCGGTCTTGTCGGCGGTGTACCAGCCGTACCCGGCGTTGGGGCCGAGTCCTTCGGCCGCGTACTGAGCGCGCACCAGCGAGTCGGTGCCGTAGGAGATCCCGGCCGAATGGGTGAGGAGGTCGCGGATGGTGATGGCCCGCTTGAGGGGAACCAGCGCGAGCCCGGTATCGGTCGCGGTCGCCACCTTCACGCTGCCGAGCCCCGGCAGCCACTTCGCGACCGGATCGCCGAGCCGGACCCGTCCCTCTTCCACGAGCATCATCACGGCCACGGTGGTGATGGCCTTGGTCTGGGAGGCGATGCGGAAGAGGGCATCGTTCCGCATCGGCCGCCTGGCCTCGCGGTCGGCCCAGCCGAAGGCTCGCTGGTAGACCACCTGGCCGTGGCGCAGCACCAGGACGGCGGCCCCGGCGATGCGGCCGCTGTCGACCGCCGCCTGCATGACGGGGGTGATCCGTTCGAGCCGGGCGGTGGACATCCCGGCGATTGTGGCGGGGCGGGGGCTGGCGGCCTGCGCCTCCGCGCCGCCGGGCGAACCGGCCAGGAGCGCAGGGACGAGAAGGGCGGCGACGGTACGCTGGAGCATCGATGTCAGTGGTGGGGGTCGGACTAACCTAGTGACGACCCCGAAAGAGGTAAGGGCCGGGAGCACCAGCCCCCGGCCCGTCTCTCGGCGCTCGTCCCTCGAATGCTCAGTCGTGCGCCAGGCTCAGCCACTTCTCCCGGAAGGTCTTTGCTTCGGGAGGGAGCGACATCCCCGCTTCCTCGTAGGTCACCACCTCGAGCCGCGGATCCTCCGCCATCACCACGGTCGCGGCATGGCTCGCGCCCCGCGAGACGTACTGCACCTGCAGCTGGTCACCGGGACGGTGCGCCGCCTTGAGGGCCTGGAAGGCGCTGTCCGATTCGATCGGCCGCCCATCGATCAGGGTGATCACGTCACCCACATCGAGGCCGGCCTGGTAGAGCGGCGAGCCGATCTGAGTCGAGCCGGTGATCCGGGCGCCGGCGGTGGTGTAGTCGAGCTGTACGTTCCCGAGGAAGGCCGCCCCGGGCTTCGCGGGACGGAGCAGGAAGCCGGCGTTGGCGAGCAGAGCCTTGTAGTCCACCACCTCGCGCCCGCGGACATAGCGGGTGAAGAACTCGCGGGCGAAGGCCCTGTCTCCCGTCATGTCGCCCAGCGCCTTCTCGATGTCCGCCAGCGTATAGGAGACCTCGGTCTTGCCGTAACGCTGCCACATGAGACGCATCAGCTCGTCCAGCGTGTGGCCCCGGGTACGGAGGGTGAGGTCGAGGCCGAGCCCCACGACGCTCCCCCAGGTGTAATAGGAGATGAAGGTGTTGCCGCGGTTGTTCGGGTCGATCGCCGCCGCCGCGTCCACAAACGGCGCCTGCATGCTCATCTCGGCGGGGCTGAAGAAATTCCGCGCCGGGGAGTTCACCACGAAATTGACCGGCCCGCTCCACCCATGGGCGAAGTCCTCGACACTGTTGATGCCGCTCCGCGCGATGGCGAGCGGGCCGTAGTAGTTGGTGAAGCCCTCGGCGAACCAGAGGGCATCCGACATGTTGGCCCGGGTGAAGTCGAACGGCTCGAGCCCGCGGGGGCGGATCCGCTCGACATTCCACGAGTGGAAGAACTCGTGCGACAGGGTGCCGAGCAGGCCGCCCATGTTCTTCGCCAGGGAAGTGGTCGAGGAGATGATGGTCGAGTTCCGGTGCTCCATCCCGTCGCCCGAGGCCCAGGGCAGGTAGTCGGCGATGAAAGTGTAGTAGCCGACGTCGTAACGGGGCGCCTCACGATAGACGGTCATGTGCGCCTCGACCACCCGCTTCGCGAGCCCGGCGAAACTGTCCGCCTCCGCCTCGGTCCCGGTATGGTGGAGCGCCAGCCGGATCGGCCAGGTCTTGCCGCCGACCGTGACCTTCCACTCCCGCAGGGTGTAGTTCGAGAGCTCCGTCGGGCTGTCCATGAAGTACTGGAGACCCGGCGCGGTAAAGGTGAAGGGATCGCTGGTCGGGAAGAGCTGGCTCGCCACCTTCCAGTCGGAGCCGGCCGGCGGCTCGAAGGTCACCCGGATCGCGCGGCGGTCGAGTCCTTTCACCCACATGAACGTGGCGGGGATGTTGAGGTGGGCGTGGGTCTCGTCGATCTGGGCGTAGGTACCGTCGCCCAGGTTGCCGAACAGGGTGTATTTCACCTTGACCGTGCCGTCGTGTCCCGCCACCTGCCAGCTGTAGGGGTTGGGACGGGTCGCGACGAGCGCCTTGCCCGCCCCGTTGGTTACCGTCACGCCATAGACGTTCTTCGCGAACTCGTGCAGGGCGTAGCGCCCGGGCGAGGAGCGACTCATCCACAGCTCAGCCGGCACGCCGCGGGGGAGCCCCGACGCAATGAGCGTGATCTCGGCCTCGTGATGGACGGCGTTGGGGAAGGCGACGTGATACGTGACGGCCGGGGCGGCCTGCTGGGCGGCCGCCATCCCGGCGGCGAGCGTGAGTCCGAGCGCCAGCACCATGGAGCGAACAGGCACGAGCGGATGTCCTGGAGAAGGGTGAAGCGGTACCTGCGGTGAACTCAGACGGCGCGGGCGAAGTGCCCGCGGGTGTAGGCCCGGCCGGTGAGCTGCCGGATCTCCCGGGTGTCGACGGCGCGGCCCGCGACGAGGCTGTCCAGCATTCCCCGGTAACTCGCGACGACCTCCGCCACCGGATCGCCCGGGACGTTGAAGACCAGGCGGTAGTTTCGGAATCCCGCGTTCCAGAGCGGGGTGAGGTATTCCGAGCCATCCACGGGGCGGGAGTGGAGGAGCCGGTTCCGGCAGGCGGAGTCGGTCGCCACCGGGAAGACGTAGCCGGCGGGATCGGTGAGCTGGACGTTGGGGTGCTTCTGCACGCAGAGATCGCGGCAGGTCTCCGGCTCCCGCTCGAAGGCGGCCGAGAGCACGCAGTGCTCCAGCGTCATCCCTTCGGGACGCCCGTAGACGAAGACCTCGAACCCGGCGCCGCCCCACGGGGCCGCCACCTGCCGCATCTCCTCGCCCGTCAGCTCCACGCTCAGCACGATCCGCTCGGCGCCGAGCCGGAAGATCTCGCGCGCGGTGTGCTGATTGAAGCAGTTGACCGCGTAGTCGGCCACCACCCGGCGCCCGCGGGCGGCGAGCTCCGCTACGAGCCCGAGATGGCCACTCACCAGCGGTGTGTCGAGGGCGAGCCACTTGTCGAGGACCTTCCGCTCCTCCGGCCGCACGATGGTCGGGGTGCGGAGCCGGACGGTGACGCCGCGCCCGGCGGCGGCCTGGAGCATCGCCTTGACCCGGGACACCGGCGGAGTCGGGTGGCGGAGGAAGAGGTCGAGCGAGATCTCGTCGGCGCCGGCCTCGACGGCGGGCATCACATCTTCGAGGCGCCAGACCTCGGCGGTGAGGCGGGCGCCGGGTGCCACGGCCGTCTCCGCGCCGGGCGCGGGTCCCTCGGCGTTGACGAGGGCCTGGTCGATCGCCTCGGCCCGAGCGGCGAGCCGCGCCTCCTCGGCCCAGTGGCGCCGGTCCATCAGCTGGGCCACGGCCTCCTGGCGGAGGTCGTTGAGCGCGCTCACCGGAAGGAAGAGTCCGCTCGCGAGGCCGGCGAGGTCGAGCGCGCCGAGCGCGAAGGGGGTTTCCCCGAGGCGGCCGAGCTGGGCCCGGAGCCGCTCGGCGTCGAGGCCATGCTTCGTGGCGGGCGCGAGCTGGGCGGTGCTCTTGACCGTGACCGTCTCTCCCGCGGCGTTCCACTCCAGGGTGAGGACACCACCGGCGGCGCCCCACGCGCGGACGTCGACCCGGACACGGGGCCCCTCGACCGGCTGCACGCCGCGGTAACTCTCGCGGGCGCCCGCGAGGAGGGCGGCCTGGGCCGAGCGTACGACCACCCATCCCGCGGCGACCTGCTGGGACGGCTGCAGGGCCTGGAGGATCTCGCCGCTCCGGCCATGCGGCAGGGTGCGGACC